>PMDX01000134.1 GCA_003154635.1 Actinomycetota bacterium | reverse complement strand
GGACCTTCTGCGCCCCATACGTAAGGCTTGCCCAGCTGGGCGTAAGCGACGCCGACGACGCCACCGTGAGGCGTTCCAGGTGGCACGCTGCGGCGCGCGGTCGGGTCGTAAGAAGCTACGTAACTTCGCCTGCTGTTGGTGGAAGCCGCTGACGCTTCCGCCGCTCGCCTGGCAAGTGCCGCCTGTATCTGTGAGTCTATGTTGCCCAGCTTGCCCTTGGCGCTCGAGAGCTCGCTCTCGACGTTGGCCTTGGCGGAGGCTATCTCCTGCCTGGCCGACTCTTGCGCGGCCTTCTGCTCCTGGAGGGCCGCGCGGGCGGCATCGAGCTTCGCTTTTGAGTCTTTGACCTGCTTTACGAGAGACGCGTCTTTCTGGCCGACCTTCTTGGCAAGGTCGAGACCTACCAGGAACTTGTCGAAGTCTTTGGCGTTGACAATAACCTCTACGAAGTTGCTTTGCGGGTTGACGTACATTGCGCGCACCCGGCTGTTGAGCCTTGCCTTGTTGGCCGCGAGCTCTTTTTCCGCCTCGGTGAGCTTGACCTTGTTGTCGGAGATAGCGCCCTTTGTCTGCTCGAGCTTTGAGCAGGCGTAGTTGTAACGCTCCATCGCGCTCTCCATTTTTTGCTGAAGCTGGTCGACGTTGGTCTTGGCGTCGGTGCGCTGTTGCTCGAGAGTCTGGGCGAAAGTGGCAGGAGCAAGCGTTAGAACAAGCATCACGATCAGTGCCGCGCCCAGTATTAATCCTGTTCTTGGCCTCTTCGTAAAGATGCTATCAACCTCCCGGTGCTTTTTCCTTCTCAATGCCCGGCCAGTAAAAGGGAGCACGGATATTTCAAAGGCAAGCTTTCTTTTAGGCGTTCTTGGTTCGTCGTATACACAAATCGCGCAAGATTTTAACACAAGGGGCCAACATGTTCAAACACAACCCCTTTCCATACGTAAGAAGACTTCGACCACTCAAACGTTACGACCTTTTCCGCCAGGGGCGCCTCCGGGAGGCGGCGCGAGCCGTCCCGGATCCCATTTTCTAAATGGATAAAGCTCGTTTTCATGTTACTCTACATATTGTAGTTTCGATCGGAATGCGTCACAATATGTATGTTTTTTAGGTACTCAAGATAGTCGAATGGGGGCTTACTTGCAAAGAGACGAGGTGGTCTACCCGTTTACCGCGGTAGTCGGGCAGGAACAGATCAAGCGTGCTCTACTGCTCAATGCGGTCACCAATGAAGTCGGTGGGGTGCTCATCAGGGGGCGCCGTGGCACCGCCAAATCGACTCTCGCGAGGGCTGCCGCCTACCTGCTCCCCGAGATAGAAGTTGTCTCTGATTGTCCGTTCTCCTGCGACCCCGGAGACATCGAATCGCTGTGCGGTTACTGCACCGGGCGACTGGCTCATGAAGGAGCGCTACCCTCGAGCAGGGTCCGCATGAAGATCGTCACACTCCCACTGAACGCGACGGAAGAGATGGTTGTGGGCACGCTCGACATCGAAAAGGCGTTGCGCCACGGCGAGAAGAGTTTCGAGCCCGGAATCCTGGCCCGTGCCAACAGGTCGATATTGTACGTCGATGAGGTCAACCTCCTTGAAGACCACCTGGTCGACGTGCTACTCGATTCCGCGGCGATGGGGATCAACGTCGTCGAGCGCGAGGGCATATCTTTCCGGCACGGCGCACACTTCATACTGGTGGGGACAATGAACCCGGAGGAGGGTGACCTTAGACCGCAGTTGGAGGACCGCTTCGGACTGTGCGCCGAGGTGGATGCCTGTGTCGACAGGTCCGACCGGGCCGAGATACTGCGGCGCAACCTGTTGTTCAGAAAAAACCCCGTCGAGTTTGAGTCGAGGTGGCACTCCGAGCAGGAAGCGCTACGCGGCCGACTTGTCAGTGCAAGGCAGGCTTATTCAGATATTGAAACGCCGGACGAAGTCCTCGAAGTGGTCGCCCACCTGGTCGAAAAGGCGGGCGCCGACGGGCATCGCGCCGACATTGCGATGGTCCACGCCGCCCGGGCGCTGGCCGCGCTCGAGGGACAGGACGAGGTAACCATCGATCTCGTTGGCCAGGTGGCCGGGCTCGCCCTCAACCATCGCGTCTCGAGAGGACCGCTGGGAACGGGGACAGGCCGCCGGCTTGACGTCCCGTCACTCATATCGGAAGCGACGACAAAGACCATGCCCCTGCCCGGCATGGTGTTCAAATCCCCCGCGCTCGAGGAGCGCCAGGGGCTCCATTCTCCCGCCTCCCCAACGCAGCGACTGGAGCCGCCCGCGGGCAAAACCGCGTTTGAAGACACTTCTCTGCCCGACCGTGAGGCGAAAGGTACCCTCGCGGGCAAGAGGGGAGCGCGACAGGTCCTCGATTCGAGAGGCCGGTACTACAGGAGCACGACACCCGCTGTAAAAAGCGGTCCCACACGCTTGGCGTCGGATATTGCTATAGACGCGACGATCCGGGCTTCGGCCGCGCGGGGTGGAGACCCCGAAGGCAGGCCTGACATAATCCCCGAAGACATAAGGGTCAAACTCAGAAAGCGCAAATGCGGCGCATCGATCATCTTTGTGGTTGACGCGAGCGCTTCGATGGGAGCGATGCAACGCCTGGAAGCAGCAAGGCAGGCTATACTGTCCCTGCTGGTCGAAGCGTACCAGAAACGCGATCGCGTGGGGCTCGTCGTGTTCAAGGATGACGCCGCGCAACTCGTGATGAGCCCGACATCAAGTAAAGCGCTTGCCACGAGGCTTCTGTCCGAACTCGCTCCCGGGGGCACGACCCCGCTTTCGCACGGGCTGGCGCTCGGATGCAAGGTGCTCGAAAGGGAGCTGTCCCGCAAACCGCAGCCGTTTCCTGTCATGGTTCTGATATCCGACGGTGGTGGAAACGTGACTCTCGGTTCGTCCGACCCGATGGCGGAAGCGCTGGAACTTGCCCGCGACATCTGTGACAAAGGGATCAACGCGGTAATCCTCGACAGCGCGCCGCACACGTCCATATCCGGCAGACCAAGCCCGGCATGGAGGCTCGCCGACGCGATGGGAGGTTCCTACTTCGCGGCTTTCAACCTGAGCGGAAAATCCATCCTCGACAAGGTGGACCGGTCGATTGCACGAGAGCCCGCGAGCGCGCCGCGGATACTTCGTTGATCAGGGCAATATCGTTCATTTGCCACATAATATCTATTCAAATAGAATGTTAGCGCAACAGTCCGTTCTGAAGGGAATGTCATGGTACTTGCGACCAAGCTCATTAAGATTATCGAGAAGAATTCGGACGTGATCGCCGACAAGTGGGTGGACGAGGTAACCACCTCCCCATACACACGGTCCTACTGGAACGTCACGAGGGAAGAGCTCCGTGAGCGTGCGGGGAGCGTTTGCGATCGCATCGGGTATTTCCTGGGGCGCAGTCTGCCCAAGGAGAGGCTGGCAGCTTTCTACAAGCGGCTTGGCGAGGCAAGACGGACCCAGGGGTACGATGTCGAAGAAGTGGTTATGGCGCTTCTTCTTCTGAAGCGGCACATCTGGCTGTTCGTTCTTCAGGAGGGTTTCCTCAGCACCAACCTCGAGCTGTATCAGGCGCTCGAATTGAACAACAGGGTCGTCCTCTATTTCGACCGAGCGATCTACTTCGTGACCGAGGCTTACGCCGAAGCGGACCGAAAAGAAGCCTCGGCCGGCAAAGAGGGTTGTTCGAAGGCCGAGGCCGGGTCGTCTTAAGAACTCCTCTTTCTAGCTCATTGCACCGGTTACTGTGTTGGAGCCTGCCGCTGTGTCGTGGCGCCGATCCTTATCAACGCGGCTTCAAGCTTTCCATCTGAGCCTCTTTTCGCGAAGACCGATACCTGCTCTCCCACGGTGAGTTGCAGGCCCGGGTTACCGCCGGTGCTTCCGACTCCCAGATACCTTGTGTTTCCTGTGATGCTTACCGTCTGGCTTCCTTTACCCGTGTCGACCGTCACACTATTGCTGTCGACCGCTGTGACTTTGCCCCGGACGATGTTTGCCTCACCGTTCTTCAGGAGCTGCCGTCCGCGGTTCATCAACCGCTGGCCGCGCTGGCGGAACTGCTGCATCGATCTTCCACGATTAAGCTCCATCTGGTTCACCCTGGGGCCGTGAATAGCGAAGGCAAGTCCCACACATGCGGCAATTACAACCACCGCGAGAACGGCGATTGCCAACCCGATTAGGATCTTCTGGTTGCGCTCCACCCCGCCGGTCCCTCCGGACCGTGACTTTGCTTTTTGCGGCGGCGGAGGCTCCGCTGTCTGTCCCGCGGCGCCAATAGGCTCTGTTGCATCATTCGCTGTTGCCCCTGGCTCGGAACCGGGCTCCGGTGCCGGACCCGTCGCGGCCTCGGGCGGTGCCGGTGCAGCGTTGGAGGCCTGCTCCGGCGGTGGCGCGCTTTGTGCCTCCTGTGGCTGCTCAACACCTTTCTCGTTATCGTCTACCATCTCATGACTCCTCTATTAGGCCGCTTCTCGCGCCTTCCGACCTGAACTTACAAAGAGTATCGTTCCGCCGCATTAACCTGTGCTTATTGTGGCGTTAAATTCTGGTTAACCGTACAACTGCTTATTCCTGTCTGTTAAGCACATCGGGTGCTTTTGACATGGTGGCGTTCGATGAAGGATAATCCTGTAATGACCGTGTCGGTTTGGTCGGTCTCGAACCGTGTTAGTATGCGGTCGCACCGAAGCGGCAAAATTCGCCAGCGATGACTGAGATGGATAAAGTCTGCTTGCTGGCCGCTGAAAGAAAGCCGTGTTCATGAACGGAGATAAACTGAAGGTTCTTGTAGTCGAGGATGAGCCCCTTATCAGCGAGATGATCACAAAGAGCCTCAGGCTCGAGGGCTACCTTGTCGAGTCCGCCAGCACCGGCGAAGAAGGCCTGAAAAAAATCAAAGAATCCAACCCGGACCTCGTCCTTCTCGATGTTCTGCTGCCAAAGATCGACGGTTGGGAAGTGCTTACGAGGCTGCGTGACGACCCAAAGAGCAGGGACCTCCCCGTTATAATGCTGACCGCGCTGGCCGATGAGAAATCAAAGGTCCAGGGGTTGCGAGGAGGCGCTGACGATTACGTGACCAAACCTTTCAGCGCACTCGAGCTCATGGCGCGGGTCGAGGCTGTTCTCAAGAGGTCTGAAAGGCCGACACATCGTGAGTCGGCCAGGCCGCAGATACCGGCGCGGAAAGGCGACAAGATATATCTCGTCAGCGTCGATGACATCAACTTCATCAACATCCAGAGAGAGTACACTTACCTGCATACCGATAACGACCGTTTCCTCACTAATCACACCCTTGCGGAGCTCGAGCGCATGCTCGACCCTCTAAAATTCTTCAGGGCTCACCGCGGCTATATCGTGAACCTCCAGAAAGTCAAGGCGATCACTCGCATCGGCAGCTCGTCGTACGAGCTGACGATGAACGACCCTGGCCAGAGCAAGATTCCCATGAGCCGCCGCCAGAGCTCCGAGCTTAAGAAAATATTGAACATGTGACCACTAATATGTTCAATATTTCCGTTTAGCCTCCGAATCTGCTGTTTAACTCCCGGTTTTGGCCGCAGATGGGGTTATTTATTGATTATTTCCCCACCAGAGTCAAGAATAGTACCAGAGGTACCGCTTCTCATCCGACAGGCAGCCGGTAAGCCCGGCAAGGCCGGGAGAGTCGGTTGCCAGTACCAAGTTCGGACAACCGGGTACAGCTCAGGGTTAAAGTATTTGGACCATCCAAATATCCCCAAGAGTTGCCGCATTAAGGTCTGATACGCCGATCTTGATCGGGACCCGGTTCCAAGGCCCGGTTGTCCTCTCCCCAACACTCAAGTAGTGTTTTACGTTTACTCGTTAGACTCTTTCGCTACCCCCATCGTGGAGTGTTTTGTTGTTGGTTCTGGATTGACTATGGGGACCCCTACCACGTCTCATTCGTGTTTGGATAATTCGTTGGCGTTGTGCGGGCCTTTGGTCGGGTTGGCGTGGTTAGTTCTTTTGATTTGGGTAGTGAATACAATGACACCCCGGTGTCTGGCCCCGCTGACGCATCCACGCAAAAAGAAACCCCGACCACGGTCTTCTCATTATCTTGAAGTGCAGGGCGAGGGGTACTTTTTTCCGTAGAACTCCGCAGTGGACTTAAATCTGAAACATGTCGCTCTTTCCACGAGGACCTCGAGGAAAAAACGTACCCGAGCCCCCCCGAGCCCCTTTACTTGCGGATGACGATGCGGTGATCGAGGAAAGTGATTTCTTCGAGGTCGCCGATGAACTCTTTTTTGTCACCGAGGATATCGGTTACGTGGACGTGGTTGCCTTCCCTCTCGACAAGAACCGCGTCTTCCATTACAAGCTCGTCACCGTTGTCATCACGGAGGTAGACGTTCGATTCACACAAAGTAACCCTCCATCGATCTTGTTTGATACTGCACCCCGATTATAAAGGATTTGTCGCCTGTTATCATTGCATTACGTCAACCGGCACTCCCGCATGTAACCAATTGGAATTGATGGGCGTCATAACTTTGCCTGAGCTTGAATGGCACTAGACCGGCTGGGTCCGCGCATTGGACCTCTGGTATAATTAAACGGTCCTCGCGCGCCTTATGGAGACTACTTTGGAAAAGCCCGCGGTTACCCTTAATAATATCAAGAAGTCATACCGAACCGGCCTGAGAATGAAACGGAAGGTGGCCGTCGAGGACCTGTCCCTGGATGTCACGAGAGGCGACATCTTCGGCCTGCTTGGTCCTAATGGTGCCGGCAAGACAACGACCATCAAAGTCCTTCTCGGCATCGTGTTCCCCGACGAGGGTAATGGGTCGCTGCTCGGATGCCCCCTGGGGGACCGAAAGGCTCACGAACGCCTCGGATTTCTTCCCGAACAACCTTACTTCTACAACTTCCTCACAGCGGAAAAAGGCCTCGTGTTGTACGGGAAGTTCTTCGGCCTCGAGCACCGCCTTCTCGCTAAACGCACTCCCGAGCTGCTGGACCTTGTCGGCCTGAGGCAAGACTCACACCTGACGCTCGACAAGTACTCAAAGGGCATGCTGCAGCGGTTCGGCATCGCGCAGGCGCTGCTGAACGACCCGGACCTGGTTATCATGGACGAGCCGTCGAGCGGCCTGGACCCGCTCGGCCAGAAAGAGGTGCGCGACATCCTCCTTCAGCTCAGGGAACGCGGCAAGACGATCTTTCTCTCGAGCCACCAGCTTTCCGAGGTGGAAACCATCTGCAGCAGCGTCAGCATCGTCAACATGGGCCGTACGGTGAAGCAGGGCAGGCTCGACGACCTTCTCGCCGTGCGTGGAATGACCCGGATAATCTTCAAAGGTGAAGACCCCGCCGCGCTGGACGCGCTCATCCCCGTTGCCAGTGACGTCGAGCAATCGGATGGCAGGACGGTCGTGGACGTGGAAACCGACGTTACGTTCCGCGCGCTCGAAACGGCGCACGGCCTGGGTATGGAGATGATCTCGGCAACGCCGCTCCGGCTTTCACTGGAGGAGCTGTTCCTGGAGACTATCAGGGAGACGGCCGGTTGAAAAACGTTCTTTCGATTGCAGTCAACGTCATCAAGGACGCGGCCCGGAAGAAGGTATTCTATGTCGTATTCCTCTTCGGGCTTGCGATTGTCGCACTGTCACCGCTCCTGCCTACTTTCGATCTCGGCGCCCGCGCCCAGTTCCTCAGAGACATCTCGTTGAGCCTCACCTCGCTCTTCGGCGTGGTGCTGGCCGTCATCCTGTCGGTGAGCCAGATTCCCGGCGAGGTAGAGCGCAGGACCATCTACAACATACTCTCCAAGCCGGTCAGCAGGCTCCAGTACCTCGTGGGGAAATACCTGGGAATCATGGTGTCGATCGCCGCGATACTCCTCGTGATGGGGCTTGAGATAGTCCTGCTGATATTCATACGACTGCACGTCTTCACCCCACTGATCTTCGAGGGTGTGTTCGCGGTGTTCCTCGAATGTGCCGTCATAGCCGCTTTCTGCGTGATGCTCTCCACTTTCGCGACCGTGCCGGTAAACGCGTTCGCCGCCGTGCTCTTCTACCTCGTATGCCATGTAAAGACCGGTTTCCTGCACCAGAAGCTGGTCGAGGGCGCCTTCGGGGTGGGCAAGGTATTCACCTGGGCCTTATACTACGTCATCCCCAATCTCGAGGACTTCAACCTGTCCCAGCCGGTCGGCTACGGCGGGGGCGCAGGCGCTGCCTACATGTTACGGCTCACGGCGTACGCACTCCTGTTCGTCGTGATCTTCATGGTGGCGGCGTACCTGGTGTTCAGGAGCAAAGACCTCTGATGAAGAGAAGGAGCGGTCCAGGAGACCGGATGGTGTCGACCGGCATGGCGATCGCGGTGATAGTCGTCATGCTTGCCGGAGCGGTGTTCGTTCAGTACTCGCTCAATTCCTCTTCCGCTTCAAGCAGCGGAATCGACCAGAGCTCGCCGTACGACACCGCCAGGTCCGTTCTGAACCTCCTGGGAGGGATGCGGCAATCGCTTGCGGCAAACCTGTGGTCGAAGACCGACAGCATCCATCACGGCTACCTGCATGAGAATGTCTTCAGGGAGCAGGCGCTATTTCCGTATTTCTGGTTGATCACGCGGCTCGATCCGCACTACACGATGGCGTACTACTACGCGAGCTGGATGCTCGCCCGGTTTGGGCGCGTGAATGACGGTTACAAGCTCGCGCTCGAGGGGCTCCGATACAACCCTGACTCCTCCGCCCTGCAGTTCAACCTCGCATCCATCTACTTCTTCTTCAAGAAAGACCCGCAGAAGGCGAGGTATCACCTGCTCAAAGCCATGGAGTTGAAGACTGACGAAATCGATGACTCTGACTACCAGACCTTCCTCGAGGAGATCGACAACGTCATCGCCGGGAAGAGAAAGATCCACGAAATAGTACCTCCCAACGCCGCACACAAGCTCCAAAAGCAGGCCGGATAGGCCGATAGGGCGGTCCGGTCTTATCCCTGACGGGATGCTCACCGGCGCATGTAGGAGTCCATGGCTGCCGCGGCTGTCTTGCCGGCCCCCATCGCTTCGATGACGGTGGCGGAACCGGTGACGATATCTCCTTTGCTGCTTGCGTCCTCCACCTGTTGAGGATCTCTGGCAACATCGAAAATAGATCGCCGTGTGATTTGTAGTTAGATACCGAAACCGTTATCATTATGTATATGAGCAAGTCGCGCGTGAGAGGTTTTCCGGGGTCCAGGGTTTTCCTGCCGTTCGCCCTTGTTTCCCTCGCTGTCATTGTTTTGCTGTTCGCCAGTTCTTGCACGAGCGACAGGGGCAGCCCGGGTGCTGGTGGCAGCGCGAGAAACGGGCTGGTGAAAGTGGTCGCAGCCGAGAATTTCTGGGGCGATGTCGTATCTCAAATCGGTGCGGGACACGTTTCCGCGAAATCGATAATAGCCAGTCCCAGCGCCGATCCGCACCTCTACGAATCGACCGCAAACGACGCCGCTGCGGTCTCGACTGCCAAGATAGTCGTGTTGAATGGCGCGGGCTATGACGACTTCATGAACCGCCTTCTGAGCTCCTCAGGTACACACCCGATAGTGGTGTCGGTCCAGAAGGTGATGCGGGCCGGAGGCGCAAACCCCAATCCGCACTTCTGGTACGAGATTTCGAAGGTGCCGGATGTCGCCGGGGCAATCGAAACTGCCCTGGAAAATGCCGACCCGAAAAACGCGGCGGCCTACAGGTCCAACCTCGGGAGTTTCGACGCGTCACTTCAGCCGGTCATGGAAGTCATCAACCTGATCAAGGCCAGATACAAAGGGGCCCCGGTTGCCTACACGGAGCGGGTGCCCGGATACCTGCTCAATGAAGCCGGGTTGCGGGTTGTATCGCCACCGGGATTCGCGCAGGCCATTGAAGACGGCAACGACCCCGGTCCCGCTGACGCCAGCGCCATGAATGACCTGATAACGAGTCGGAAGATACGCATGCTTCTCTATAACAGGCAGGCTGTGAGCCCGGTTACTCAGCGCGTCCGCTCCCTGGCCTTGAAGTACGGCGTGCCGGTGGTCGGCATCACCGAGACTCTCCCGAGACCTGGAGAGCATTACCAGCAGTGGCAGCTCGACCAGACAAGAGCGATCCTCAAGGCACTCGGTGGTTGAAAATGCTGAGGAACCAAAGAGCTTGGCGGGCAGGCACAGACGGAGGACCGCACGGGGATGAAGTGGTCCGGTTGGATAATGCAACCTTGAGCTTCGGGCGACACCGGCTGTGGGACAGCCTGACTTTCTCCCTGAAGAAGGGCGAATTCCTTGCCGTGTTGGGCCCGAACGGCGCCGGTAAAACAACTCTGCTCAAGGTCCTTCTCGGGTTGCAACCCCTATCGTCCGGTAAAGTTGAAGTGTTGAACCGGGCACCCCGGCGGGGCAGCTCGAAGATCGGCTACATTCCGCAGCAGCGGAAATTCGACTCCCAGTCGCCGGTGCGGGGGCGCGATCTGGTCCGACTTGGTATCGACGGCCACAGGCCGGGAGTTCCGCTTCCGGCTGTCACCACGCGAAGCCGAGTGGATGCTGCCATCCGGTCGGTTGGAGCCGAGACTTATGCCAACGCGCCCCTGGGCAAGCTTTCGGGAGGGGAGCAGCAGCGGCTGAGGATAGCACAGGCAGTGGCAGGCGATCCAGCGATTCTTCTCTGCGATGAGCCGCTTCTATCGCTTGACCCCGCCAGCCAGGACGCGGTCGCATCGCTGATCGACGCGCGACGTGTGGCTGCCGGGACCGCAGTCGTCTTCGTCACCCACGAGATCAACCCTGTACTGCCGTACGTTGACTCGGTGGTCTACTTGGTTGACGGGCAATGGGCCGTCGGCACGCCCGAACAGGTGTTCACGAGTGAGCGCCTGAGCGAACTGTACGGCATACCGGTGGTCGCAGCCCGCCTCGGCGATAGGATTGAAGTCGTTACCTCGCATGGCGGCGCGCTGATGGATTTGATGGACGAGGAGAAATGCAGGCTGCTTAGCGCCATGGAAAACGAGGGACACCGTGGGCCTGTTTAACAACCTCCAGCTACCGTTCGCGCAACATGCTCTCCTAGCCTGTACTATAGTAGCCGTAACGTGTGGCCTGATTGGGCCTTTCGTTATCATGCGCGGAATGTCTTTCGCGGTTCACGGCATGAGCGAACTTGCTTTCACCGGCGCAGCGGCAGGCCTGCTCGTGGCAGGCAATGCACCCGCTGGAGCCTTGTGTGGAGCCCTGGTTGTCGCCCTGCTGATCGGCACGCTGGGAGACCGTGAGAGCGACAGGGACTCTTCAATTGGCGTGATACTGGCCGGAGGGCTGGGCCTGGGCGTCTTGCTGCTCAGTTTCTATCATGGTTTTGCGACCGCCGCGACCAATATCCTCTTCGGCGATCTTTTCGGTGTGAGCAACAGCCAGCTTATTCTACTGCTCGTGATCGGGATTACAGTGATCATCGCAATCGTGGCCATTTACCGGCCATTGTTCTTCGCTTCCGTCGACACGGAAGTGGCCGCCGCCCGGGGCGTGCCGGAACGGATCCTCTCGATCGCTTTCCTGGTGGTCCTCGCGTTCACTGTCACCGGGGCGGCGCAGGTGGTTGGAACGCTGCTGGTTTTAAGCCTCGCAATCGCCCCCGCGGCCGCCGCCCGACGGTTTTCCTCGAGCCCGCTGGCGATAGCCGGTCTTTCGATCTTGATCGCGCTGGTGGCAGCGGACGGAGGGCTGATCGCAAGTCTCCAGTTCCCTAGCATCAAGCCGACCGTTTTCGTTACCGGGATAAGCTTCTTTGTCTACATTGTTTCTCGTATTATCGGGCCGGCAATCAAAAACAGGCAAAACAGGGCCCTGCAGTTGGAGGAGGTGGTGAATTGATGAGAGAAGACCAACCCGATTCGTCGCGGAAGAGAACCCGAAACACGCATCAGAGGGAAGCTGTGTTGCAGGCCATTGATTCAACGGAGACGTTCAAGAGCGCGCAGGACGTCTATGCGAACCTGAGGTCCGCAGGAATTCCTGTGGGGTTGACGACAGTATACAGGCACCTTCAGATTCTCGCCAAAGATGGTGTCCTCGATGCGCTGAAGTCCCCCTCGGGCGAAGTTGTTTACCGCCATTGTAAAAGTAGTGAACACCACCATCATATAGTTTGCAATCGGTGCGGACAGAGCGCGGAGATCGATGGTCCGGAGGTCGAGAAATGGGTCGAACAAACTTCCCAGGTGCTCGGTTACACGGACGTGAGTCACACCATCGAGATCTTCGGCATATGCGCCAGATGTAGTCAGGCCGGCGTCTAGCGGCGAACATGGGAGATGCCGGTTGAAACCGAAACGGATTAGTGCGTCGTCAGACAGTATTGGAATGCGAACCCACGCGAGAGAATCCGAAAGAAATACGTGGATACACACCAAGGCGAGGCAATCCATCGCCATGTTACCGGTGTTGTTGCTGGTCTTGACGACCAGCTTCGCGATCGCCGGTTGCGGTGCTGGCAATCGAGGCTCTGCAGGCATGCCATACACGGTCCTTGGCGCACTAAAAAAGCTTAAGCCCAAGCCCCCTTACCCTCCCGGCAACGTCAACGGGGGCTACCAGGCCCTGGATGCTGCGCTATTGCTTAATCTATCCGCGGCCGAGACGGGTGCGCCCGGCGGCGGCATCTCTGAGTATGCGATGGGTGTTGGAGCCTTGTGGACGGGTTCCTATACAGTGAAGGGAGACACGATAACAGCCACCGTCCATCGCAAAGCCAGTAAGAAAGTCGTGACATGCACGTTCAAGACGCTCNNCGCCCTGGCGGCACTCGTATTTGTCATCTACGACAGTAGCCACGACAATGACCCGAATGACTCGAAGGCTGCCTCGGCGGAGCACGGTTACTTCGGTTCCCGCCTCCTCTGCAGCGCGCTCGCGACCCGCTACGCCGACCCGCGCGCGGACGAACACGCCACAAACAGATCTTGGCGTAATAGTAATTTTTCTCTGCCTTTTTCTGATCATATGCGCATTGGGATCTCTTCGACAGCATGCTCGCTCCCAAAGAATATCCAATTCCGACATTTCAAGGTGATCCGACATCAGGAGAGGCGGAATCGTGGACTAACTAACCGTTTCAAGGCTCTGAACCACGCTCTTGTTCAAGTTCCGGTCTATGCTATCGAGAATTCACTGCCTGGGAAGTGCACGTGTTAGCTCACCCGCCTTGAGCCTTTGAAAGCGGAAGACAATGTCTGGTGGATTGGCAATGCAGAACAATTGCCCTCAGACAACGGGAAGACGCGAGGTTTGGAAGTGACATGGAGAGGGCAGGCTACGAGCGCGCGGCAAACGCCGATCAAGCCTGCAAGAAAGACGTGACTAGCAGTACAATAGCGGCGTTGGAGGAGGCATCTGGAGAATACCGGCTTTGAGTAGAAGAACCCGTACAAAGACCTGGAAGTTACGCGTCGGGGATATATTGGCGGTGCTCCTGGTGCTGGTTGCCGCCGGTGGGTCGATTATGTTCGTATCCCGTGCCAACGCCGGAGAGAAGGGCTCGCTCGCCGTCATCGAAGTAAACGGCAGAGAAGTGCGCCGCGTGACCCTCGGCTCCGGCCAGGCGGCAAGGACCATTACCGTAAATGGTTGGCAGGGCCCCAGCACCTTCGAGGTGAAGGATGGCAGGGTGCGGATGGTCGAGAGCGCCTNNGCGCCTGCAGGGACAAGATATGCATAGGCGTGGGCTGGATCGACTCAGACGGCCAGAGCATTATCTGCCTTCCCAATCGCGTGGTGATCAGGATCACGGGCAAGAGGAAGTCCGGTAAGGTCGATACGGTAACGGAGTAGGTGGTCGCGCTTGTCTCCCACTCTCACTCCTGTTCGGTTACAAGCTCACGCTCGAGGGGCTCCGATACAACCC
>PMDX01000163.1 GCA_003154635.1 Actinomycetota bacterium | reverse complement strand
CCGTCGGCGTGGATCCCCGACTCGTGCGCGAACGCGTTGCGGCCCACACCGACCTGGTTGATCGGTATCGGCACGCCGAACGCGTACGAGGAATACTTGGCCAGACGCCAGGAGTAAGTCATGTCTATTCCCGGGTCTACCTTGTATCGGCCCTCGATGCCGCTCGACTTCTTGAGTGCCAGGAGGCACGAGATGAGGTCGGCGTTGCCGGCGCGCTCGCCGATGCCGTTAATAGTGGTGTTGACGTAAGCATCGACGCCTCCGTCTATCGCCCCCATCGCGCCGGCGACAGAGCATGCGACGGCCATGCCGAGGTCGTTGTGGCAATGGAGCTCGATGTCGATGTTAACCTCCTCAGCGAGGAGCTTAATCCTGTCGTAAAGAGTGAACGGGTCGTCGTAGCCAAGCGTATCGCAATAGCGCACCCTGACTGCTCCGTGATCCTTGGCCGCATGGGCGAACTTGACGAGGTCCTCCATCGACGTGCGCGAGGCGTCCTCGGCATTGACCGCCACGCTCTCATATTCCATCTCGAGGGCGCGGTCGAGGGCGTCGGTCATCATCTTGATCACGTCGTCCAGCGTCCTCTCGCCCTGCCACTTGCCATTGATCATCTGCTGCGAGGTCGAAATAGAGATGTTCACGTGCGATATCTCGGGCACCATTTCCTTGGCCAGTTCGATGTCGGCCTTGATGGCGCGCAGCCAGCCCGCTATCCGCAGGTTCTTGATTGCGCCGATATCCACGAGCCCGAGGTTACCGCGCAGATAGTTGGTCTCGTGGTTGGTGGTCGGGAAGCCCGCCTCGCTCTGGAAGATCCCCATCTGGTCCAGGTACATGTTGATGATGGTCTTCTCGATCTTCGCGAGTCCGAGTTGCGAGGTCTGGACCCCGTCCCGGTTGGTTACATCCAGAAAGTATATAGTGTTATCTTGGCCCATTTGACGCTCCTTCTTCCGCAGGCGACAGCTCACAAGGACCAGGCAGGTTTCGTTTGGATCAGGGCTGATCGGTCATCTCTGTGGCGCACCTGTACATTATATCAAATAGATCGGGAATCTCCTCCGTCTCCAGGCACGAGAACGCGATCCTGATGTCGGTGCCCTCGGCAATCACCCCGACCCCGTAACGCTCGAGCAGTCGCACCCGGAATGCCTCGGCGTCGAGGTCTTTTAGCCGCACGCACATGAAGTACCCGGCATTGAACGGGTACGGCTCCCAGACCCTGGCGTACTCGGGTTTCTCGAGCACGTCCATAACCTTGCGAGCCCTTGCGCGCATCAGCTCGAACTTGTCTCTTTTCTGTTCCGCGAACCCGGGGGCGTCCATCGCGGCGAGCACGACCGATTGGGAGAGCTGCGAGCAGTTGGATATGTTGCCCCTTATGGTTCCGCCGGCTTTTTTCTCTAGAGCGGCATAGAGGTCTTTCTCCTTACCGCCGGCCACCGCACTGAACGTGATGAATCCGACGCGAAGACCCCACGCGTACTCTTCCTTGGTTACCCCGTCGAGCTTGACGGGAAACACGTGCTCGCTCCTGCCTGCAAGCAGGCCGAACAGCGACTCGGCCAGGCACTCATCGTCGTAGTACAGACCGAAGTAAGCGTCGTCGAGGACGACGACAACCTCGCGTCCGGGCCCGGCGGCAGAGCATATCGCGTCGACCACCTCGCCGGCCTCGGAGCGTCGGATCGAGTACCCGGTAGGGTTGTTCGGGAAGTTGAGCAGGACGAGCGCCTTGCCCTTTTCGGCGAGAGCCGCGCCAAGCGCAGCCGCCATGCCACCGACGTCGAAGCTCGCTCCCCCGTCCACGAACAGCGGGAACCTGCGTACGTCCGCGCCGCGCCTGACCCCGAAGACCATGTTGTAGTTGCCCCAGAACTTGTCGGTCACGAGGACGACGTCGCCCGGGTCGACGAACATCTCACCCGCGACTGTCAACCCGTGTGTGACACCGCTCGTGACGACGGGAAGGCTCACCTCTTTGCCGGCCAGCGACGGGTTCTTGGCGAACATGTCATCGAGCCAGCGGCGGCGTAGCGCCGCATTCCCTGTGGATGGCGCGTAATCAAGCGCCTCATCGGCGCTCAAACCCGGAACCATGTCCATTATGGCGGGCAGGTTCATGGCGTGCCCGCCTTGCCTTGCGATGCCTATAGTCGCATTGTAACGGTCGGCTTTCTCGCGCGCCTCGGCGGTCTGCGTCAGGATGCCTCTAGGGAAAAACAACTGACGGCCGAGCCCCGAAAGCACCGAGTACATCGACGGGTTGGCCGATTCTATTGTAGCGTTCAATTCTTCAGCTAATGGATTCATTGTGCACGTCCCGGGTCGAACACCTGCGGTCTGCACCCTCACGAATGGAGGGAAGCCAATTCTACCTAAATTAGCCCATTTCGACCATAGTTTGCAGCAAAATTATCTACAGCCAACTTGTCCTGGAACGAATTTCCGTGGTTGCTTTGCCTTGGAATACATTCTCCCCTTACTGAAGGGAGATAACCAAAACGCGAATTGACCACCGGTCAGTCAGAAACCAGTTTCCCGTCAATAGAGTGACCGTCATGGGCTCTATTCGTTTGTCAGGCTGTAGCGTTTCTAGAGCGTTCCGCAGGCTGCCTTGATCTGGGCGATGATCTGCTTTGGCTTGAAGCCGAGGAGGCGGTTTGCGCCGGAGGAGCATGCGCCTGTGCAAGCGCCGCACCCCTTGCAGAGCGACCTGTTGACCACGGCGACTCCCCTCTCCTCGTCGAAGTCTATCGCCTCGTAAGAGCAGAGGCTGACGCAGGCGCGGCAGCCGGAGCAGACCTTCGGGTCGACCCAGGCCACGACTCCCTCGGTGACGACGTTGTCCTTGGCGAGGATGCTCTCGGCGCGCGCGGCGGCAGCGGCAGCCTGGGTCAGGCTCTCGGCGATCGTCTTGGGGTAGTGGGCAAGGCCGGCCAGGAATATCCCGTCAGTGGCGAAATCCACCGGGCGCAGCTTGACGTGGGCCTCGAGGAAAAAGCCGTCGCTCGTCAGCGGTACCTTGAGCTTCGGCCCGAGCTCGGCGGCATCGGGGTTCGAGACGATGCCCGTCGAGAGCACGACGAGGTCGGGCATCAGCACAACGTCCTCGCCGCGCACGTTCTGGTCGGCGACTATCACGCGCGGGTTGCCGAAGCTGATATCGACCTTCGGTGGCTCGTCTTTCTCGAAGCGGATGAAGTTGACCCCGCCCTCGCGGGCTTTCATGTATGCGTCTTCCTTGAACCCGTACGTGCGCATGTCGCGATAGCAGACGTTGACGGACGTATCGGGATTGAGCTCTTTGAGCGCGAGCGCGTTCTTGACCGCGACGCTACAGCAGATCTTGCTGCAGTACGCGTGCTCGTCGTTGCGCGAGCCCACGCACTGTACCATGACGACGTCGCGTACCCCGGCGAGAGACTCCGGGTCCTCTGCGATGCGCCGCTCGAGCTCGACCTGCGTGATGATGCGCGGGTCGGAGCCCCATGCGTACTCGCCTTCCTTGGGCTCGTACTCGTTACCACCGGTGGCGACGATGATGACGCCGTGGTCTATAGTGACGATATCGCCACCCCCACCCCGACCCTCCCCCCTC
>PMDX01000056.1 GCA_003154635.1 Actinomycetota bacterium | reverse complement strand
GTTGCGGTGCGTGAGCATGACGCCCTTCGGGAGGCCGGTGGTCCCTCCCGTATACTGGAGGTGGCAGAGGTCGTCCTCGTCGACTTCGACTTCGGGTTCGGAATCGGACGCCGTGGAGAGCAACTCCTCGTAGTCGAGCCAGCCTTCCTCCGGGCTGTTGAGGGTGATCCGTAGTTTGATGTTCTGCAGGCCAGGCAGGATTGTTTTCGCAACCTCCATGAAACCTGTGTCGGCCATTAGCACTACCGCGTCCGAATGGTTTATTACGTACGTCAGCTCCTCGCCGGAGAGCCGGAAGTTAAGCGGTACCGCGACCGCGCCGAGTTTCGCGACGGCGTAGTAGATCTCGAGATACCTGTGGCAGTTGAGGGCGAGGATCGCCACCTTGGTGCCTTTTTCGACACCCCTGCCGGCAAGGGCATTGGCCAGCCTGTTGATGCGCTCGTTGAACTGCCTCCAGTTCAGGCGAACGTCCTCACACACCACGCATTCCCAGTCGGGGTTGAGGCGTGCGTGCTTCCTCGGAATGTCGCCCAGGACGCTGCTCATGTTACTTCCTCCTTATCCGGCGGGTTTGATCCTGGTTCAAAAGAGCCCCTCGGCCCGCTTCATGAACTTGTCGACCTTCTTCTTGATGTCGGGCGCGTTAAGCCGCCACAGCTCCGGCAGGTACTTCTCAAATCCGGCCGTCGGGTTCACCTCGCAGCGAAGCCACTTGTGCTCGAACAGGTTCATATAACAGAGGTTGCACCTGATGCACTTGACTATATCCTTCTCGCGGCCGGCCTTCACCTTCGCGGGCCAGAACGGGTCGGCGGTCGCCTGGCGCCCCAGCGACACCATGTCGGTCTTGCCTTCGCTTATGGCAGCGGAGGCCGTCCCGGGTGTCATGAACGTCGGGGTGACGACCGGGAGCCCGCCCGACGCTTCCTTGAAGCCGGGGGCGTACTTGAGCATCTCGGCCTCTCCGTCGGGTGCGAAGGCGCCGGGGTTCTCGTAGCAACCCTGCGAGACGTCTACGTAGCTCAGGCCCGCATTTGCCGCCATCGCCACGAACTCGCGCATCTCCTCGTTGGTCGCGCCGTCCGGCATGAGCTCGTCGCCCGAGAAGCGGGCTCCCAGCACCCTGTCCGGCCCGATCCGCTCGCGCGTCTTCCTGATGATGTTCAGGAGGAACCTCGCCCGGTTCTCCAGAGAGCCGCCGTACTCATCGGTGCGTTTGTTCGAACGGTTCGAGAGGAACTGGTGTATCAGGTAGCCGTGCGGACTGTGGATCTCCACGCCGTCGAACCCGTAGCGCAGCGCTTCGAACGACATCTCGGCCATCTTTTCCTCGAGGTAGACTATCTCGGCGATCTCGAGCTCGCGCGGGACTTCCCCGTAGACGACCTTGAGCAACTCCGGGTCGGTTTGCCTCACGAAATCGATAAGCGAACTCTCGAGCTCGGCATACTGCTCATCGCTCATCTGCTTGAGCGCCTCCAGCGCGCCGGCGGCCTCTGCAAGCTCCGGCGACAGCCGCTTCATCTGCCTCATCCAACCCTTGCTGAAATTCCGAAGGTCTATCTTGATGGGGATCGCGGAGGGAGCGGCGATAGGCTCGTGCGGCGAGGCGCTCGACGCGTGTCCCTGGCGGCCGAAGCCCGGGCTGAGTTGGATAAAGGTCTTTGCTCCGAAGGCATGGATCTGGTCGGCCAGCATTCCCAGCCCGCGGCCGTGCCTCTCGTCGGTGAAGAGATGCGGGTTCACGTGGTCGGAGGCGCGCCAGTAGTAAGGGTTCACCACCACGCAGTCCGTGATGATGAGCCCGAACCCGCCCTTCGCGCGAGCGGCGTACCAGGCCAGCCACTGTTCGGAGTTGTAACCTTCCGGGTTGGAGTAGACCATGTTCATAGGGGCCATTGCTATGCGGTTCTTGATCTCGACATCCCCGATAGTGATCGGCTCAAAGAGCGCGTCGTAACCCATGATGCCTCCCCCTTGTCTTACCGGTGACGCTGTCAGGCACACCGCCGCGTTCTGTCGGGCCGTTTTATCAACGGTTTTTCACCGCAGGGCGCCTGACGCCGAACTGGTACTCGCGGACCTGTTAAAACGACTTCGGCAGGCCGTAGCACTGCGCGATGAAGTTCTTGCTCATCTCGTTCGAAATCGGGCTGAAGACCATCTGCTGCGAATCTCGCCAGTAGCGCTGGATATCGGCCTCCATGGTCACCCCGTAGCCCCCGAATATCTCCATGCCCACGGTCGCGGCATCGAGCGCCATCTGGGAGGCGTAGAGCCCGGCCATGGTCGCTTCCACGTGATAGGGTTTGCCGTTGTCGGCGAGCCATGCGCATTTGTAGACGAGGTTGCGCGCGTTCTCTATGCCGACGGCCATGTCCGCCAGGTAATGTTGGATTATCATGAACTGCCCGATGGGTTTGCCGAACGCCTCGCGCTGCTTTGAGTAGGCGAGGCACTCCTCGAACACCTTCTCGGCGAGCCCGACCGATATCATGGCGACCCCGATGCGCTCGGGGTTGAGCGTGCCCAGCACGTCGTACCAGCCGTTGTTGAGCGTCCCGAGCAGGTTCTTCTTCGGCACCCGCACGTTGTCATAGAATATCTCGCAGGAGCCGCAGCAGTGTGTGCTCACCTTGGGGATCAGGCGGATATCGATGCCTGGAGTTTCCGCCGGCACAAGGATGATGGAGAGCGACTGCGCGCGCTTGGGGTTGTCACGGTCGGTGATGGCGACGGTCGTCAGGTAGTCGGCCACGTGCGCGCCGGTGATGTAGATCTTCTGGCCGCTGATGACAAAGTCGTCCCCGTCGGTATCGGCGTAGGTGGAGATTGCGCCAAGGATATCCGTGCCGCCCGCCGGCTCGGTGAGCGCCAGGGCGAACTTGAGTTTCCCCTCCGCTATCCGCGGCAGAAACTCGCGCTTCTGCTCCTCGTTGCCGAGCTCCAGGATTGGCCGGGTCCCGAAGCCGATGGTGGCACCGACGCCGAGAGCCACTGCCGTGGACGCCTTTGATATCTCCTCGAAGCCCACCATGGCGGTTACCATGTCGGCGGATTCGCCGCCGTACTCCTCGGGGATGGAGGCCGCGAACAGTCCCATTGCGGCCGCCTTGTCCCAGACCTCCGGCGGCATGAAGTCGCGGGTCTCTTCCCACTCGCGTATCTTCTCGCTGGTGATCTCTTTCTCGCAGAACTCGCGTACCGTCGCGCGCATGAGCTCCTGTTCCTCGGTGAAAGAAAAGTCCATCGTCTAACTCCCTTGGTCCTGGTTCTTCATGGCTTCGAACGCTTGCAGAGCGGCGGTCCGAAGGGTCGTCACGTGCTCGCTGTGGAACAGCCATGCGATGGCGCTGCGCTCGATCGCCATTGCATGGTCCAGCGGCAGCCCGTCAAACGATCTGTTCAACACCGCCTTTCCCATGCGAAGTGAGTCTGCGGGGTTCCCGCAAAAGACGGCGACCATCTCGTCCACCTTCTGGTCGAATTCATTTTCGGCGTAGACGCGTGTGAGGAGCCCCATCTCGTAAAACTCGTCGGCCGTGTAGTCGCGCTTGCCGGAGAGGAGAATCTCCCTGCCCCGGAAGATGGGAAGGCAGCGCGCCAGGCGCACCGTGCCCCCCCAGCCCGGCAGAATGCCCATTGCGATCTCGGTGACGCCGAACCTGGTCCTCTCACTGGCGTATATAAGGTCGCACGCCAGCGCCAGCTCGAGCCCGCCGGCGATGCAGTGGCCTTTGACCTTGGCCACTACGACCTTGTCGTTCTCGGTGATGGCCCTGACTATCGCCGTGCCCGTCTTGCCCATCCAGTCCAGCACCGTGTAGTGGTCGAAGCTGGGCAGGACGGAGAGGTCACCTCCCGCGCAGAACGATTTGCCCGCTCCCGAGAAAAGCACCACCTTCACACCTTCCTCGCTCGAGACCCTGGTGAACGCATCGAGGAGTTCCTCGGCCATCTGTATGTTTATGGCGTTCCGCTGGTCGGGGCGGTTCATGCTGATCCTGGCGACTTCACCATCCAGCTCGTAGAGCACACACTGGTAATCGGGCATCGGGCTCTCCTTTCCTTGCCGGCTTCTATCCCGGCCTCTTCAGTGATGGAGCAGATGGTCAGGAAGCCTGGCGGGCACCTTCATCTTTTGGACCGACATGGTCTTGACGGCCGGCCGCCAGTATTCGGGCATGTATTTTTCGCGCCCCAGATTCTTGTTCACGATGCACCTGACCGGCAGCCCCACCTCGGCACGCATCAGGCACTCGTTGCACCGCTTGCAGCGCTTGATGTCCTGCGGCCGCCCCTCCGCGACCTTGTTGCCGTACTCGGGGTCGGCGAACATCTGTCGGCCGAACGACACTATGTCGCACTTGCCGCTGGCTATGGCCTGCTCCGCGTTCTTCGGGTCGTGTATGGAAGGCACCATGACCGGTACGGGTACGGCCTTCTTGAAGTTGGCCGCTTCATCGAGCATCGCGCCGTCCTCGCTCGGGAAGAAGTACTTCAGTGCTTCGTAGGAGCCGTCCGACAGGTGCACGTAGTCGACACCCAGTTGTGTCATCACCCTGGCGACCTCCAGAGCTTCCTCGTGGGTGACGCCGTCGGGCATATGCTCGTCGGCGGACAGCCGCATGCCGACCAGGTAGTCGGGGCCTACCACCTCGCGGACTTTCAAATATACCTCCACGAGGAAGCGCATGCGGTTCTCGAGGCTTCCCCCGTACAGGTCCGTTCGTTTGTTCGTTCGGGGGGAGAGGAACTGGTGCTCCAGGTAGCCGTGGGGCGCGTGCAGCTCTATGCCGTCGAACTGGGCCATCACGGCGAAGATGCACGAGTTAGCGAACTCGTCCTGCTCGGCATGTATCTCCTCGATGCTCATCTCGTAAGGGAGGCTCCCCATCGCCATGGGCAGCAATACGGGAAACTTCATGAGCACCTCCGGGAACCCGGTGGCGAGCAGATCGAACGGAACGTTATAGGGTATGGCCGAAGGGGCCGGCGGCCGGGAGCCGTCGTGGGCATGGCCCTGCCGCCCGAAGCCGATGGACATCTGTATGAAAGTGCGGGCTCCGAAGGCATGGATGGTCTCGGCGAGCTCCGCCAGCCCCGGCGCGAAAGATGTGCTGTAGCAATGCAGGTTGGAGGTGAACGGGAACTTCGCGGCGAGCTTTGTGCCCAGCACGCACTCGGTGATAATGAGTCCGCACCCGCCCTTCGCGCGCGCGGCGTAGTAGGCCAGGATCTGCTCGTTGACGTAACCCCGGTTGTCGAGCGACATCACCGTGTTCATCGGAGCCATGGCGATGCGGTTCTTCAGCTCGACGTCCTTGATCCGGATGGGGGACAGAAGGTTCTTGAAGTCGGCCTTCGTGGCAGGCTTTTTCGTTGATTTCGCAGGCATCTTCTTACACCTCCACCTTCCGCTCCGGCTCTATGCGCAGGAGCTTCGCCATGTTCAATCCGTAGATGTTCGCCCTGTCCGAGTCCGTGAGCTGCGGGTAGCCGTAGCCCTCGCACATGTCTTCCGGTATCTCGAACTCTCTCAGGCCCTGCACCGCGCCCCGAACCTGGGCGCCGAAGCCCGCGCAGTCGGTGCCCCATACGATCCTCTCCGAGCCGACCCACCTGAGCGCCTCGCCGAGTATCTCGCCGAACCGCCGGGGCGCGTTCGCGGCCCATGGGACGAGCAGGTTCAGCCCGAAGTAGATGTTCGGATGGATGGCCGCCGAGAGAGCGAGGTCGAGGAAGTTTGGATAACCCGCGTGGAACGCGATGAAGTTGACGTCCGGCAGGTCGCTCGCCACCTGGTCGAGTAACACAGGCAGGCAGTTGTAGCTGACACCGGGCGGCACCCAGCACCAGCCCGTGTGCAGGGCAACCGGGATGCCCAGCTCTCCCGCCTTTTCGTACAGCGGATACATCTGCGGGTCGTTCATGGGCAGGTCCTCGGGCGGGTAGACCTTGACCATGCGCGCATTGTGCTCCTTTACCAGGAACTCGAGCTCCCACAGCGCGTTCTTCATCCCGCGTATCTTCACCGGGCCCACGTTCGGGGTGAGCACGAGCCGATCCGGCCAGCGCTCGCAGATAGCGGCCGCCTGCCCGTTCGTGACCCACCGGGTCGCATACCCGGTGGTGTCCATCATCGCCTCGGGGATGATGCATGAGACATCGATACCGTATGTATCCATCCAGTCGATTATCGCTTCGGGCTCGGCCCTCTTTGTGAGTTCCTCGGGGGTGAGCACGTATTGAGGGGGTATCCCCAGCAGGAACTGGCGGGTGACCCCCGCGATCCCCTGCCACCAGGCCTGGACGCCCGGAAAGTACTCGATAGGTGTCATGTCGCCAACGATGTGCATCTCGATATCGATCTTGAAGAACTGGTCCTTCTCGAAAGCACCCTGCTCGTCCGCCATTTCGCTACCCCCTCTTTGTTTTGTCTACCGGCCGCCATTTGGGAAGTGTTATCTCGTCGGTAACGTCATCAAACACGACCTCGAGCTCCATTCCGTTCTCCAGCTTGTCGTGGTCGCACTCGACGATGTTGGAGATCATCCTGGGACCCTCGGGAAGGTCGATCATGGCTACGACGTACGGAAGGTCGACCCAGAACGGGAAAGGCACACCGAACGTGTTTATCGCGTACGAGGCGAGGGTGGCCTTGCCGGAGGCCTCGACCCACTCATGCTCGTCGGCGTGACAGTTGGTGCAGTAAAGGTACGGGGGGTGGTCGATATAGCCGCAGGCGGAACATTTTTTGAGCACGAGCCTGTGCTCCTTTGAGGCGTCCCAGAACGGCTGGGACCACCTCGTCGGTATCGGCAGAGGCTTGACGAGGTCCTCGTCGGAGAGGTTCAGCATCGCCTTGATTGTCTCGATGTCTATCTTCTCACCGGCCATGGCTTCCTCCTTTAGAAGCAGTTCGCGAACTCTTCGATGTCGAAGCCGTCCGGTTTAGCCCGGGACCTCGTTGCCCATCACGGTGAAGTGGCAGTCCATGAACGCCCCGCCGCCGCAGTTCTCGACCAGGAACTTCGCGCCCTCGACCTGCGCGGCGCCGGCCCTTCCCTGGAGCTGCCGGACAGACTCTACAAATGTACTGAAACCCACCCCGGTCCCCGTATGTCCGAAGCTCATAGCCTCACCGTTGGTCGAAACGGGGTATTTACCGCCGGGGCCGGTCTCGCCGGCCAGGACCAGCTCCCCTGAAGGCCGCTCGTCCGGGATCCCCAGCGAATCCATGACGATCAGCGAGATCACCGGGTAGGAGCCGTATATCTCAAAGATGTTCATGTCCTCAGGCCCAAGGCTCGAGTTCTCGTAGGCACGCTTCGCGGTGACCGCAAGGTCGTCGCCCATCTTGCCCGGGTCTTTCTGTACTGACCTGGTGATCGTCCTGTGGGAGTACTCGGAGGCCTCGCCGAGCACGTACACCGGCCTGTCGCAGACTTTGCGCGCATTCTCCGCCGTGGTCATGATGTAGGCACTTCCACCATCGCCGAGCACGTTGCACATCAACGTGGTCAGGGGGTACGAGACCATCCGCGCGTTGACGACCTTCTCGACGGTGATCTCCTTGTTGTTGAACATGGCGTTGGGTTGGAGCATCGCCCACTTGCGGCAGGCGACGCACACCGCGGCGACCTGTTCGATGGTGGCACCCGTGTAAGCCATGTAGCCCGTGGTCACGATCGCGGCCAGGGAATTGTAGGTCATACCGTACGGGACCTCCCATTCGACGTCCGAGCCTGCCACGGCGAAATACCTGGCCTGCTCGTTCGCGGTGAACTGGGAGAACCTCTGGGCATGGACAACCAGGACCGTGTCGGTCTCGCCCGACTCCAGGATGCCTTCGGCGGTCTTCCGGATGGAGAAGCTCGACGCCCCACCGGAAATCGTTGTCGCGACAACGCTGCAGCCGTTCGCGCCGATGGCCTCCGGCAGGCGCCCGAAAAACATCTCGGTGTTGTAATCGTTATCCGGGTTGCTCATTATGTGACCGGCGGTGAGCACGGCGCCGATCTCGTTCTTGTCTATCCCCGCGTCCCTGATCGCCATGCGGCTGACCTCGTATGCGATCTCGAACTCGGAGCGTTCCGGGTAGTTGCCGGTCGGAACCTCGCCGGTGCCGATAACCGCAAAATCACCTGCGCCCATCTTCAACTCCTTTCCGATAGCCGCCCTCCGCGGACTCGATTTGCCCGGTGTTAGTTTCGTTCAAAGGAATGACAAGTCATTCCTGGCTGCGGAGTTATCTTTGTTGCATTCCAAGGTACCTACCGCGTAAGATGCCTGCAATATAAACATAAATGCCAGTTCAAATCAAGAATCAGTTTCTTGACTTCAGGTAAATAGAACTATATAGTTGCTCAACAGTTGCTAGTTATTGACCGGTTGCCTCGGCCGAGCGGTATAGAAAGACGGAGGGTAAGAAAAGTTGAGCAAGAACGACGAAACGGCTGACGGAGGAAGCTTGGGCAGTGATAAGGAAAGGCCGCTCCGGATATCCGACCTGGAGAAGACTTCCGGGGTGGGCCGCAGCACGATCCACTATTACTTGAGGGAAGGGCTCCTTTCTTCGCCGAGACGGACCGGCAAAACGATGGCGTACTACGATTACGGGCACGTCAAGGAGCTCGCGGAGATCAAGCGCCTGAAGGAAGAAGGGTACCCGATCTCGTTCATACGAAACATGGCGCGCGGTGAGCCTTCGAGGACGGGTGATTCAATCGAGGGAGTCGAGACGCCAAAGTCCGATAGGCGCCAGCATATCATGGACAAGGCGGTCGAGATATTCGCGCGAAAGGGCTATCACCAGACGAACGTCACTGAGATAGCGAAGGCGGTAGGCGTCGGCCACAGCACCTTCTATCTCTACTTCCCNNCCAGCAAGATGGCGCTGTTCCTGGAGTGCGTTGACGACGTGTTCCAGGCGATGTTCGCCGACGTCTGGGAGGAGATCAAGGGAGAGAAGAACCCGATCAGCAGGCTTAACAGGCGCGGCAAGGTCGTATTGAAGAGCCATCCCCAGTTCATAGACATGATGAACGTACTGAAGAGCATCGAGGAGGACGACCCGCCTCTGGAAAGAAAGAAGCGCGAGATCTACAACTCCATCGTCGAGCCGTGCAGGAGAGATATATCGCGGGCTATCGAGATGGGCCTCATCCTCGATACGGACGTCGAGATCGCGGCTTACCTGGTCGTGGGCTTTCTTGAATCCGCGTGGCTGCTGATGAGAATGAATGACGACTACACAGTGGACAGGATACTCGATGCCATGAGCTCGATGACTTTCGCCGGCGGTACCGCGCCAGCGAAAAGGCCAGCGAAGAAGACGACGAAGAAGACGA
>PMDX01000200.1:5292-6532 GCA_003154635.1 Actinomycetota bacterium | reverse complement strand
GCTCATCCCCCACGACGAGATCCGCGCCAACCCCCAGGCTACCGTCATCCCCTACTGGTGCGTCGACGCGGTCGTCGAGGTGCCTTACGGCAGCCATCCCGGCAATATGCCCGGCGAGTACTGGTTCGACGAGGACTTCTTCAAGATGTACCTGGATACGGCCAAGACCGAGGAAGGCACCGAGTCGTTTTTCAATGATTACGTCTACAATCTGAAGGGCTTCGACGAGTACCTCGCCAAGATAGGCGGGGTCGAGAAGATGCGCGAGTTGCGCTCCATGGAGAAGCTCATTTACGCAAACAACAAGTGCCAGGAGGATAGATAGTTATGTGCGCCAACTACAACCCACTTGAACTGCTGGTTTGCGTAGGGTCCCGTATCATCGTGGACAACTCCACGGTGTTCGTTGGCACCGGCGTCCCGATGGCCGCTACCCTGCTCGCCCAGAAGATGCACTGCCCGAATGTCATCGCCATATTCGAGGCCGGCGCCGTCGCTCCCCAGATGCCAGGTATGCCGATATCCGTCGGCGACTCGCGCACCTCGTACAAGGCTCTCATCGCGAGCACCATGAACGATGTCATGGAGGCTTGTCAGAGGGGCATGGTCGACTACACGTTCCTGGGCGGGGCCCAGATAGACATGTACGGCAACCTCAACTCGACAATGATCGGTGATGACTACCAGGAGCCGAAAGTCCGCTTCCCTGGCAGCGGCGGAGCGAACGACCTTGCCAGCCTCTGCTGGCGCACGGTCGTCATCACGCCCATGGACAACAAGCGTTTCGTCGAGAAGGTCAACTACATAACCACCCCCGGATACCTCTCCGGCAAGGGCGCCCGCGAAGAAGCTGGTCTTCCTCCGGGAACAGGACCTTACAAAGTAATCACGAATCTAGCTATACTCGGGTATGATGAGGATACGTGCAGGATGAAGATCGAGTCCCTGCATAGCGGCGTGACCGTCGATAAGGTTCTGGAGAACTGCGGCTTCGAGCTGCTCGTGGACGACAACCTCGAAACGACGCCTCCGCCTTCGGACGAGGAGCTCCGCGTCCTTCGAGAGGAGGTCGACCCGGACGGCTACATCATCGGAAGGTAGGTCAGATGGCTAAAGACCCGATCATCGAAAAGGCCCTGAAAAACGGGCAGACCGCGCTCTCGGAGCACGACTCCAAGTTGTTGCTCGAGAAGTACGGGGTACCTGTGGCGCCCGAGCGCCTGGTGCAGACCGCGGACGA
>PMDX01000200.1:0-5217 GCA_003154635.1 Actinomycetota bacterium | reverse complement strand
TCGGGCCCTGCGTGATGTTCGGGCTGGGAGGCATCTTCACCGAGATACTCAAGGACACGTCCTTCAGGGTGGCACCTATCGACGAAGGCGAAGCACTGCGGATGATGGACGACATCAAGGCCAAAGACATACTTGGCCCGGTTCGCCGGATGGCGCCCGCCGACAAAGGGGCGCTCGCGAAGGCGCTGGTCGGGCTGGGGAACGTCGGTATCGAGCTGGATGACGTCGCCGAGATCGACGTAAACCCGCTCATCATTTCTACCGACGGGTCTGTCGTCGCGGTCGACGCGCTGGTGGTCCTCAAGTCCAACGGCAGCAAGTAGTCGATGGTAAGAAACGCCATGCCTGGCACCGGGAGTTACTTCAGAAGCCGTGGCTTCAAGATCCTGGTGGCAGTGCTGGCGATCATAATAGTAGTGTGGGCGGCGATCGAGATCGCCGCCCCTCTCGTTGCGGACACAATCGCAAAACATGAGATACAGAAGCGCTATCCAAGCGCANNCGTGTCCGTTTCGACAAGGGCATTCCCCGCGCTCAAACTGGCTTTCAAGAAGTACGACAGCCTCAAGGTGCAGGTCGGAAACGTGACGCTCCAGGGTGTGACGTTCGACAAGATAGTCCTCAAGAGCAACTCATGGCCGAACGGCACTTTCGCCGCGACGCTGGGGCAGGGTGAGATCGTGAAGTTCTTCTCACTGAGGAACTCCTACATCGAGAACCCCCAACTTTCCATTCAGCAAAACGACATCCTGGTCTCGGGGATAGTAAGCGTAGGGCCTTTTAGGGTCAACGTGACCTCCGGCGGAGCACTCGAGGCGGTAAACGGCAAGACCGTCTATTTCCGCCCGGCGACACTCGACGTGCTCGGAGTCAGGGCCCCCGAGGAAGCGGTAGCCATGGTCCGGCAGGTTATGAACCAGAACCCTGTATTCGCCGTCAGGGAGGACCTGCCATACGTAATTACGGGGATCACCGCGGAACAGGGAAAGCTTATGATCAGCGGCAGCGTCAACCTGGAGCAGGCTCTCAATATCCACCTCTAGGGGTGGCTTGCGAACCAGGGGCGCCGGTCATGATGGCCGGCCTCCGGCTCCCTGTCAGGAAGCTGCCGCAATAAATGTCCCGAAAGGGAATTTCGGACTCTCTGTTGAAGGTGGAATCGGCAAACGGTTATTATTCATTAGAATATTTTTTATCTGTAAATGATTTCGTTGATTTACTGAACGTGGAGGTACAAGTGTCTGAAGCGAATTCGAACCTCGGGTCCGCTTCGCATCTGGGCGAAGGCCAGGAAGTACGAGATTCTCACTTCGTCTACGACTATTCACGCCGAAGGGTTCCGATACCTGTTGTCTCGTACATGGCCGTGGCGGACGCCGCGGGTCAGCTTCCTGCCGGTGAAAGCCCCTCGAAAAAGGCGCTCGACATCCTCCGCGACCTGATCGAGCCGGCCGTGATCGCCGAGGAGGAGCTCGACAGCGAACAGATGCCTCGGCTCATAGGAGAAGCGTTCAGCAAGATCAACACCGCGTTGCTGACGCAGGAAGGAGCCACGGGGCAAACCCAGGTCTCGCTGACCATGGTAATTGCCGATGAGCGACGCGCCTATATCGGGCACATCGGCACCACAAGGGTTTATCTCCTCCACAACGAGCGGCTGTACGACCTCGTGCCAAGCCTTCCGGTCGCCGAGCCCGAGCCGGTCTTGCCGTCCGGCGATGAGCCCACGCTCTTCCCTGTTGCGGGCCTTCCATCTGAAACCAACCCCGCAACGGCCGCTGGCGAGCCGGCCCAGGGACCAATAACGGCGGAAGTCACCGTCGAGCCTGCCGCAACATCCGTGACGCCGGCAAGGGGAATGTTCCTCGGGCAGTCACCGGAAGCGATTTTCGGCTACAACGAGGTGGACATCCAGAAAGGTGACACCGTCATTGTCTGCAGCGACGGGCTATGGAGCACGGTCGCCGAGGCGGAGATCGTTGAAAACTTCCTCTCCGCCGCCAATGTCCAGAGGAGCGCAAGCCAGCTGGCTCGCATCGCGTTCAGCCGGAACCCTTCCGATAACGCTACAATGGCCGCCTGGCATTACGGCTCCGGCGAGCAGTTGCCTATGACCGCCGCGGGAGCGGCCAGGGCTGCCAGGGCCGAGCATTCGAGAGCTACTCGCAACCGTGCCGGGGAGTACCTCCTGATAGCGCTGCTCATGCTCGTGCTTGTGGGGATCTTCACGGTAGGGTTCGCATTCGGCTGGAGGATAACCGACACTTTCAGAAAGCCCCAGAAGGAAGCCGCCAGCAGGGCGCACAAAGCCGCGGTCGAAGCCGACGCCAGGAAAGCCGCCCAGCAATCCCAGGCCCAGGCAAAAACCCAGGCCAGTCAGCCGGCCGCCCAGTTCCCCAGGACCGAGACCATCACGGGCCAGGGCGTCAGGATGCGAGCGAGCGCCGACCCCAACGCGAACCTGGTAGGGCTGATGAAAAACGGCGAACAGGTTTCCGTTCTCGGTGAGGTAAAAGGGGTCGATTCTCTGACGTGGTCACACGTCAAGGGAGTAGTGACATCTTCAGGAGCCGGCAAAGAAGCAGAGGGTTACGTCCGCAACGATTTCCTCAAGAAGTAGTTCAAGGCCTCCTGCGGCGGAGATCATGGCTTTTGAATTGCCTTCCTACCGCGAGCCGACCCTTGGGTCTGAGGAAAGGTGCGGAGCCGCGCATGACTGAAGACGCGTATTACTCGCTGCGAGAGTTCCTGGACATGTTTCCCCTGGGCTTTCCCGCGACCGGCTCCGGGGTTGAGATCAAGATTCTCGAGAAGCTCTTCACGGAGGAGGAAGCACGAGCCGCCATCCTTCTGACGCCATTCCCCGGAGAGGCGACCGCGATCGCGGAACGGGCTGGAGTCGATCCGGCCTGGCTGGGCACGCTGCTCGAGTCGATGGCCGCCAGGGGGCTCGTCTTCAGGGTGCGCCGGAACGGCCTGATCCTCTACAACTCCGCTCCTTTCATGATCGGCCTGTACGAGTACTCCGTCGGAAAGATAGACCGCGAACTGGCCGAGCTCTACAGCGAGTATTACGAATCGGCCTACATGGACGAGATGGGCGCCAGTGACGTCCCGGGTTTCAAGGTGTTGCCCATCGGTGAGAGCATCGAGGACGACATGGTGCTGTATCCTTTCGCCAACCTCATAGAAGAAGTCAGGGCCGCGAGGAAGATCTCGGTGGCGGACTGCATCTGCCGGAGGGAAGCGCGCCTCATCGACAAGGGATGCGACCATCCAGCCGAGACGTGCCTCAGGTTCGGGGCCGCGGCGGAGTACTACATAGAGAACGGGATCGGTCGCGAGGTGACAGCCGACGAGGCCATCGCGATACTGGAGGAAGCGGACCGCGCGGGCCTCGTCCACGCGGGCACCAACACCAGGCACCTGTCGAACCTGTGCAACTGCTGCCCTTGCTGCTGCGCTTCCATGAAGGGCATTACGACCAGGGGCCACGAGCGGCACAGGTATTTTAACGCCCTGTTCGAAGCCGTTGTGGACGCCGGGGCCTGTGATAGCTGCGAGCAGTGTGCCGAGCGATGCCCGGTTGGAGCGATCTCCGTCGTGGAAGGCGCAGCGGCCGTTGTGGAAAGGGATGCGTGCCTCGGGTGCGGGCTATGTGCGGGAGTCTGCCCGGAACGCGCGATAACCGTTCATTTGAAGGAGAACATCGAGGAGCCCTTCGAACGAGTGCTGGCGCTTGGCGCAGCCATAATCGAAGGCAAGCGAAGAGGCCGGGAGGCGGAGACCGGCGGCGGCCATGAGGATGGTTAGAGTTTCAGAAAGCACAGCTGCTCGATGCCAACCATGAGAACGTTGACCGTTCTCTCGACCTCGACGCCTCGAAGACCTTGTGCGGCTTCTCCATTCAGAGAAAGAAACCCAGGGCGGCTCCGAGAATCATCCCACCAATAAAGACGGAGAAGATCACAACCAGGGCGATGTAGAGCTTCTTCTTGAGCTCGAGGTCTTTTTCGAGTAGAGGAAGCTGCTCGTCGAATCCGGGCTGTGATACGGGTCTGTGCCTTGCGACTTCGGTACCCTGCAGGAAGCCCGGCGTGGTGTTCTGCGTAGTCTCGTTCATCAGTACTTGAGCTCCTCAAGATCGTTGGACGTGAGGCCCTTCACAAAGTCTTCAACAAGCGTGCCGGCTTGCTCGAGCTTGACCGGCTGTACGCTTGCGAACGCATTGTCAGTACTCAGCGCTCCCCCGGGTTCACACCATTCCACCCAGACCGCCGGCACTTCAGCGTCCTCGAACGGAATATTATCAGAATCCTGAGACGAATTCAGCGTTACAACGCTAATTTTGTTTTTGCTCGCGAACGTCTGGAGCTTGTCTTTCAGTCGCTGAAGCCCTGTGCCCTGCGTCTTCAAGGCGAGCACCTGGCCTTGCCCCACGCAGTCGATATCGATGACTCCAACGATGTCCTTGCGCTCCATGCTGTCGAGGAGCTCGACGTAATGCCGCGACCCGACGAGCCGTTCGTTCATGTCCGCCGAACCCGGAAAGTTGGCTCCAAAGAAGACAAACTGGATGGTCGGCTTGAGCCGGCTCGCGGCAAAAACCCGCGCAAGCTCCAGCGCGACCCCAACCCCCGAGGCATCGTCATCGGCGCCCACGGTACCTTCCGCCGAATCGTAGTGGGCGGCGATAACTATGGTGTAATCTTCGCTCTGCCCCTGCCTGGTTCCGATTATGTTGCGGGAGCCGAACCCGTCCGAGGTTGTGAACGGTTGCTCCTCGACCGTGTAGCCGTATTCGCCGAGCTTGCCTGAGATATAGTCCGCGGCGCTGGATTCCTTCATGGAGCCCGCACGGCGCTCCCCGATCTGCTGAGAGAGCTCAACGACGTGGCCGAGCGCCCGGGTGCCAGAGAACGCGGGCGTCTCGCCCCTGGAGGATGTGCTCGAACTGCCCTCACCCGCGTCGTGCGACCCCGGGATGTCGCCAGACCCAGTGCCGGAAGAACTCCTTGAGACTGCGGACCCGCCCGTCTTGCCAGACTTGCCATATACGGCGTTCAGGACGATGCCCGCAGCCAACCCTACGACCAGTACCAGGAACAAGACCAGGAATATCTTCTTGAAATTGCGTCTGGGAGGCTGCTGCTGCCCCTCATCAGGCGTTTCGTACTCTTGTTTAGTCCCCATATCCACCTATCGTATCCGTACCCG
>PMDX01000026.1 GCA_003154635.1 Actinomycetota bacterium | reverse complement strand
TGGTTGGCGTTGCGTGATTGCAGTGTCCCCTTTATCGACATTCGGGCTCTCGCGGACCGATCTTTTTTTGCGACTTAATTCAATTCATCATGACGAATATGCTTAACGTTGGGCCTATCATGCGAGCGTGGGGAGGAACGTCTCGACGCGCTCTCGTATGCACGCGCTTTCCGGCAGCGCCAGCGCTGGCTACGGGACGAATGTTGATTCCGTCCCTGGTACGCAACTTCCGGTGTGACTCGATCGTCTGCCCCCCCGTGGCGCTCGAGCTGTGAACTGGGTGACCATCTGACCGCGGAGCGCTGACAGGAGGTCTTGATGTGGCGCCGTCGCGCCGCGTGCATCTCATTGCTCTTCTCCGGTCAGGGGGGGTGCCTGCGACTCGCCCGAGTTCGCGATGTTCCCGGGATTCACCATTGATAAGCGTCGCCGGGCTGAAATTCCGAGCTTCTTGCGGAGGTACCGGGCGCTTTCCCGGTCCCACGGCGCACTGTTCGGGGACGGGATGCCCTGCATGTGCAGTTCACCGGCGATAACCCGGTCTCCCATGCCGTGATCGACGAACTGCTGCACCGTGTCACGCAGAGTCTCGATGGAGGCGTCCCAGACAAGCGGACGAGGTGGTGAGGGGTTCCTCGGCTTTGCCAGGACCCCCATACCAGCACGCCGGATGCCGAGCCGCAGACGCAGGCCCCGGACAGAATACCGTGACCAGGATGCCGCGTTGCGGGGCTTGATCCTCTGGGCATTCAGCACTTCGGCGATAGGCCAGTCCCGCATTCCCTGGTCTACGAGCGCCTGGATGGTCGGACGCAATGGCTCACGAAAAGCGGCAAAAGGCCGGCCGCCGGTCTTCTTGAAATCGTGAGAAAGGATTTGGTAAATGGCCGCTGCGGCATAGGGCTTTTGTTCCTCGAGCGTCCGGAAACCTTGCCGGTTGACCTCTTCCGCGATTTGCTTCGGCTTCATTCCTTGATTGAAAAATAGCTCCCTGACGAGAGCGGCTGCCGCCCAAGGTAACGCGAGGACATCGGTTGTGGGTTTGGCCCCCTTCCATGTGATGTCGACGCGCACATGCGTCGGATCGATTTTGAACACCACGATCTCGTCAACCAGAGTTCTTAGGATTGCCTTTCTGTCTTCGTTCCGTGTGGACGGAGCGGCCCAGAGTGCCGGGAGCGCGGTCAGCCGACGAATTGTCCGCATGGTCTCCGGTGTGGGTTCCAGAGGGGCAACGAGCTTTGTCCCCGTGTGGCGAAGCTCGATCTCCTGCACGGTCAGGAGGGCCGCGTTCCATGCCTTTTCAACCTCGACCTTCACCAGCGTGTTGTCCGGGTCGACGCTGTCGTATCGTTTCTTGAGGGCGCGGGCCTCGTACTGGGCGGTCGACAATTCTGCCTCCCTCTGCTCACATGTCGTGTCGAAGTCCTGGCGCCGCTCTGCGGTGGCGGCGATGACGGCGTCGATGGCCGCCGGTGCGACACTGGAGAGAACCTTGGTCACGACGAGCGTCTCGAGCGGCTCGCCGACCAGCGAACAGCAGGTGTGGCTCTTTCCCGTGATCTTGTCAGTGTGAGTGCACTTATACCGGATTCCCCTGCCACACCGCAGCTTGGGGTAATCGACTTTTAGTCTCGATTTCTTCTCGTCCGCTTTTTCACATGTCCCGCACCAGACCAGGCCTTGACACAAGGCCTTGCCCTTACAGGCGGGTGGCTGCACCGACGGCCGGTTGCTCGCGAGTGTGCGCTGGATAGCGATCCATGTCGCCTGGTCCACGTAGCCTTCGTGATGACCGGGGGAGACGATGGCCTCCGACGGGGGTAAGCTGATGAGGTCCAGGCCGGTTCCCCGATGCTTTCGCTTGGGCGAGATGCGCAGAACGTAGTAGCCGCCGTGCGCCGGGTTGGTCAGGAACTCGTGCACACGGCGCGAGGTCGCCGCATACCAGTGATAGGTCGTGCCCGTCCGGGACGGCAGCTTGATGTCACGCTTGTTGAACCATTGGACGACCTTCCTGACCGAACGAAGGATCAGGAAGACGCGGAATAGTGCCTTGAGAACCCGCCGGACCCTCGGATTGTCGTCCTTCACCCAGAAGCTGACATACCCGTGACGAGACTGGCTGGTTTGCATCTTAGTCCTCCTCTGATGCATGCTGGGTTCCGGGCTTGTCTTTGCGCTCTCGGACGCTTATGTACCCTGTCGGCGGCGGGGTGACGGCAACGCCGCTGCGCGCCAACGCGATCTTCGCCAGCAAGAGAGTTTCCGTGCGCTGCTCCCCGTCAAACTGGGCAAGGAGAGCCTTGAAGCGGGCAATGAGGCGCTGCATCGAGTCTTTGAGCGACAGGATTTGGCCATCGATGGCGATCAACGTGTTCGTGGTGCGGCAGACGGTGATCAGCGTTTCGAAATCCGATGCCGAGCGGCTCAGCCGGGAGACATCGGACGCCAGGATGAGCCCGACCTCCCCATTGAGGATTCGCTGGAGCAGGCTGGTCCAGCCCGGCCGCAGCTCCGCCGAGGTTCCCGTGATTCCCAGGTCATCCTCGAGTTCGATCAGGTCCTCCGGCCATCCCCAAGCCCGCGCGTAATCGAGCTGGTTCTCCTGACGGATTCTGCTGCCGGTGTTGTACAGGACCTGGGGGTCGGTCGACTGGCGCATGTAGCCGACGGCCTTCCGGGTCCGGTGCCCGTTCGTAATCTCCGAGGGGCAGATTATGCTCATTTCAGTTCTCCTCTCGCATGCGGAGTTCACAGCGTTGGGATTCGCGGCGTGGTGCTGATTGGGTGGGGCGTTTCTTTCCATCCTCGTTGCCCTCCTGCAGATAGAGGTAATACCGGACAGCTAGCCTCGCGAGCAGCAGATCAAGGTCCTGCGGATTGCGTCGCGGGGGGACCCCTGATCCTTGCTTCATGCGTTTCGTCTTCGGCTTGGTTTTCATTCTCACTGTCCTTGTCCTGGGGGAGTTGGCGCAGGAGCTTCGACACTACCCCTGAGAGTTCGAGTAGCTTCTCCACCTGGAAATGGGGAAATGGGGAGTTGACGCCCCCAACCTGTCCGTGGGTGTACGAGCGCTTGCCGGCCCTTGCTCA
>PMDX01000018.1:1102-3029 GCA_003154635.1 Actinomycetota bacterium | reverse complement strand
AAGGTCACCAAGCTCGTGCCGTTCGGTGCTTTTGTCGAGATCGCACCTGGGGTGGAGGGTCTCGTGCACATATCCGAGCTCGCCTGGGAACATATTGAGTTCCCCGAAGAGGTCGTTTCCGTAGGCGAAGAGGTCGACGCCAAGATCATTGATATAGACCTCGACCGCCGGCGAATCTCTCTCAGCCTCAAGCAGCTGTCTTCCCCGCGCGAGGCCGACTACCGTGATTACGAAGAAGCAGAAGAGAGCCTCTTGGAGCCGGAGCTCGTCGATTCTTCGGAGTTCGAAGAGAGATCTACGGAGATCGGGGAGCAGGTCGAAGAGCCACAGCGGGTCGATATAGCTTCCGAAGCGGCCGAGATAGCCGCTGAAGTCGATCAGATCGAAGCGGGCGTCAGCTCGACCGATTACGAGGAAGACGAGGCGGTGGCAGAAGCTGTCGTCGAAGAAATCGTCGAAGAAATCGTAGAGGAGATCGTAGAGGAGATCGTCGAGGAAGTGATCGAAGAAGCCGTTGAGGAAGCCGTAGAGGAAGCAGTCGAAGAGGCTGCTGTAGAAGCGGTGGCAGAGGCTGTGGTAGTTGAGATCGCGGTCGAAGAGGCCGAAGCCGAGGCGTCCGAAGAGGCTGGGGACAAACCGGCCCTTGAGGAGGCCGTGCAGGAAACCGGCGAGGACGGCTCACTCGAGTCAATCCTTGCCGATATGAAGAAAAAAGGCCAGAACGAAGAATAAGCCGGGGGCTCCATTGGGACATCCTGAGGTATGGGGGCCTGCCGGCGATAAGTTGATGGTCGTGGGCCTGACCGGAGGGATAGCCTCCGGAAAGACAGAGGTTGCAAGAGAGCTGACAAGGCGCGGAGCGCTGGTTATAGATGCCGACGAAGTTGCCCGGGACGTGGTACTCCCGGGTGCTTCTGCATACGGTCCCATCGTCAAGGAATTCGGGGAAGGCATACTTGCTGCGGATGGTCAGATCGACCGGGCAGTGCTTGCGCAGATAGTATTCGGCGACGAGGGCAGGCTGCAGAAACTGAACGGCATAACCCATCCGGCGATCAATCTCGAGATAATGAGACGCGTGAGGGAACACGCCGACGGGCTTCAGGACGGTGACACGCCGGCCGTGGTCATAGATGCTGCGCTCATAGTAGATATCGGGGCCTCGGGCATTTTCGACCTACTTCTTGTGGTGAGCGCCCACGAGGAAACCAGGCTGCGGCGGATGGTGGAAGACCGTGGTATGGACACCTCGGAAGCAATAGACAGGGTCTCCTCACAGATATCCGACGAGAAGCGACGTGCTATGGCCGACATGCTCATCGAAAACGACGGCACCATAGGTGAGCTGAGGGCAAAGGTCGGCGAGGTCTGGGAGGAGATAAGGCAGAGATCGCTCTCGCTCTATCCCTGAGGGGCCTTTTCCTCGTCGATGCTGCCAAGGAACGGGAACATCATCTTGAGGCGGNNCTCTTTGTCTATCTCTTCCATGTACAGGTCATAGACCGGACACCCCAATTGAAGGCACAGAAGAAGGCTTCGAGAACCACGGGGGTCTGAGACCTCCCAGCAGCGCTTCTTCTCGGCGTAAGCCTTGCAGTTGAGGTATTGGGCGGCTGAACACTTCTTGATTTCCCAGCAGTTCTTTTGGTCTGTCATAAAAATCAAGTTAGCATTTGTTANNTGAGGTTCGTCATTGAACCACCCGGCATTGCACCGTTAGAATTTATCGCGGGGTTCCGCGCGAGCGCGGGATTCCTTTTCTTGCGATACTGTTAGATGGGGTAAGCATCTATGGCGAAATTGCTGACCGAGACCAGGTTCATCCCCCAGGGCGACCAGCCGGCGGCCATAAGAGGCCTCGTTGGAGGCCTGAGGAAGGACGAACGATTCCAGGTGCTGCTCGGGGTTACCGGGTCGGGCAAGACAT
>PMDX01000018.1:0-1081 GCA_003154635.1 Actinomycetota bacterium | reverse complement strand
TACTACCAGCCCGAAGCCTACATACCGAGCACGGATACCTACATCGAAAAGGACTCCTCGATAAACGACGAGATAGACCGCCTTCGGCATGGAGCCACGAGCGCTCTTTTGTCCAGGGACGACGTAATAATAGTCGCGTCCGTCTCATGCATATACGGCCTGGGTTCTCCCGATGAGTACATGAAGCGGATGGTGATGCTGGAAGTTGGCAAGGAGTACGACAGGGATGCGGTCCTTCGCAAGCTCGTTGACGTAAAGTACGAGCGGAACGATCTTGCGCCCGACCGCGGGAAGTTCAGGGTCCGGGGAGACGTCATCGACGTATTTCCCGCATATTGGAACAAGGCCATACGGATAGACATGTACGGTGACGAAGTCGAACGTATAACCGAGGTCGACCCGCTGACTGGAGAGGTCCTCGCGGAGCTCGAGAGAACCGTGATCTGGCCGGCTACTCATTTCCTGACACCTTCCGACAAGCTTGATGCGGCGCTTGAAGCTATAGAGGACGAGCTGCAGGCGAGATTGGCGCAGCTCGACAGGCAGGGAAAGCTCCTGGAAGCTCAGCGCCTGAAGATGAGGACCAATTATGACCTGGAGATGCTTCGCGAGACCGGGTACTGCCACGGCATCGAGAACTATAGCCGGCATCTCTCAGGGCGCAACGCCGGCGAGCCGCCATATACGCTGATCGACTTTTTCGGTGGTGATTTCCTCACGTTCATTGACGAGTCTCATGTCACCGTCTCGCAGCTATCGGGCATGCTGAACGGTGACCGCTCTCGCAAGGAGACCCTCGTAGAGCACGGATTCCGGCTTCCTTCCGCGCTGGACAACAGGCCGCTTTCGCAGTCCGAATTCTTCGACAAAGTAGGCCCGGTCATATTTGTGAGCGCGACGCCGGCGGCATGGGAGCTTGAACGCTCGACGAGAGTCGTAGAGCAGGTGATCAGGCCAACCGGCCTGGTGGACCCCGAGGTTGAGGTCAGGCCCGCCGAGGGGCAGATCGACGACCTGATAGAAGCGATCAGGGAACGGGTGGCCATGAAAGAAAGGGTCCTGGTAACCACGCTGACCAAGA
>PMDX01000293.1 GCA_003154635.1 Actinomycetota bacterium | reverse complement strand
CCCGCCTTTCACGCTCTTTAGACCGTTATGCGCCCGTTGAGGTCATTCAGTTGCGCCCGGCGCCTTTGCGAACCTGGCTCCCATCTCGAAGGCTTTCTCGCACTCGCCCGGGAAAATTTCCCTCCTGATCCTCGCCTTCTCCTGCAGGTCAACGAGCGGACTGACCGAGTACTTCGAGAAGTCTTCGTACGGAGAGGTATTGCTTACGAACATCGACTCCGAGTTCCCGAATATCGTCTGCATCAACATCCCGATTGTCTCGAGCTGCTGGTTCCAGCCGGCCTCTCTCATCTGCTCCTCGGTGGCCCCAAAGGTGAAGATGAGTCCGGTTTCTATTTTCCTCTTGGGAAGGACGGACGAGTCGGCCGGGTTGAGATAGGGATAGAGGAGGCGTTCCATGAAGNNGAAGGACCGGGCCGCGCCTGTCATCGACCAGAAATATACCGGCGAGCCCAGGATGAAAGCGTCGACCTCCTCGATTCTTTCAAGGACAGGCAAGAGGTCGTCTTTCGCGGCGCATCTGCCGTAGCTCTTGCCTCCCAGGAGCTTACAGGAGTAGCAAGCTCTGCATCCTTTGAAATCGAGGTCGTATAGATGAATGAGCTCCGTTTCTGCTCCGACTGACACCGCGCCCTCGAGCGCTTTCTCCAGCAGGGTCCCAGTGTTCCGCTTCTTGCGCGGGCTTCCATTGACGGCCATGACTTTCATTCGATACCTCCAGAGATGACAGCGATCAGCCCAGTTTAACAATAAAGCGTGACGGTGAGGAGCACGGCCCCAACCTCAAGTTCGCCAACTCGAAACAAGGGTCGTAAGAGGTTCGGCTCACGAGGTCATCTCAAGTGTCGTCGCTGTTGCGGGTGAGCGCCTCGATAAGCCGGGCCGCAAACTCCACTGGGTGGGTTGCGAATCCCATGTGACCACCAGGGAAGTCCACTACCTCGAGGCCGAGCCTGGTCGCCAGCACCGTGTTGGGAAGTTAGGGTAAGGGAGTCAAGAGGGGGTCAGGTCTTTTATTGTTTGCTACTGCGGTTATCTTGAGCAAAGGACAATAGCAAACAATAAAAGACCTGACCCCCTCTCCTACTCCATGAAATGGTCGTTGAGGCGCGCCAGCAGCACTGTGAAAAAGCCCACCAACCGCCTGCTTATCCTGTAGGCGGTATCCATGAAATATGAGATGAATCCGGACCTGACGACCGCCATGTTCTTCTCCACGGCGCGGATGACGGCGAGCGCGGGTTTCTCGGGCCCGGCGCCGATCGTCGCCCAGATGCGGTCGGTCCGCTCCCTCTCCTCCTCGGTCGGCTCCGTAGCACCGTCCGCTATCCTGGTGTTCCTGCCAATACTGGTATTGACGAAGCCCGGGCACACCGCTGAGACCCCGATCTTGTGAAGTGCCGCCTCGGCCCTGAGGGTCTCGGAGAAGCCAAGGACTCCCCACTTCGTCGCGCAATAATCCGAGGCGAACGGTAGCGGTATGAGCCCCGCCACGGATGCGATATTGACTATGTGACCTCCTCCACCCTGCGCGATCATACGAGGGTAGAAGTAGTGACACCCGTGTATCACGCCCCACAGGTTGAGGCCGACTATCCAGCGCCAGTCGTCCAGGCTCATCTCCTCGAACCTTCCCGCGCAGGCGCCGCCGGCGTTGTTGACGAGCACGTCTACGCGACCCATTTCCTCGTACGTGTTCCGGCAGAACCTCTCGACCTGGGATGCATTAGATACATCGGCCACCTCGACATAGCACTCCCGGCCCGACTCACCTATCTCTGACCTCAGTGCACGAAGGCCTTCGACATCTATGTCGCAGGCGGCAATGCGAGCACCTCGCCGCGCAAACTCGAGAGCCGTCGCGTGGCCAATGCCGCTTGCCGCGCCAGTAACGACTACAACCATGCCGTTGAACTCTTTCAAGCTGATGCCTCCACCTGCCTTGATGGTTGCGGCCCGGCTCGCCCGGGGAACGGTTACTCGAGGCTCTCCAGGAACTTGCGCGCCTCGGCGAACGAGATGCGCGCGAGCTTGCCAAACGAGATGCTCAGAAAGCCATGCCCCTTGTAAGCGATCGGGTTGTCCTTCTTCCTGAAGAAGAGGTTGGTATGCGGAACCCCCGCCTCGGTCAAGACGAGGTCGAAGGCGACGGACTCGGTATGGAGGTGGTCGGTATCGCTCGAGGCCAGGAAAGCCGGGGGGTATCCCGAGTCTATATGACGCGCCGTCGAGGCCATCTCCGCTCTCGCCGAGTAGACCTGCGGCTCCTCCCCGTAGAAACCCTCGCAAAGCCTCTTTATCATCGGGAATCCGGTATCGCGGATCGTCTCCATGTCGTAGCCGCCGTAGAAGAGGAGCAAACCCTTTATGGTCTCCGGCGGAACGGCGCCATCGATCGAGAAAGCTTCGAGCAGCCTCGGCGAACGCAACGCGGCGGCATACATGCTGGAGAGCGTTGCTCCGGCGCTGTCGCCGGCGAGGACCATCCTGCTCGCGTCCCCACCATAGCGCACCGCGCTGTCCCGCGCCCATGCGACCGCCATGTCGATGTCCTGGAAAGCGGCGGGGAATTTGAACCTCGGGGCAAGCCGATAGTTAAGATTTATCACGACGTACCCCATCGACGCGAAACTCCTGGCTATGCGCTTGTAGCTCCTCTTGTCCATGACATGGAAAGCGCCGCCATGGATGTAGTCCTTCACCGGGAAAGGCGGCTCGCCAT
>PMDX01000230.1 GCA_003154635.1 Actinomycetota bacterium | reverse complement strand
CCATGTATTCGCTCATGTCGATGCGCACCATGTTGTTCTCGGAATCGAATAGCGCCTGGGCCAGCGTGCGCGCCAGCTCGGTCTTGCCGACGCCGGACGGCCCAAGGAATATGAACGACCCGCCGGGACGCCTCGGGTCCTTGAGGCCGGCACGCGTGCGGCGGAGCGCTTGCGCGATCGCCACAACCGCTTCGTTCTGGCTTATCACACGCCTGTGGAGCTCGTCTTCCATTCGTAGCAGCTTCTCGCTCTCGGCTTCAGTAAGCTGGTAGACCGGGATGCCGGTCCACGACGAGAGAATGTCCGTTATATCGTCCTCGGTCACCTGGAGCTGGTGGCTCTGGTGAGGCACCTTCCAGTCCTTCTCGGACTCGGCGATATCGAGGATTATGTCCTGTTCCTTGTCGCGGATCTGCGCCGCTTTCTCGAAGTCCTGGGTCGCGATCGCGGCCTGCTTCTCGGTGCGTAGCTTCTGGAGGGCCTCCTCCTGCTCTCGCACGTCCGGCGGAGCTGTCATCGCCCGCATGCGGAGCCTGCTCGCCGCCTCGTCCACCAGGTCTATTGCCTTGTCAGGCAGGAACCTGTCAGAGATGTAGCGATGAGCCAACCTCGACGCGGCTATCAAGGCGCCGTCGGTTATCTGCACCTTGTGGTGCGCCTCGTAGCGGTCGCGAAGACCCCTGAGTATGTCTACTGTATGTTCTACAGTCGGCTCCTCGACCGTGATAGGCTGGAACCTGCGCTCCAGGGCCGCGTCGCGCTCGAGGTGCTTGCGGTACTCGTCCATCGTTGTGGCGCCGATGGTCTGGAGCTCACCGCGCGCGAGCGCAGGCTTGAGTATGCTCGCGGCGTCGATTGCGCCCTCGGCCGCTCCCGCCCCGACGAGGTTATGCAGCTCGTCGATGAAGAGGATTATGTCGCCGCGGCCGCGGATCTCCTTGATGACCTTCTTGAGGCGCTCCTCAAAGTCTCCCCTGTACCTGGAACCGGCGACCAGTGCGCCGAGGTCAAGGGTATACAGGTGCTTACCACGGAGCATCTCGGGCACCTCGTTGTCGGTGATAGCCTGGGCGAGGCCCTCGACTATAGCGGTCTTGCCAACCCCGGGTTCGCCCACCAGCACCGGGTTGTTCTNNGTGCGGCGGGAGAGCACCTGCATGACTCTCTCTATCTCTTTCTCGCGGCCGATGACCGGGTCGAGCTTGTTCTGGGCGGCGAGCTCTGTAAGGTTGCGCCCGAACTGGTCGAGCATCAGCGCTCCCTGGCCGCCTTCGCCACCGGACAGCTCGCCCGAGGGCGTGCCGCTTCCCGACAGGCTCTTGAGCACCTGGTTGCGCAGGCGCTCGAGGTCGACCCCGATCTTGACCAGCACCTTGGCCGCGACCCCTTCGCCCTCGCGAATAAGCCCGAGCAGGATGTGCTCCGTTCCGATGTAGTTGTGACCCAGTTGGAGCGCTTCGCGAAGAGAGAGCTCCAGGACCTTTTTCGCACGCGGCGTGAATGGTATGTGGCCGCTCGGGGCGCTTGAGCCACGCCCAATAACCTCGACCACCTGGCCGCGAACGGCCTCGAGATTCACTTGGAAAGTCTCGAGCGCTTTCGCGGCGACACCCTCGCCCTCCTGGATCAGGCCCAGGAGTAGGTGCTCGGTCCCTATATAGTTATGGTTGAGCTTCCTGGCCTCTTCCTGTGCCAGGACTACAACCCGTCTGGCGCTATCTGAAAATCTTTGGAACAAACTGCATTCCCCCTGAATAGTATTCTATGGCTTCGAGCGCATAAATACACATCCACTGGATTATATATCTAGCATACTCCTTAGGTGGATTGCCCTTTCCCTGTCAATTTCCTCTTCACTCGTCTCTTTACCTGTTGTCTTCTTCAGGTGCGAGGGCCCGATTCCTACTCCAACCTCTAGTAAGTTGAAGTCCGAAATGGGAAGAAGCTCCATCTCGACCCCCAGCTTCACCAGAGAAATAAGCTCCAGGGCCTCGAACAACCCTATGCGCCGCGCCCTCTCTACGATCCCAAGAGACCTGTATACCCGGTCAGACAGGTCGAGCGGCGCATCGCGCAGCATCATTTTCCTCGATGTCCTCTCGTTGTCTACAACCTGTTGGACTATTCTATCCATATTTTGGACGATGAACTCCTCCGTACAACCCAGCGTCTGCCTGTTTGAGATCTGGAACAGGTTGCCCGCAACCCCGGAGCCCTCACCGTAAAAGCCCCTCACATAGATGCCGGCCTGCCCCAGCGCAGAGATCGTGCGGGCTATCTCGCCCGTAGTGACGAGGGCCGGCAGGTGGAGCATCGCCGATACTCTCAGGCCGGTTCCCACGTTGCTGGCGCACGATGTGAGGTATCCGAGCTTCTGGTCGAAACAGTACTGGACCTCGCCTTCAATGCTGCTATCAATCTTATCGGCCGTCTTCCAGGCTTTCATGAACTGAGCGCCGGGGAGTATCGCCTGTATCCTGACGTGGTCCTCTTCGTTGACGGTGACGCTGCGGCTGTCCTTCCAGCTCAAGGCCACGGCACGGCCCTGGCTTCTCTCACCGAACGACGTGCTGGTCAGGTGTTCCTCGGCCATCGACGTGAGCTCGTCACGCGTAAGCTCCTCGGCAAACCGGATATCCCAGTCGTGATTGTCCGACACCCGCCTGGAAACCGACTCGAGGACCATGCCCCGCGCTCGCTCGAGGTCCTCCTCGCCGGCCGCGTTCGGGAACGGGAGGCCTTCCAGGTTTCGGGCGAGGCGCGCCCTGCAGGAAAGGACCAGCGGATACCCCGGGCCTTTCGTCTTCAGCCATGCGGAGCCGGTTTCTGTTTTTTTACTCCGGCTCACTGTCGCTCACTTCCCTGTTGAGCTTTCCGTCGATCTCGCGGATCTGGTCGCGAACAGCGGCGGCGGCCTCGTAGTCCTCTTCAGCTATACGATGTTCCAGGTGCCTCTCAAGTTCCATGAGCCTCTTGCGCAGCCTCGCTCCCTCGGAGACCTTCCCGGGGAGCTTTCCGAGGTGTTCCTCGGATTCCTGCATCTCCATGATGACCGCCCGGAGCGGCTCGCCGAACGCCTCGTAGCAGTTGGAACATCCCAGGAAGCCCATCTTTTGAAAGTCGTTGAACGACGTGCCGCAGAAATCGCAGGTTACGAGCTCACCGGAGAGGATGTCCTCGACCAGGTTGTCGTCGAAGCTCTGCATCCCTGAGAGTATCTGCGGAAGGAACGCGAGAAGGTTGGCCGCCTCGGTGGTTTCCTCCATCCTCTTGGCGCAATCCTCGCACAGTTGTACCTTCGAGACCTCGCTACCGGAAATCTTCGTAAGAAACACAGTGGCGATATTCTTTTTGCATTCGTCACAGAAAATGTTCATACGCTCTCCTGCCGCACGAACCGCCGCGGCTTGTAAATACTACAACGTAACAGGGTTATTACTTATGACATCCATCATTGGCTTTTTTTTATGCAAGATGTCCGGTAATGCGCCCTGTAAACCTATTCGACGCGTGCCTGTTATGACCTACCGTGCTGAGGTCGAAGGTGGGGGAACATGATGACGTCCCTGATGTTCTGGCTTCCGGTCGCAAGCATTGCCAGGCGGTCTATGCCCACCCCGAGTCCACCGGCCGGAGGCATGCCGTACTCGAGGGCCGTAAGGAAGTCCTCATCTACCGGATGCGCTTCTTCGTCTCCGGCTTCACGCTTGCGCGCCTGCGACTCGAACCTGCCCCTCTGGTCGACCGGGTCTGTGAGCTCTGAAAAAGCGTTCGCGATCTCCTGCCCGGCCACCAGTATCTCGAATCTCTCCGTAAAGCCGGGGGAATCCTTCTTGCGACGTGCCAGGGGTGATATCTCCTCGGGATAGTCGAGTACGAACGTCGGCTGTATCAGCCTGGGCTCCACCAGCTTTTCGTAGAGCTCGGCGATGATCCAGCCGGGACCCGCTTCCCTTGGAATCTCCATATCGTTCGCCCGCGCGATATCTTTGAGCTTCTCCGGTCCCGTCTCGAGATCGGCTTTTATCCCGGCGTACTCCTCTAAAGCCTCCACCATCGTGACCTTCCTCCACGGCGGAGCCAGCGATATCGAGTTGCCGGCGAACTCGATCTCCGTCGTGCCCGCCACCGCTGTGATGGCCGCGGTGATCAGTTCCTGGAGAAGCACCATCATGTGGTGGTAATCCACGAAAGCCACGTACGCTTCGAGCATTGTGAATTCCGGGTTGTGTCTCGAGCTGATGCCCTCGTTACGAAAGTTCCTGTTCAGCTCGTATACCTTGTCGTACCCGCCTACCAGCAAGCGCTTCAGGTAGAGCTCCGGCGCGATTCGCAGGTACAGGTCGATACCAAGGGCGTTGTGATGCGTGATGAACGGGCGCGCCGTGGCTCCGCCAGGCATCTGTTGGAGCATCGGCGTCTCGACCTCGAGGAATCCCTTCTCGTCAAGGATCCGCCTTATCTCGCGCACGATGGTCGAGCGTGCTTCGAGCACCCGCCGAGCATCATCGTTCATCATCAGGTCCAGGTATCTCTGCCGGTGCCTCACCTCGGGGTCCTTGAGGCCGTGCCACTTTTCAGGCAGCGGGCGCAGCGACTTGGACAGCAGGTCGAACGAATCTACCGCCACCGACAGCTCTCCGCGGCGGGAGCGGACTACCTCTCCCGTCGCCCCTACCCAGTCGCCGAGGTCCAGCTCGCGGAACTCGGCGTATGGAGCGTCACCCAATACGTCCTGCCGCAGCAGTAACTGTATTTTTCCGGACGAATCCTGGAGGTCGGCGAACGTTGCTTTTCCGTGCTCGCGCCGGCCAACGAACCTTCCGGCAACAGCGGCTTTGCTACCCGAGTTTTCACCTGGCTCGAGGGCTTCGTGCTTTTCCTGTAGCGTCCCGGCGCTGGAAATCTCGCCGGGCTTGAGGTATGACGATTTGTACGGCTCGCCACCCGATTCGTAAATCTTCTCGAGCTTCGCCCGGCGCACCCGGATGAGCTCGCTTTCCTGCTCCTCGATTTCGCGTATGTCGTCGTCTGGCATTGCGGTCCTCCCTCGATGCCCCGGAACATCCGGGACTGTGAGAGCTAAAGGATAACATAAGATAAACGGGGGTCTGAACTCAAGGTAACGGGTCAGGCAAGCAACGGGTTCGCGGCCACGCGCGCT
>PMDX01000225.1 GCA_003154635.1 Actinomycetota bacterium | reverse complement strand
GAGCAGACCGCGAACGCGCTCGGCATCGCCATGGCCGAGCCCGTCTACGCCCTGTTCCCGGGGTTCATGGGCCCCCAGTCCAAGCTCCTCATCGCGGCGACTCCCGCCATCACCGGCACGACCGCCGCTTTCCTCGCCAGCAACGGGATGACGGGGTCTCGAGGAATAATCGAGGACCCGCAGGGCTTCTGGGCGCACTTCTCTTTCGTCGGGCTGCCGTTCATGATGACCGGCCTCGGGCGCTCGTGGGTCACCGACACGATAGCGTTCAAGCTCTACCCCGGCTGCGCCTACATCGACACCGCGATGGACGCCCTCTTCGACATCCGGGACACGATAAAGCGCGATAACTGGCCGAACGTCGACGCCGGGGTCCTCGACCCGAAGAGAGTAAAGCGCGTGCGGGTCGAGGCGAGCCTTCTCACGACCGCGATGGACGCGATGTCCCACGGATACATGGACACGGCGAAGCTGTCCCCGACGAACATCAACTTCTCACTCTCCGTCAGCATCGCTATCGGGCTGCTTGCGGGCGAGCTTACCGGGGCGGAGCTTACCGAGGGGTTCCTTGACGCGAACAGGGAGGAGATACTCATCCTGGCATCGCGGGTGGAGCTAACCCACAGCGCCCCGCTGACCGTCCGGTTCCTCCGCGCCATAGATGACGCGATAGACCTCAAGGCCGCTCTCTCGCAGCTCGACCTCAAGCTCCTTGCCGGCGCGAGGCACAGGCTCGGCGAGCACCTTTCGGGCGTCGCTACCATGGGCCGCCGGGAGGCGCTGGAGGCGTGGAAGAGCCTTTCGCCCACCGACCGCGCGTACCTGCGCGGCCTGTTCTCCGTGCGCGGGCTCCTGGGGAAAGCTCGGGGTTACGACCTCGGTTCGGCCTCCTTCGAGGAGCTGCAGATGCCGTTCGGCGCCAGGGTCACAGTCGAGCTCGACGACGGCTCCGTCCACGAGTCCGAGAAGCTGATACCGAGAGGAGCTCCCGGAGATCCCGATCGCTTCTCCGTGCCCGAGTCCAAGTTCCTGCGGGAGGCCTCGGGCCTCATGGGCGTCAAGAGCGCTCGCGAGGCGGTCGCCGTTCTCCGCTCGTTCGAGGAGCACAGCCTCGCCGACGTTCACGAGTGCATGGCGACACGACTCGGGCCGCCGGAAGTGAAGTAAAGGACCGATCGAGAGAGTCCAGGCTATCGCCACGCATTCGCGCTGAGCTAACGCGCGCTCGGATCGTTCCGTGTTTTTCCCTCTTCGAGGCATGCACGCGGCAGGTTGAGAAAAAGCATGAACGTTGCAAGCTCGATACGCTATTATTCCCGGGAAGCATAAAGGACGGCGGGCGAAAGCCGCCGGTAGGAGGAGCGGGGGGGAAGGTTGTACGAGACGCCGGGCGTTGGGGTACGCCCGCCGTGTCAGGCCGGCGTCGGGAGGGCGCCACGAGGGTGAAGGGCGCTCGTTCGCCCGGAGGAGGAACCGAATGCGCAGGCGAAGGTACCAGATCGAATTCGTGCTCAAGTTCTGGCCGTTGACACACATGGCCAAGCGGCTCGGAGGATTCACGCCTTTCAAACAGATGGCGGGCCTGTTGATTTCCGAGAAGGCTCTCAACGGCTCCTACATCCCCGTCTCCCAGGATATCGAGGTCCCGCCGGGGGTCGTCGCTCCAAAAGAGATAATCCGAGACTACATCGAGAGGGCGAGCCATCGCACGCTGGTCTACCAGTGCCCGTGCCGTGCCGCCGAGAGCTGCAAGAACCACCCACGGGAGCTCGGATGCATAATGCTCGGTGACGGGGCGAAGAACATCGACCCCGAGCTCGGCCGTCCCGCGACCGTAGAGGAAGCGCTGGACCACATGGAAAAGGCAATCGACAGCGGGCTCTATCCTATGGTCGGCCACGTGCTCTTTGACGGCCTCGCCTTCGGCGCGAAGCCTTACGACAGGCTCGTGACGGTGTGCTTCTGCTGCGACTGCTGCTGCATCGCCCGCTCCGAGATGCGAGGGCTGCTCACCGCGTACCCGCGAAGCGTCGTTCGCCTCGAGGGCGTCAGCATGGAGGTCGGCGCTGACTGCAAGGGGTGCGGCGCGTGCGTGCCGGTGTGCCCCATAGAGAACATGACACTCGTCGACGGCATAGCTACTATTGGCGAGAGGTGTATCGGCTGCAGCGCATGCGTGACAGCGTGTCCCCGCGATAACATAAAGGTAGTGATCGAGCCGGGCGCCCGCATGCAGGAGGACCTGAGGCGGCGCATCGAGGCACACGCCACAATCGAGTAATCGCACCTGCATCGGGGTCGAGGGAGGGCTCAATGCGCCGGAGAAGATGGCAGGTAGAGCTGGCTCTGAAGTTCTGGTGGCTCACCCACCTGGCGAAGCGGCTCGGTCATATAACACCGTTCAAGCAGATGGCGGGCCTGATCGCCTCCGAGAGGGCGTTCAGCGGCTCCTTCATCCCTGTAGATGAGGAGATCGAGGTTCCTCCCGGGGTCGTCGCGCCCAGGGAGATAATCCGCGACTACATCGAGAGGGCCAGCCATCGTACGTTCGTCTACAAGTGCCCGTGCCGCGCCGGCGAGGGATGCAAGAATCACCCCGCGGAGATCGGGTGCATCCTGCTGGGCGACGCGGCGAAGAACGTCAGCCTCGAGGTGGGCCGGCCCGCGACGGTAGAGGAGGCGCTGGCCCGCGTGGACGAGGCGCTCGACCGCGGTCTGGTCCCGATGATCGGCCACATGCTCATAGACACGGTCGTATTTGGAGCTGCGCCTTACAAGAAGCTGGTCACTCTCTGCTTCTGCTGCAGTTGCTGCTGCATCTTCCGCTCCGGGATGAGCCGGTTGGTCAACACCTATCCCCGCAGCCTGGTCAAACTGGAGGGTGTCAACGTGACGGTGGGGGACGATTGCGCCGGATGCGGGACGTGCGTGTCGGTCTGTCCCATCGAGAACATGACCCTCGTCGACGGTGTGGCTACCATCGGTGACATGTGTCTCGGGTGCGGCGCGTGCGCGAGGGCTTGCCCCCGCGGCAACACCAGGGTCACGATCGAGCCCGGCGCGCGTTTGCTGGAGGATCTCAAGCGGCGAGTCGAGGCCCACGCCGACATCGAGTAGCCACGACGGTCAATCCGATTCGAGCTTCCTCAACCTGTAGGCTGTCTCTTCGAGCTGCCAGTCGGGTGTGGATGCCCCACCGGTGATACCCACCGACTCGACGCCCTCCAGCCATTCGGGTTGAATCTCATCGGTGTCCTCTATGAGGCGCGTGGTGACGCCGGTCGCGGCGCAACTGGCGGCGAGCTGCGCGGTGTTGCTCGAGTTGTGGCCCCCGACGACGATCATGAGGTCGACGCTCCTTGAGAGGTCGATAGCTGCTTTTCTTCGTTGCATGACCGACTCGCAGAGCGTGTTCTTCACTTTTACTTCTTCCGCGCTCTCTTTCAGGATGGAGACCACGGCGTCGAGGAGGTCTTTCGAGATGGTGGTCTGGCATACGATGCCGACGCGGCCCGGGCTTCCCCCGGTCTCCTCGACCCACCTTCTCGCGTCATCCGCGTTCTCGAGCACAGTCACAGGGCCGTTTGCCCTTCCTATGATGGAGTGCACCTCCGGGTGGGCCTCCTTTCCAAGGACGACCACCGTATAGCCGTCGTCGGCGAGCTCCCGAGCGGCCTCCTGGGCGTGTTTGACTGTAGGGCATGTGGCGTCGACTATCTCTGCTCCCAACTCCTCCAGCTTCTTCTCTGTACGGATGTCGATGCCGTGCGAGCGGACAATCACGCTCGTGCCGCTGAGGTCGGCGCTCTCAAGCTCGCCGGGGTCCAGCGCATGCAGGCCCAGAATCGCGAGCCGCTTGACGGCCTCGGGATTGTGGATGAGTGGGCCGAGAGTGTACGTCGGTCCGTCGGTGTTGAACAGGATCTTTTCGGTTATCTCCAGCGCCCGTCCGACTCCCGGACAGAATGAAGAGTCGCGGGCTATGCGTATATCTAGCGCCATAAACTCAAAGATAATGCATCACGGCTTCGAAAGACAGCGTGGCGGGGCACGAGGATTATGCTAGTATCTACAACAGACTTGCGGTCATACGATTATTGGACATAAAAAGTACTATCAGGTGCCCGTGGCAGATGGCCGCGAAGAGGCGGAGGCCGGTGTATGGAGAACGTTCCGGTTCTGACAGCAACTGGGGGAACTTCGGGCATGAAGGGCTTCGGGGGCTACGTCAGGAAGTACATTCGGCTGATGCGTGTCAAGACGCTCCTCATCTACCTGTTCCCCCTGGTGCTGGCGCTCTCGGCGGGGCTCAGCATGGACAAGGAGGGTACGGCCAGGTCGGTCCCCGTTTCGTGGATGACCGTGCTGTTCGCTTACATCGCTTTCTTCTGCGGGTCGATGTTCTCGAGCTCTCTCAATTTCTGGGCCGACGTCCCGGCCGACAAACTGCACGACGGGCTCTACAAGGACGAGGATATAAGTAAACAGCCGTTCGCAACCGGCGACATGAGCAAGCTCGAGACGTGGTTGCTCTTTTCGATCACCGGGGTCGGATGTATCGTCTTCTCTTTACTGGTGAACGCGCGCTTCGCGGCGTTCATGATTGGAGCCGTGGCGCTGCTGGGCATTCTCTACTCCCACCCTTGGTTCCGTTTCAAGGAGAAACCTGTTCTCGACATCGTCACGAACGCCACCGGCGCCGTGCTTGTCCTGTGCGCGGGAATGGCCATCGTATCGTCCAATCTGCCTCCGATCCAGCCGGTCGTCTTCGGCTTTCTGTTCGGCTGCGATTTCTACATCCCGAGCGTCGCGAACGACGTGCCTTTTGACGAAGCCGCCGGGTACCACACATCCGGTGTAGTGTTCGGCCAGAGAAACCTCATGTTCTCGATGATTCCCGTATGCGCGCTGTGTGCCGCCGCGGGGCTGTGGGCCGTCCTGTCGACCTCTCTCAACTGGCAGTACAGGCTGTTCAACGGGCTCGGCATATTCGTGGCCATCGGTTTCACTGTGTTCTTGTTTCTGATATACAGGCCCCCGCACATCGAGCTCAACGTCAACCTGATAATCGTTCCGCTGGCCGCGATGCTGCTTTTCTACTTTATACTGGGCATATATGAGCTCGCGATCTGAGCGGCCGGTCGTGTTGAGCCGCCAGGCGTTTTCTGTGATACTCTTACTTCGATTTCAATCCCTCCTGGAGGTGGATACCTTTGCCATCACCGCTTGAAGGCATGAAAGTGCTCGACCTTACAAGGTTACTACCCGGGCCGTTCGGGACCATGCTCCTCGCGGATATGGGAGCCGAAGTGATAAGGGTCGAGGACCCCCAGGGCGGGGATTACGCCCGGTTCACGCCGCCGTTCACGTCTTCGGGCATGAGCGTCATGCATCACATCCTTAACCGCAACAAGCGAAGCATCGCCATCGACCTCAAGCAGAAAGAGGGCAGAGAGCTGGTGCTCGAGCTGGCCGGGTGGGCCGAGGTGCTGGTCGAGCAGTTCCGTCCCGGTGTAATGGAGCGCCTGGGGCTCGACTACGATACGATATGCGATGTCAACCCCTCCATAGTCTACTGTTCGATAACCGGCTATGGGCAGGACGGGCCGTATCGCGACGTCGCCGGTCACGATATAAACTACCTCGGTTACGCGGGGATACTCGACGCAACGGGCGCCGCGGACGGGCCTCCGGTCGTCGCCGGGGTCCAGATCGCCGACCTCGCGGGCGGTGGGATGTTCGGCGTCATCTCGATACTCATGGCTTATATCCATATGAAGAACACGGGGCAGGGCCAGCGTGTGGACGTCGCGATGATGGACGGCGTAATCTCATGGCTCGCCGCCAACACCGGTGACCTGTTCATCGGCGGGCCCGCGCCCGGGCGCGGGCGCCAGATGCTATGGGGCGTGGCACCTTGCTACAACGTCTACGAGGCGGCGGACGGCTACATGGCGGTCGGGGCGATCGAGGGCAAGTTCTGGAAGAGGACGTGCGAGCTCCTCGGCAAGCCCGAATACACCGACATGCAGTTCTCGTTCGACAGGTTCGACGAGATATTCGCCTGGTTCCGTGCCAGGTTCAAGGAAAAGACAAGGGCCGAGTGGACCGGGATCTTCGGCTCGGAGGATACCTGTGTGACCCCGATACTCAATATGGCCGAGATGTCAGAGGACCCACAGGTCCTTGCCAGGAAGATGGTCATCGAGGTCGAGGACGAGAAGGCGGGGACGATGAAGACCCTGGGTATCCCGTTCAAGTTCTCGCTCACGCCGGGTGAGATACGGCATTCCGCGCCTGCGCTGGGCGAGCACACCAACGAGGTGCTCGGCATGCTGGGGTGCTCGACCGACGAGATCGACAGGCTGAGGACAAGCGGCGTCGTCTGCTGAGGCGGCGGGAAGGGTGGTCAAGGATGAAGGACTCGACGAAAAAAGCCTCAAAGGATTTCGGGCTCGATCACGCCGAACAGACGGCTCACCTCTACATGTACATCAAGTACATCGACCATTACCTGCACAGGATCGGGAAGCCGCTGAACTTCGTCTCCAGGGAGCCGGAGACCGACCTGCCCGAAGACATAGCCGAGATACTCGACCTGTATACCCTCAAGGTGCTTCGTGAAGGCCTGAGCGCCGAGACCTCCACTTATCACGGCAAGGTCATGCCGCTCGCGCACGCCGAAGACCTCGTGATGGTGCAGGAAGATATCGATCTCGGCCCCCAGGAGACGGTCATCCCGTTCAAGATAGCCCACGATATCGTCCTCAAGAACCCTCAGAACATAGCCGTGTTCGACTGCCCGTGCCGTTCGCTCCAGGAAAACCCGTGCGAGCCGCTGGAGGTTTGCCTGGCGGTCGGCGACCCGATCACGTCGTTCATCCTCGAGCATGGCTCGTTCAAGGCGCGGAAGATCTCGTCTGATGAGGCTGTGGAGATACTTCGCGCGGAGCACAAGCGAGGACACGTGCACAACGCGTTCTTCAAGGACGTTGCCGGCGGACGCTTCTACGCGATATGCAACTGCTGCCCTTGCTGCTGCGTGGGGATGCAGGCGTGGAACAAGCTGCGCACTCCCATGCTTGCGTCCAGCGGTTACGTGGCCAGGGTCACCGAGGAGTGCACTGGGTGCGGCGACTGCGCAGAGATATGCCCGTTCGACGCTATCGAAGTGGGCGAAACGGCGGTTGTGGATGAGGTCAAGTGCATGGGTTGCGGCGTCTGCGAGGGTGCCTGCGAGTACGACTCCATCGAGCTTGTCCTGGATCCGACCAGGAGCGACCCGCTGGATATAAAGAAACTCGTCGCCGAGCACGCCGAAAAGGGTAGCGACGCCTAGGATTGGAGTTGTAAGAAGAACATGCCAAACGACGAGACGACCGGCGATAAGAAGCCGCAGGGGGGACGTCCGACAAAGAGGGTGCTGAAGGCGATGGGGGCGGCGGCGGGGAAGGTCATGTCCAACGAGGAGATGCTCATCGGGACCTTGTCGACGCTGGACCCGAAGGTCATGGCAGAGGCGTTCAACGAGAATCCCGAGTTTTACGCGCGCCTGCTTGGAGAGCTCTCCAACGAGGTAATTGCCAACACCATAAACGAAAACCCGCATTTCCTGGAGGAAATGCTCAGGCGCATCGACCCCACGATTGTAGCCGCCGCGACGAACAACAACCCGGAATTCATCAAGGGCCTGATGGCAAACATGGACTCCGAGACGATAGCCGAGGTCATGAACAGCATGCCGGAGTTCATGGCCGAGGTCACACGCTTGCTCGACCCCGAGGTCTTTGCTACGGTCGCCGACGTCGGCGCCGAATGGGTTTCACGGATGCTTATTCACATGGACCCCGCGGCCGCGGCGTGCATCGTCAACGAAAACTCCGAATGGATCGCCGCCCTGCTAACGCACTTCGACCAGACCGTAATCAGCGAGATAACCCACGAGACCATGGAGTGGACTCTTGGCCTGCTCGAGACGCTCGACCCCGCCATCGTTGCCAGCATGTTCAACGAGCACCCCGAGTTTTACGTCGGCATCATGACGAACCTCGACCGCTCGCTCGTGGCCGATATGATACAGAAGGGGTTCGAGGCGGGCGCGTTCGATGGTATCGTGTGTACTGTGGACCTAGAAATACCCGGGCTGGGCAGTTTCGAGGACTGCAAGTTCAGGCTCAAAGGAGCCGAGTTCGAAGGATGATCATCGGAGGTCGGTAGCAATGCCCCTGGCCGCGAGTAACGCGATAGCGATAATCGGTATCACATCGGTGGCTGTCCTTCTATGGTTGTTCTGCGCTTTTTCGGTAGCCAACACCGCAAGGTCAAACGGGCAGAGCTACAACTCCTGGCTTCTTGCGGGGCTCGTGGGCGGGCTCGTGACGTGGCTGTTCGGGGCGCTGTACTTCCGATTCGCGGGGGAGCGCAGCGTGCGAGCGCGGCATAGCGAGCGCGGCAGGGCGGACCTGCCGGAGATCATCAGGTGTCCGAGCTGCGGTCAGTCCGTCCCCAGTTCGTTCAAGAGCTGCCAGTTCTGCAACCAGCCTCTGCACTCCAGGAAACGTCGCTAGAGCGGCGATTGGGCTGTCCGGCGCCTCTGTTATAATCATCGCTGGTAACCGCAAGCACGCGGAACGGACGATTTGCTCATGCCACTCAGGATCCTTCATACAGCCGACGTGCACCTCGGAGCCAAGTTCCTCGGTCTCGGGCGGAAAGGCCAGCTCCAGAGGTCCCGCCTGCTCCAGGCGTTTGACGATACGGTCAACCTCGCCATCCGCGAGAATGTCGAGCTCCTGCTCATTGCGGGCGATCTGTTCGATTCCCGCGACGTCTCAAAGACGCTCCTGGCGCAGGTGGCTTACAGGCTGCAGGATCTCTCGGCGGTCGGCATCCCGGTCTGTATATCTCCGGGCACGCACGACCCCTACGGACCAGACTCCATATACGTGTCGCAAGAGCTCACCAGCATCAAAGGCCTGACGGTCTTCACCAGCGAAGAGATGACTCCGGTCCGTTTCGAGCAGCTTGACTGCGTGGTCTACGGCAATGCCAACATGCGGCCTTTCCACAACCGACGACCCCTTGAGTCCCTCGAGGTCTCCGACGACATCCGCTGGCGAATCGGCATGGTCCATGCCAGCTTCGAGATGCCCGACCTGGTCGACGACACTTATGTCGTCACACCAGAGGAGATCGCCTCGTCGGGCCTCGACTACCTGGCCCTCGGCCACATCCATTCGTTTTCCAACCGCTCTTCCGGCGACGTGACCGCGTTTTATCCAGGCAGCCCCGAGATGGTCCGCATGCAAAAAAGCAAGAGCGGCAACGTGTTGATAATCGACCTCGACGAAGAAGAGATCAGGGTCACTCCCCATCGCACGGGCGTGCTCGCCTACGACGAGATGACGATCAGGGCCGAAGACGCCGCGGGCGGCGGCCTTGTCGCGCTGCTCGAGGCCAGGGGTGACCCCGGCATCGTGATGCAGCTCAACATAGAGGGATTGAGGCCCACCGACTATCCCGACGTCTCAGAGGTCGTCGAGGCTCTCTCTGACCTCTATTTCCTCGTCAAGGTAAACGACCGATCGTGGCCCGCCCCGGCGACCATCGACCCGGGCGCATATCCCCAGGGCTCGCCCGCCGCGGAGTTTCTGAGCGTCCTCCACTCTCGCCTCGATGAGGCATCGCCCACCGAACAGGAAGAGATCCGTGAGGCTATGCTGGTCGGGCTCTCCCTGTTGCTGGGGGAGGGCGAATCATGAGGATCCTCAAGCTCCGCGCCGAGAACTTCAGGCGCTTCACCGACCTGGAGATCGAGTTCAATGAGGGTATCAACCTCGTCCGGGGCCCCAACGAGTCGGGCAAGTCCACGCTCGTGCTTGCGATCCTTGCCGGACTTTTCGCGAGACCTCAGCCCGATACCAGCCTGGCTCGCTCCTATATGCGATGGGGTACTGACGACGCCCCGGTCATCGAGCTCGATTTCATCCAGGCAGGTTCCGCTTTTCACCTGGTAAAAGATTTCGGCGCGCGCGCCGTGCTGCTCGAGGAGGAAGGCGGGCCCAGCCTTAAGTCTCTCAAGGCTGTAAACTCGCGCGCGTTCGATCTCATAGGATTCAGCGACCCGGCCAGGTACCTACGCACCGCCTGCGTTACCCACGACCAGATTGTCAGCCTCGCCGAGGACAGCTCCGGCGCCCGCAAGATAGCGGGCATGCTCAGGGAAATCGTGGTAGGAGGCCGTGAGAGCAAGCTCATGGAAAACGCGGCAAAAAAGCTCTCCGCGGAGGTCGATTTGCTCAAGCGAGGCCTCGAGAGGCCAACCACAAACCCCGGCTCGATCAAAAAGCTCGTCGAAGAGCGCGAGGCACTCATCGTAAAGCAAAAAGAGGTCTCAGCAAATATTGGCGACCTCGAACAGCAACGCGAAAGGCTCACCGAAATAGAGGCCGAGCTCGAGACGCGTGAGCCAAGGCTGAGCGAGCTCAACGAGCTTCTCGACAAAAACCGCTCCATCGCCGAGCTCGAGCGAAAAGCTGCCGAGGCCCGAGCGCGGTTTGAGGCCGCGGACAGGGTGAGAGAGGCCGCGCGAGAGCTCGTCAGGGTCGACGAAAAGATCGACGCCAACTTCGGCCATTTCCGCGAGGTTGGCCCCAGGGCCGAACCCGAGCTACGCAGGACTAGTGACTTGCGCGAATCGCTCGAGAGCCTGCGCGACGAGCTGTCGAGCCGGCCGGTTGAGCAGGCGCCCGAACCCGAGCCGGTAAAGCAACCGTCTGGGTCGGTGGCCTCGCTGGCCGGAATGGGTCTCGGGACCGTGCTGGTAGTGCTCGGTATTGTCCTCGGAGCGCTTGTCCAGCCGGCCCTGTACGCGCTCGCCGCGGTCGGTTTGATAGTGGCAGTCGCGGGGCTCATGGCATCGCGCAGCCGAAAATCTGCGGCCGTGCCGGTGCCGCCTGTCTCTGATGCGCCGCAACTTCTTGACGACCGTATCCAGCGCACTGACAGCGAGATCCATAAGCTCGAAGCCCGCGAGAGAGAGTTCCTCGACACTGTCGGCTGTAGCAGCGCCGATCAGTTCTTTGATTCTTTCGCCGGGTATTCCGAGCTTACCGCCGAGCGTGAGCGCGCCGAAGCCGGCCTCAAAGCACTGCTCGGGGGCCGCACGATCGAGCAGGCCGACGAAGAACGTCGCCAGGCCTCACTGGATGCCGCCTCGTGTGAAGAAAGGCTCGTAGACCTAGAGCAGTTCCATCTCGCACCCGAGGAGCTACGGTCGTTGAGCCGTGAGCGCGAAGCGCTTTCAGGCGATGTCGACGCGATGCGCAAAGAGCGCGACGCACTTGCTTTCCACCTCGTACGCACAGCTACAGATTCCGAAGAGGCCACAAGGCTCGAGGAAGAGCTCGCCTGGCTCTGGGAGTCCGAGCAGGCGGCGAGGCGCCGGTTACGCGTATACACCACCGCGCGGGATGGCATGCAGGAGACCGCCGAGAAGCTACTCTCATCCGCGGTGCCGGTGCTCTCCGAGAGCGTCGGCCGTACCATCTCCAGACTGACAGGTGGGCGGTACGACACCGTCGACGTTCGTGAGAGCGACCTGGCACTTTCCGTGTTCTCGCCCGAAAAAGGTGACATGATCCCCGCCGACGAGATACTTGCCACGCTGAGCAAGGGCACCGCGAGCCAGCTGTACCTGGCCGCCCGGCTCGAGCTCGTCGACCTGCTCTCCGGTGGCCATAAACCCCCGCTGATTTTCGACGACTCGTTTTCGTATTTCGACGTCCGAAGGCTCGGCACGCTCTGGGACGTGCTGCTCGAGGTGGCAAGTGACCAGCAGGTGCTGGTTCTGACATGCACCGACCGCTATGACAACCTGGCGGGCCCCGACGTCAATGTCATAGACCTCGGCTGAGAGCCTCCTGTCAGGTTGGCATCTGCTATACTTCNNACTACAAGGAGCACTAGACGATGGAGCAGAACCAGCAGATAAACATTGAGACATTCACCGACCTTTCGTTCGGCACCAACAGCTACATGGTCTGGGCCGAGGGTTCGGACAGTGCGGTGGTGATAGATGCCGGCCTTTCAACCAACGCGATACTCGAGTTTCTCGAGAGCAACGGGTTGAGCCTTGACGCAGTACTGCTCACTCACAGCCACCCCGACCACATAGCGGGCGCGGCTGACGTCGCGAGCGCAACCGGCGCTGACGTCTACCTCCATCCCGTAGAGGCGGAGGCGGTCAAGATGATGTCCAAGGGGTTCCTGTCGATGCTCGGCATCGACGAGCTCCAGCTCCCAGAGGAGTTCAAACCCCTTGAGGACGGCCAGGTTCTCGAGCTTGCCGGGCTCGAGTTCAAGGTGCTCCACACGCCGGGACACTCACCTGGAAGCGTCAGCTTCCTGGTCGACCGCGCTCTCTTTGACGGCGACCTCGTCTTCCGCGGCTCCATCGGGCGCACTGATTTTCCCGGTGGCGATTCCGAGGTCCTCATGACTTCGGTCAAAGACAAGGTCTTCGTCCTCGACCCCGAGACAAAGCTGTACCCTGGCCACATGGGCTCGACCACCGTAGGCTGGGAAAAGCGCACCAACCCGTTCCTGGTGGGACTCTAACAGGCATCCGGTACCGCGTGTTGAAGTTGTGACGAACAAGAAAGTACGCGGCGCCGTGTGACCGGTGCCGCTCTGGAGGAAGGGGTGATCCTCATGGGCAAGAAAGGCGGCCCGCTCAAGGCTTCCAGGCTCGGTCAGGTCGGCATTGTAGTGAACGACATCGATAAGACCATTGACTACTTCAAGTCGACTTTCGGGATACAGCCCTGGTCCATCGTCGAGGCCGTTCCCGATGTGGCTGTCGCTCGCGGAGAGGCCATAGACATGCAGGCGAAAATGGCCATGGCCCAGGCAGGCTCCGTGCAGCTCGAGCTGATCGAGCCGCTGGCGGAGATCGCGCTGTACTCGGATTTTCTCAGGGAGAAAGGTGAGGGCCTCCACCACCTTGGGTTCTTTGTGCGCAACATCAAAGAGAGGCTCGCCGAGGCGGAAAGGACCGGGATCGAGGTCCTCCTCTACGGTAAGATCGCGCAGCTCGGGCTCACGGTCGAGTACGTATATCTCGACACCACCCCCATTGGCGGCGTCATTATGGAGTTCATACAGGTGAGCTTCCTGGGCATCGCCCTTCCGATGTGGGCCCCTCTTCTGACCATGGGCACCAGGCTCCAGGAGAAGCTTGGGCTATGAGGCATTCGATGCCGCTGGAGCAGTTCGAGAAAACCGTCTCCGAGGTGCTCGACAGCCTGCCGGAGGATTTCGCGAGCAAGCTCGAGCAAGGCAACGTGGGAGTGGTCGTGAGGCGCACGCCCTCTCCCGAGGAGCTGCAATCCGCTGGCGCGGGTCCTGGTTATACGCTCTTGGGGCTGTACAGTGGGGTCCCGCCTTCCAGGCGAGGAATTGGCTACTCGCTGGTTCTTCCTGATAACATATCCATATATAAAGAGCCTATAGAGGAGTATTGCGAGAGGACGTCGGCGGACCTGCAAGACACGATCCGCAAGGTCGTACTGCACGAGATCGCACACCATTTCGGGATCCCGGACGAGAGGCTCAGAGAGCTGGGTTACTGACGTAGGAGCCTGCCGCCCCGGGCCGCCATGGACATATCCGGGGTTGTGCCCGAAAAGGTGTCGTGGCCGAGACGGACGGATCGTAGCCGCGAGAATCTCCACGGGAGGAGTATCAGCGGATGAAGATTGTCGCCATCAACGGGAGCCTGATCCCGGGGGGCAACGTGGAAGCCCTTCTCGATCACGCTCTAGGCGAATACGACGGAGACGCCCGCTTTGATATCAGGCGCTTTTACCTGTCGTCCATTGAGCTAAATCCCTGCCGGCAATGCAACTGGTGCCTCGGAAAACAGGAGCCCGACCGGTTTTGCTTCCAGGACGACGGTATGACCGAGATCTACCCCGAGTTGATGGCGGCTTCTGGTGTGATAATCGCAACGCCGGTTCATTTCGGAAGGCTATCGGGAACGACGGCCGACTTCATAGACAGGTTGCGCGTATTCGTGCACGGCAACATAACCAGGGGAGCAATGAGGAACAAGGTCGGGGGAGCGCTTGCTGTCGCCTGGTTCAGGAACGCCGGGCTCGAGCAGACGCTGGCCACCGTCAACACGGCTTTCCAGGTCCTGAACATGGTAATTGCGACTCCCGACATCGGAGTGCTCGGCGGCGCCGCGTACTCGAGCCTCGAAGGCAAAGGAGCAACCCTGAAAGGCGAGAGGTTGCTCGTCCTGGAAGACGAGCTCGGGATGGCATCGGCGCGTTCGGTTGCCTACAGGGTCAGCGAGCTTGCGGCCCTGCTCGATGCCGGAAAACAGGCGCTGCTGTAGTGCAGCCGGGCCGCGGCCGCACTGAACGCCGAAAACTACACACGAAGGTGGATGAGCAATGACAGCGGACGTCACTGGAACTGACCGCATAGAACACATCAAGTCCGGGATGAAGGGCGCCGAATACCTCTGCGACGATTCCATCGCGACCGCGCTCTACCTGGCCGGACAGCTCAACAAACCGATACTGGCCGAGGGCCCGGCCGGCGTCGGCAAGACCGACCTGGCAAAGGCTTACAGCCGGTTCACCGGCATGCCTCTTATCAGGCTCCAATGTTACGAGGGGCTCGATGAGGCCAAGGCGCTCTACGAGTGGAACTACAAGAAACAACTCTTGAAGATCCAGGCGGACCGGGACGAGGGCACATCGTGGGAGCAGCTCGAAGATGACCTGTTCAGCGACGAGTTCCTCCTTCCCAGACCTCTGCTCAAAGCGATAACCAACCAGGACCAGTCCGTACTCCTTGTCGACGAGGTCGATAAGGCCGACGTCGAGTTCGAGGCTTTTCTCCTGGAGGTGCTCTCCGATTTCCAGGTCTCCATCCCCGAGCTTGGCACAGTCAAGGCTACGCACCTGCCGTTCGTTGTCCTCACCTCCAACCGTACGCGCGACCTCTCCGAGGCCTTGAGACGCAGGTGCCTGTACCTGTTTATCGATTTCCCGGATGCGGCAAGAGAGCTCGAGATAATCAGGCTCAGGGTACCGGGCATCAACGAGGAGCTCGCCCGGCGCGTGCTGGCGGTCGTGAGATACATCAGGCAGATGGACCTGAAGAAGGTGCCAAGCATCTCGGAGACCCTCGACTGGGCGACTGCGCTCGCGATGCTCGGCAGGGATGTGGTCGACGAGAATCTCATCAGCAAAACGCTCAGCCTTCTGGTCAAGGAGCAGAAAGACCTGGAAAAAGTGCAGGCAAACCTCAAGGCGCTCGCACGCCAGGCGCAGGACTGAGGCGCGAGGGACCGACCATGCAGGTAGACGAAAGAGTAATTGATTTCATTGGCCGGCTCAGGGCCGCCGGTATGCATGTCTCGCTTGCCGAAAGCATTGACGCGTGCGAGGCGCTAAAGGTCGTCCCCCTCGAAACGGCGACGATGTTCCGCTCTGCTCTGTGCGCGACCCTGGTCAAGAACGAAACGGACTATCCGGTTTTCGACGCCGTTTTCGATGAGTACTTCCTCGGCATGGCAGCGATGCTCGACGCGGAGGAGAGCACAGACGATGCTGAAAGTGCCGAGGACACGTCTTCCGTTCCGCTTACGCCCGAAGAGCTCACGGAGATGCTCGCCGAGGTTCTTGCGTCCGGAACCCCGGACGAGATCGCCGCTCTCGCGCGCATGGCGGCTGAGGCAATCGGCAACATGGAGGGGGGCTTCGGGAGGGGGTCGAGGCCCCTCGCGTTCATGGCGGGCTCCGGATACTACATGTTCCGAGGCATGGAGATGCTCAGGTTCGGCAAGCTCTCCGAGCAGCTTCGCGAGATGGCATCCGAGGGCGACCTGATGCCCCAGATGCCACCCGTGCTGGCGCTCGAGGAGCTCGACGAGAGGCTCGAGTTATTCCGTGCCGCGCTCGAGCGCGAGATAAGGCGACGCCTTGTTGCCGAGCGGGGTGAGGAAGCCGCACGGCCCGCTCGAAAGGTGCCGCTCAGGCCTGAGGAGATCGAGTTCTCGAGCGCATCCCTGCGGCAGGTGGAGGACATGAGGCGGGTGCTGCCCGTGCTCGCGCGCAAGCTGGCCGCGAGGATCGCCAGGAGGCAGAGCGAGGGTAAGCGCGGCAAGGTTGACGTGCGAAACACGCTCAGACACAGCATGTCGAGCGGTGGCGTACCAATGGAAGTCAAGCACAAGAAACGCACCCCGGCCAAGCCCGAGCTGTTCATCCTTTGCGATGTGTCCGGTTCGGTCCGTACGTTCAGCACTTTCACCCTTCAGCTTGTCTACAGCCTTCACCAGCAGTTCAAGGCTGTCAGGAGTTTCGCTTTCATAGACAGGGTCGACGAGGTCACGGAGCTGTTCCACCTCTGCGAGGTCGACGAAGCCATCGAGCGCGTCTACCGCGAAGGGGTCTTGGTGGACGGGGACGGGCACAGCGACGTCGGCCGCGCTCTGGATCTGTTCTACAAGGAGTTTGTCGCCGAGCTCACGCCGCGCTCGACCGTTCTCATCCTCTCCGACGCGCGCAACAACGCCAAGGACCCAAGGGCCTGGGCGCTCGAGCGAATCTCCGACAGGGCGCGCGCCATATACTGGTTGAATCCCGAACCCAACAGCCGCTGGGACACCGGCGACAGCATCATTAGCGAGTACGAATCCATCTGTAAAGAAGTCACCGAATGCCGCAACCTCAAGCAACTTGCCGACTTCGTCTACAAACGAGCATGAAATAGCATGAAATAGGGGTCAGGTCTTTTATTGTTTACTGCCACGTTAATCTGGAGCAGAGGACAACAGTAAACAATAAAAGACCTGACCCCACCTCGGTGATGCCAGGCTTTAAAGTATCTTGTTGTTGAGGATGAGCCAGGATACGGTGTCGGCGAGGCCTTTGTTGAAGTCGGCGTACTCGAATTCGAAACCGAGATCGGTGATTTTCTTGTTACTTATCCAGATGCCCATTGTCAGGTAATCGATCTGTCCGAGGTCGAAAATGCGGGTGCGGGTATAGCGCCCGGGGAACTTCTTTTCGAACCAGTTCGCGCTGATAGCCATGCCGAGCACCAGCTTCTGCCACCAGGAGATGGGGAACGGGAAGAAATGCACGCGCCTGCCGAGGAGCCTGACCGTAGACTCAATGGCCTCCCTGTGCGTCTGCAGGTAGCTGTCGGCGACGTTATAATCTTCGCCTATCGATTCGGGCGTCTCCGAAAGGAAGATCGCGGCGCGCGCTATATCGCGTGCGTGTACGTTACCTCCGAAAAGCAGGAACTTGCTCGAGGCGGGGTAGAACGGAAGAAGGCCTTCGGCTATCGCGATAACGAGCCCGGTCGCACCGTAGGTGGTACCGGGACCGTAGATGGGGGCTGGCCTGACTACCGTGACGGGCAGGCCTTTTTCCCGGTGATATCTCCAGACGATCTGCTCCTGCAGCCACTTCGACCGGCTGTACTCGTTGCTGAAGCGCGTTCCGACGGGCTCCAGACCGGGCGTGTTCTTCGGGTTGGAGCGGTCCTCGGTCATGGGCTGGTTCGTCAGCTTGCGAGCCGGGCGCGTGTACTCGCCTTCTTTCTCCCACGGCCTGATGAAAGCGTTCCAGATAAACTCCGCCATAGGAAGCCATGGCCTGCCATCGATGTATTGTCCCGGGAAGTTCGAGTGCCCGAAGACGCCGCAAGTCGACCAGTGGATCATCCTCTCAATGCCGCCGTCCATCGCGGCGTCGAGGAGGTTGGTCACGCCGCCGATGTTGACTTTCTCGAGTAGCTCCCACGGAGCAGAGTAGTCGTAGAGTGACGCGGTGTGGAACAGGGTGCCCACATCGCCCTCGAACAGGGGGTCAAGCGTCTCGCGTTTCGTCAGGTCCGACGGGACCCACTCCACGCCGTCCCGGTCGTAGTCGATATCCAGGATCTTCCGGAACTCAACGGATTGTGGCGACGAGTACGCGTGCGCAAGGTCAGTCGCCCTGACTTTCCGGCCTTTTTCCAGCAGGTGCTTGACTACGTAGTTTCCCGCAAACCCGCAAGCGCCGGTGACCACATCTACTTTCATATGGACCCCCTTTTTTCGCAAAAGAACTTTGTCTCACGATTGACAAAAATCGCACACCAACATGGGCCGGGTCAAGCACGCGCGGTCTGAACGGACAGGGCGGGAAAGAACTTTCGGGCTCCGCATAATTCGATTGACACTGGTGAAAGCCACCTATAACATCAAGATAGTTCGGCGAAATACTCTCCGAAAAAAGGGGTAATAGATGTTTGGATTAGGGCCAACAGAACTGATAGTCATCCTGATCATCGCGCTGGTGATTTTTGGGCCTTCGAGGCTTCCCAAGGTTGGACAATCGGTAGGCCAGGCGCTCAGGGCTTTCCGCGAATCCACCGATAAAGTGACCGAAGAAGTGACCAAAAGTCTCGAAACACCCGACAAGCCGACAGAGGCTCCCAAGGAATAAACTCTAAGGGAGAACTCAGTGGCAGAAGGCCATATGACCTACCTCCAGCATCTGGAGGAGCTCAGGCGCAGGTTGATAGTCAGCGCAATCGCTTTTTTAGTGGCGTTCGCTGTTGCATGGCTTTTCGCATGGGACATCCTGAACATCCTCAAGGAGCCCGCCGGCGCTCTTACGCTCAACTACATGACCCCCATGGAGCCGTTCCTCGTCAGGTTCAAGCTGGCGCTCTTCGGCTCGATAATACTGGTGCTCCCGGTGGTCCTTTTTGAGATTCTCGGGTTTGTTTCCCCGGCGCTCAAAAACAAGGAGCGCAGGTACACCTACGGCGTGCTGCTGATGATCGTTGCGTTTTTCGCCGTGGGCGTGGTCTTTGGCTACAAGGTAATAATGCCTCCGGGGATCAAGTGGTTGTTCAATGTCGCCAATGGCCAGATGCGCCCGGTGATGTCCGCGAGCAGCTACATAAGTTTCGCCGGCTGGTTTATGCTCGGTCTCGGCGTTTCCTTCGAGACCCCGGTCTTCATCTGGCTTCTCGTTGCCCTTAGGGTGGTATCGCCGGAACAGCTTCAGAAGCAATGGAGATGGGCGCTGATCATCATCTTGATCGTCGCCTCGGTGATCACCCCGGACTGGAGCCCCGTGACGATGATCCTCGTAGCAATTCCAATGACAATTCTCTACATCATAAGCATTGCTTTGGCATGGGGCACCACGCGCAAGCGGCGTGCCCGTGAGGCCGAGGCCGCCGAGGCCGCCGAGGCCGCGTGAACTCGAACCAGGTCCAGTCGGTCCAACCACCGGGCATGATAGCTCCGCTGTGCAGGTACGGGGATCACCCGATTCCTGAGGATCTCCCGGTATCAAGCTTTCTCAAGCGCCGCTTTCACGCGCCGGATCGTCTCCGGCATCGCACCCTCAAGGCCGCCGCTTTCGCGGTTGAAATAAATGACATATGCTTCAGGCGCTTGCCTTCGAATGCCTGGCTCGAGTTCGACGCTATCAAGTTTTGAAAGCTCATCTTCCAGGTTGATCATGACGAGGTCGGCTTTACCAAGAGCGGACAAGGCCGATGGTTTGAAGGCTTCGAACGGGACGTTCATGACGAATATCGTAAAATCAGGGTCGACATATTCCAGCGCGCTGTTGCCCTCGATCACGAGCAATCCCCCCGGTGGGAACATCGACAGAGCCCGTTCAAGCTCCGACGCGAGCTCCGGCCCGGATGCGTTGACCCAGATCACCGTGGATGCTCCCGCTTCAGCGAGAGCGCTGGTGTCGGTTCCAGGCGTTGAGATTATCTCCGGGTCTGTGGTCACTGGTTCCAAAGAGTGCGAACCACCGGAGCTGATTTTCAATCCGTACTCCGCACCCAGCTCTTTCACAAGGCGGGCGGCGACGGTGCTCTTGCCGGCTTTCTTAGAGGATGCGCCGACGACGATTATCCGGGTGCGGGGTGTGCTTGGCTGCGTACTGTTACTTTTCACCTGAGGCCGTTTCGAGAAAAGCCGCTGCCGCCATCGAGAGCGGCCTGTTCTTATCACTGATCACGTAGAACTCGCGGGAGAGGTCAGCGCCCGTTACCTCGATCATCGAGATGAGTCCCGCGCGCGCGGGGTGCTCGGCGGCATTGCGGCTCACGATGGAGATTCCCATGCCCGCCTGCACCGCGCAGATCACGGATTGAGTCGTGCCTAACTCGGCGACGATCTCGAGACTGTTGGAAGCATCGCTTTGCTCGAGAGCCAGCTCGAACTTCTTCCTTGTGCCGCTTCCTTCCCCCCGGTTTACAAAGCGCTCTCCGGCAAGGGAGTCCAGCGATACCTTCTTCTTGACCGATAGAGGGTGGTGCAACGGGGTTATGACCACGAGACAGTCCTCGGAGAAGTACTGGTACGAGACGTTGTCGGGCGGTGTTGTACCCACAAAACCAAGCTCGATCTGCTCGTTGCCAAGCATGGAAAGGACCTGTTCAGAGTTTCTGATCTCCAGGGCAATGGATACCTCTGGATAATTCGCCTTAAACTCGCTGAGGACTGGGGGGAGGAGATATTCACCAGGAATGGTGCTCGCTCCCAGAAGGAGCTTTCCGGCGACACGACCGGTTGACCTGGGTATGTCGGCGAGCATCAGCTCGCGATCAGAGAGTATCTTTTTTGCATGCCAGTAAGCCGTGCGGCCGGCGGGAGTCAGAATGACCTTACCCCGGGAGCGATCTATCAGGCGCGCGGACACTTCTTTTTCGAGAGATTTGATCTGCAGCGATACCGCCGGCTGGGTTATGCCCAGGCTCCGGGCCGCCGCGCTGAACGACCCGAGGTCCGCCACTAATGTGAAAGTCTCCAACAAAGAAATATCAAGGCCCAAACCCCGGACCACCTTCTTCCGACTTCGCTCTTCCAATATTTTTGACCCGATGCCGGGACTATGTTCTGGCGGAGGTGCGTAAGAATCGAACTTACCAAGCGCCGGTCAAGACGCCACAACGGTTTTGAAGACCGCGCCGCCCACCAGGACGGATCCACCTCCTGATCCTGGTACGACAAATGATACACGATTACCTGAGCTTTCGAACGTCGCCCACTCTCACCGTGACGCGCGTCCTGTCGAAGTACTCGAGCAGGGGAAGGGCGTACTTGCGAGTCGTACCGACATGGTTCTTGAAATCGCCCACCGCGATGCCATCCGGCCCCATAGAGCTCCGAAGCTTCGTCTTCGCGAGGGCAATAGCTTCGGGGGAGAAGTACAGTTCCGGCGACACCCTCACCACCTTCCGCTCTTTCTCCGCGATGCCCAGCAGTTCCGAGAGCATGCGCCTGTCCTGGCCGAGCTCGTCGGCGAGCTCGCTAAGGGTTGGTGGCGCGACCGGGTTGGCCCCTATCCTGCGGATGATGTCCGTCATGAGGGCCTGCTGGTCAGAAGTGACTGACGCTTGCGAGCCAGCCAGGCGAACGAACTTGCCATCTATTTCGAGATCGCCGTTCTCCGCCATGCGCTCGATGAGCGTGTCCGCCGACCTGGCATCCCACGACTTGAGCGCTTTTTTCTTCAAGGTCTCCTTGACCATGCCTTCGGCAAGCGGCTTGCCCGCATGGAATTCCTCGAGATCCGAACGCAACCTATCAATAGCATCGTCGCAGTGGCTCTTGTGGACGTACGCGGCAGAGCGGTTCTCACCCAGCGCGACGGCGAGCCCTGAGGAGAGCATCGCCTCGAGGCCTTCACTTACCGCTACGGGAGGCAACCCGCTCGAGATCATGAGCTCCATTTCCGAAACCGGTCTGGCTGCTCTTGCCAGGTGAACCGCGACCGTGCGCCCTGGATCGGCTGTCTCCAGCTCGGCGAAATCACTGAGCGCCGCGGGGTCGTGGACCTTGTGTTTTCTCGGGTGTGCATCTACGACCGTGCCGCCTCCGATAGTGGTCACCGGCGAGTAGCTCCGCAAGACGAAGCGATCCCCGGGGGTGCACACGATGGAGCTCTCGAGCCTAAGTTGCGCCGGCACCCTGTCGCCCGGCTCGATGCGGTCTGCTTCTAAAGGATATATACGCCCGAGCACCTCGCGAGTGCCGTGATGAAGACGCAGCCGCGCGCCTCGTTTCAGCACTTTGCCCCAGTCTCGCAGGAGCTTGACCCGCACGTCGACCATGTACGTCGGACGCATGACTCCGGGAGCCGTCAGCAGGTCGCCTCTCGAGATCTCGCCCCTGGATATTCCCGCGAGGTTCATGGCTGCCCTCTCGCCCGCGTAGACCGTCTCCCTGTCCGAATCGTGGACCTGTAGCGCTCGGACCCTTACACTCCGCTCCGCCGGAAGCAGCTCGAGCTGGTCGCCGTCGCTGACAGTGCCGCTCCAGACGGTGCCAGTGACGACGGTCCCGATACCCTTGAGCGTAAAAACCCTGTCTATGGGAAGGCGGGGAGGCAGCGCCTCGTCCTTGAGCCGGACCTCGGCGGCTTGCCGTTCGATCTCAGAGCGAAGCTCAGCGACGCCCTGCCCCGTGACGCAGGAGACGGGAACGACCGGCGAACCCTCGAGGGCCGTTCCTTCGAGAAGCTCGTCGACCTCGTCGGTCACCAGTTCGAGCATCTCTTCGTCGACTAAATCGATCTTGGTAATCGCCACCACTCCCCGGGAGACGCCGAGTAGGTCGAGAATCGCGAGGTGCTCCTTAGTCTGCGGCATGACGCCGTCATCAGCGGCGACGACCAGCAACGCGAGGTCCACACCCGTTGCTCCGGCGAGCATATTCCTTACGAAGTTCTCGTGACCCGGAACGTCCACAATGCCCGCGACCGAACCATCCGAGAGTACCAGCGGGGCAAACCCCAGGTCGATCGAGATACCCCTCTCTTTCTCCTCGGCGAGACGGTCGGTATCGCGACCGGTCAAAGCTTTGACGAGCACTGTCTTGCCGTGGTCGATATGGCCGGCCGTCCCGATGATGATGTTTCGGCGAGGGGTCAAGAGGCTGGCTCCTTGTCGTATCAGGTGATGGATGCGCCTATTGCTTCGGCAAGCGACGAGATCTCGGTGTCCATGACGGTGCGGAGGTCGAGTAACAACCTGTCATCCTTCACCCTTGCCAGAACGGGGGGGTCGCCCCCGCGGAGCCGCGCCTCCAGCGCGGATGCCGAAAGCGCTTCGTGCCTGAGACCGAGGCAGTACGTCGGAATCTCGGATGTCGGCAGGGAGCCGCCTCCCGCGCATGAGACATCAGGTGTGACCGCGTACTCCAGGCCCGGGACCTCGGCGCGGCCGAGGAGACGCTTCAGCCTGTTCGCCCGGCTGCGAACCGATTCCGCGGGCTCCGATAGCATTCTCAGGGCCGGTATCCGCGACCATGCCTTCTCCGGGTCCAGGTAGAGCCGGAGTGTCGCCTCCAGAGCGGCGATTGTCATTTTGCCGATCCGAAGTGCCCTGGCGAGCGGATGCCCGCGCACGGCTTCAACGTACTCGGAGGAACCGGCTATTATACCGGCCTGCGGTCCGCCCAGCAGTTTGTCGCCGCTGAAGGTGACCAGGTCCGCGCCTCGAGCAATGCTGTCGGCCGCCGTGTGTTCGCCCGACATGCCCAGAGGCTCGAGGTCGACAAGCGAGCCGCTGCCGAGGTCTTCGACAACCGGGACAAAGTGCTGTGAACCCAGCGCGACCAGGTCTTCGAGAGGTACATCTCCGGTGTATCCAACGATGCGGAAGTTGCTGGGGTGTATCTTCATCATAAGCGCGGTCTCGGGGCCGATCGCGTTGCTGTAATCGCTCAGGCTCGTGCGATTGGTAGTGCCGACTTCGACCAGCCGGGCGCCGCTCTGGCTCATGATATCCGGAAGCCGGAAAGAGTCGCCTATCTCGATAAGCTGGCCGCGGGATACAATGACCTCTCGACCCCGGGCAATCGCGGCGAGCACGAGCAGCACGGCTGCCGCGTTGTTGTTGACGGCCATCGCGGCTCCGGCCCCAGTCAGCATGCACACCAGGCGCTCCAGGTGTTCCTGACGCGTAGCCCGCTCACCTTCAGCCAGTCGATACTCGAGGTTGCAGTATCCACCGGCAGTCTCAACGACGGCATCGAGCGCATCGCTGGGGAGAGGAGCCCTTCCGAAGTTCGTATGGAGCACGACCCCGGTCGCGTTGATGACTTTCTTGAGGTTGGGCTGCATCGCGGCGCGCGCGGAGCTCAGGACCTTCCGGGCCAGCGTGCCGGCGTCGAGATCCTCCGGCGTCGGAACGGACACAGAGCCATCGCCACCCCACAGGATGGAGGCGCGCAGTGAGTCGAGCAGTTGTCGCGTGGTATCCACGACGACCCTTCGCGGCAGCCCGGAACCTTCATCCGACTCGTGGACGGCTTCCGCCAGCTCGTTCACCTGCGGGATGAGCCTGAGCAGCTCGCGCGTTTTTTCATCAGGGGGATTCATATAGATTCATTATAAGCAATCAAACGCGCGGGGTCAGGTCTTGAATCTTGAATATCACGAGTATTCTTGGTCACAGTCTGAATATTCAAATCAAATTTCATCAAACATGCATATTTCACTGACACAGAGCTTGCAACGCCTTCGAGACGCGTCCTGGCAGTCTCAGGAAGACTTTGTCCTTTTACTTTGCGCTCGAGTACTTCCAGACCCCCTCGCCGTCCGTCCCCGCGTAGAGCACGTTGTGACCAGAGTCGTAGGCGAGGGAGCCGATGCCGTAGCTCGGGACTCCTCCGCCGGTGTCGGTCCAAGTGGTTCCGTTGTACTCCCAAACACCGTTGGTTTTCGTCCCAGCGTAAAGCAGGTTGCGCGTTGAGCCATAGGCTGGTGAGTCAACTCCGTTGTTCTTGCCCTGCCCAACACTGCCACCGGTGGTGGCCCACTTCGCCCCGCCGCCGCAACCAACTTCGAGCGCCAAGACAAACACGACAAACAAGACCATTAAGACCTTTTTCATTGTGTGCACCTCCAAACCACCCCCGACAATGTATTAACCGGGTCTATATCGAAGTCGAAGCCCGCAGCCGGGAGGCTTTCAAAAAAGCGAGGAGTTCCGCGCTCGAAATAGTAAACAGAAATAACATACAAGATGCCGGCGACCAGGAGTTCTTTGACGAAGACCTTCGTTTTTACCCGGCGTCCACTGTTGTCCGCCCGCACCTTACCGCTTGAGCACGAAGAACACGTTTCCGTAGCAGTCGTGGTACTTCCGGTAGATCTCGATCTCGAGTTCTACCATGTCGAGCATGGCCGACCTGTCGATGTCTTCCGCGTATCCCTCGCGCAGTAGCGCGACCTGCTCCCCGAGCGGCGTGTAGTACGGCTCCCACCACGCCGACTCGGGCTGGGCGAACCAGTCAAGCACCTCGTACCCGCAAGCACGCGCGGTATCCAGGTTGGCACTGACGTCCGACATCTGAGGGTACTGACTCTCGAAGAACGATCGGCACTCCTCGGGAACATCGTCCTTGAGCCAGCACAGCTCGCTCAGGGCAAGTGACCCGCCGGGCGCCAGGAGGTCCCGAATCCGCGCAAGGCCCTTGCGAAAGCCCATGATGAAGATCGCACCTTCGCACCAGACCATGTCGAAGGAAGCGTCCTCACAGTCCAGCGCAAGCAGGTCGCCCTCGCGGGTATGGATCTTGCCGGCAAGCCCGGCCGCACGCGCCCGTCGGTCCAGCTCCTGGAGGAACGGTTTGTGATTGTCCAGCGCTTCGATTTCGAGCCCGGTCTCGACGGCAAGCACGAGCGTCTGAGCGCCGTTGCCGCAACCGAGATCGATGATGCGAAGACCGGCGCTTGCTACCGTCAGATCGTCCGTGGGACCCCCGAGTGCGGCGCGCAAAGCCCTGCGCGTCGATCCGGCATCTCCCGGACCGAGCCTCGGCAGGCTGGGGTCGAATATCTCGTAAAAAGACTCCATCTGTTCTTGCTCGTTCATCTTCTTCTCCTGTGTCGGTCGAGTCCGCGCAATACGGATATTGAATCCGACATTTCCCCGTATGCCCCTCCTGACATAGCAATCATATGCCCTGCCTCGACCGCTTTTCACCTGTGATCGCCAGTGGACCCCGTAAGTTCCGCCAGTCGGGCAAATTCTGGCAGGAGTTGTAATGGAAAGCTCGGGTTCCGCCGGTCTTCGAAGACCATAGAACATCATTCCCTCTTTCATGTTGAATTCTCCGCATTGCTCACGTCGGCGCCGCGGAGAGAGCGTGGATACGATCCAGCAGGTCGGCGAACAGCGCTTGAGAGACGGCCGTCTCGGCGCACTGGAAGATTGTCCTCCGGGAGTGACTCACCACCTTGGCACCGATCTTGATGAGCTTGAGCTGTATGCTTCGAAGCGACCAGNNAGTGCCTTGATTTTCTCCTCCTGCGCGAGTATCTCGGTCTCGAAGCGGCGCTTTCGCCTTCACCTAATGGGTTTTACCTCGTGGAGATCTCAGAATGCCGACAAATCCCTTTCTAATCAATAGTTCACCAATACAAGCCAATTGTCCTTCCGGTTTGATATGATAAATATGGGATTAATTTAAGATTCAAGACTTGGATCCCGGACAGGTGGAATCGCCCCGTCCATGTCTAAAGCGCGACGAGGTTATCGGCGCCGATGAGCGTAGTTTGAATCTCGTACATGTTACCAACGCGCCCCGCGGCGAGCCGTTCCTTGAGGCTGTAGTAGTCCAGGCAGGTGCCGCACGCTATGATGTCGACACCACGGTCCTCGAGCGTCTTGAGGTGGGTTATCGTCTCGTCGTTCTCAGTCACGAGTCTGACGCCGCTGTTCATGAAGATCATTGTGGCCGGTACTTCATCGGCTTCGACGCACGCGTATAGAAACGACTTCATGAGCGTCGTACCGAGCTCGCGCTCGCCCTTGCCTATCTCGTCGGCTGTCACCAGTATCACCGAACCGGAACGCCGGGCGCGCTTTTCATCAGCCTTTACTGCCACGCTCTCATCCGCCGTCGCGCCGGCTTTGGTGACGCTCAGCACGAAGCCGCCTTCGATCTCGGATACGTCGACCGCACACCCGGAGGTGCGTGCAAAACGCGAGACGTTGTCACGCGCGGTCTCGTTGTCCACCGTGATCTTCAGGCTTTTCTTACCTTCCGCGAGCGCCCGCTTTGTACGTATAACCGGCTCGGGACAAACGAGCCCGCGGCAGTCCAACTCGAAGTCGGCCATCAATCTTTCCTTTCGTGTCTCACCCGCAACAGTTTCTCTGAGTGTGAGGCAACCTTTCCAATAACGGCTGCCCGGGGCGCACCCCCCGTGCGCAGCTCCTCGACAGCCGCGTCCGCCTGACTGGCCTCGATGGCGGCGAGCAGGCCGCCCGAGGTCTGGGGGTCGTAGATGCAGGCAACCAGGAGGTCGTCTTTGTCGTTGTCAGCCGGAAGCTCCGCACCGATGACGTAGCGTCGGTTACCGGACTGCACTTCGGGCACCAAACCCAT
>PMDX01000149.1 GCA_003154635.1 Actinomycetota bacterium | reverse complement strand
GAGGGGGAAGCGCTGTTCGGCATCGCCGCGGCGGATCCATCTGACGCGTGGGCGGTCGGGTCCGCTCCCGCGACCGCCGGCGGATCGATTTTCCATTTCGACGGGAGCACGTGGAAGAAGCAGTACGAGACCGTCGAGGAGTTGCACAAGGTCACCGCCCCGGACGCTCGCCACGCCTGGGCGACCGGGGGCATAGGCACGACCGGGCCGATCTACTACTTCGGCGGCAGTTACTGGAGCAAGCAATTCTCCGGCAAGGAGCCGCTCTTCGACGTTAGCGCGCCGGACTCCAGCCACGCCTGGGCGGTGGGAGGCCTCGGAAGCATCTTCACTTACGAACCCGCCGGCCCCTGACTCCGGCGGACTTCAGGCTCATTGAAAAGGGCTATCAAGTATGCGCAACGGCCCGTCGATTGTCCTTGAAGAAACAGCATAACTCTGAAAAAATTGGCTTACGCTCAGAGTCCATCTATGCGGAAAGTTCGCTCGGAGCCGTTATCAGATGCCCGACGAAAAGAAAACCGAGGATACTGGGATTATCAGTCCTTTAACACCGGATTCCGGTTCAGGCCTTGCTGGTTCAGGGCGAAAGAAAAGAACTCCAGGGAAGACACCGCTGGGACTCACGCTCATGATCGGTTTCGTGATCTGCTCCCTCGCGGTGCTTGCGATAATGACCCTGCCCGGACTTCGTGACACGTTCGAGGGCGACAACGCCTTCTGGATACTCCGAGTAGTCCTCATCGTATTGATTGCGGGCATGGTGATCTACTTCCTGGTGCGTGAGAGGTCTAACGTCAGGTACGCGCAGACCGTGGTCGAGCAGATGACCGAGTCCAACACCCGGCTGACCCTGCTCCTGCAGGCCGAGCGAGACATCGGCTCGACGCTGGAGCTCGAAGATGCCCTGGAATACACGCTTACGTACGCCTCGTGGTCGACCGGCGCCGAGTTCGGCGCGATCTACCTCTGGGACAAGAGCGAAGAGGTGCTCAAGGCGGCGAAGTTCAGGGGCGTGGACGACCAGGCGTGGTCGGGGCGCGCGGTGGCCCTGGGGGAAGGGCTCGTCGGTGGCGCGGCGGCCGAAAGAACGCTCCTGGTCTCGGATGGCCCTTCGTCAAGATCAGGGGAGGACAACATCTTCGCCGGTGCGGCCGTTCCCGCCTCCCAGGTCGCGGTTCCGATGGAAGCGGGGGATCGCCTCGTGGGCGTCCTGGTCATGGCGAATGCCGCACCGCACCGCTACACCGACGAAGAAAAGAACATGCTCTCGGGTATCGCCGAGCTTGCGAGCCTCACGATGAAGAACGCCGAGCTCTACAGGATCGCCCGCAGGAGCCTCGATGCCGCCGCACGCCAGCGCGAAGCCGCGGGTCTCGTGGTCGACGAGATGCCCGCGGGGGTCGTCACTGTAAACAACCGCGGGCGCGTCACGATCTTCAATCGTGAGGCGCAGCACTTGACGGGCTACTCCCTCGATGACGTCACGACTCTCCGGCTTCAGGCGGGTGTGCCTCTCGAGCAGAGCCCGTTCGGGCAGGTCGGACAGGCCATCATCGAGGCCATCAGTGCCGGAGAGACCGCTGAAGGCAAGGCGGTGGTCTTGAGGAAGGACAGGACTCTCCTTCCGATTGTCTATAAGGTCAGCCCGCTGGCCGAGGGTTCCGAGATACTCGGTGCGACGGCTGTGTTCATCGAAGAGAAGGAACTCGCCCCGGAACCGGCGCCCAGTGAAAGCGTCGATTACCAGCTGTTGCTGCGCTCCCTGGGCTCCAGGATAGAGCGCCTCTATACGCATCCGCTCTCCAGGGTCATTGAACACGTTCGAGCAATGGACCTTGACGTCTGGTCTCGCAGCAGGGACGAGGTCGTGAAGGTGCTCGAGGTGGGGTCCGGCGCCCTGATGGGATTGCTGGAAGACGTCGAACAGTATCTCAACTGCGTCACATCGCGCGAGTGGGACGAGCCCACGGAATGCGACCTCTCCTCGATAGTCGCGGATGTGGTCGACGACGTGCTTCGCAGGCCTGAAGCAAGGGGCGTAGTCGCTGCCGTCAACCTTGCGGGCCTGCCCCCCGCGTTCGGATATGAACGCATGGTCCGCTCCGCTCTCGAGCAGGTGCTCACCAACGCCTGTATAGCCTCCGCCTCGGGGGGCAAGCGCGTGGAGGTCGGCGGCAGCGCCGGCGGCGGGTTCGTTCGGGTAAACATCAAGGATACCGGGCCGGGCGTGCCCACGGACATACGCGAAGCGATCTTCAACCCGTTCTATACCTCGGTCGAAGGACATTCAGGGATGGGGCTCGCGATAGTGAAGAGGGTAATAGAGAGGCTCGGAGGGACCGTCGGCCTGGCGGATTCCGACACGGGCGCCTTGTTCTTCCTCGAGTTCCCGACTTCACGGGGTTTCGCCGGGCATGAGAACACGGCGGGGGTGGAAGGTGGGTGACGCGGGTTGTTGATAGGAGTCCTCTCGGATACGCATCTCACAGGGAAGCCTGTACCAGAATCCATAATGGGCGCGCTGCGTGGAGTCGACATGATCATGCATGCCGGTGATATCCTCGAGATGTCCGTTATCGAGCAGCTTTCCACGATTGCTCCCACCGTGGCGGTACGTGGCAACATGGACCATGGAGATGTGGTGCGAAAGTGCCCGGAGAGCCGCGTGATCGACGCGCTGGGATTCAGGATCGGACTGACACACGGATACGGCCCGCCATTTGGAATGACCCGGAAAGTGAGGCGGGTGTTCGAGGGAGAAGAGCTGGACGCGATCGTGTTCGGGCATACGCACGAGCCACTGATAAAGGAGAAAGACGGTACACTCTTTTTCAACCCGGGCAGCTCGACCGACAAGGTGTTTGCCTCAGTCAACACGCTCGGGATGCTGGATATCACTGACAGGATAAGTCCCCGTATCATCAACCTGTGCGGACTTGCCAGGGAAGGCGACTCTTGATGGAAGAAGTAGCCGTAGTCGGATGGGCGCAGACCAGGCACGAGAGATCCAAGACCGGGCAGACATGCCAGAAGATGCTTTACGACCTCGTGAACACGGCTCTCCAGTCGTGCAGTATGACCATCCGCGATATAGACACGGTCATCGACGCCGGCAGCGATTTTCTTGACGGCAGGGGACTCTCCAACGCGCTGAACCTCGATGCGATGGGAGCGCACTCCAAGGTCGAGTCCAAGGTCGCCGGTGATGGCCTGGAGGCTGCCATATACGCGTTTATGAAGGTTGCTTCAGGGATGTTCAGCTCCGCGCTTGTCGTGGCTTATGGAAAGAGCTCGGAGAGCTCCATCCGGCGTCAGACCCGCGCGGGCGCCGAGCCGTTCTACGCCCGTCCCCTTGGCATCGATGCCGTCGCGGCGGGCGCTCTTCAGGAGAACGCGTACCTCCATCACTACGGGATCGACACCAGCGCGCCCGCCCGGGTCGCGGTCAAGAACCGTGCCGCCGGGACCGCAAACCCCTACGCGCAACTGCGAAGCGAGGTGACGCTCGCGGAGGTCCTCGGTTCGCCCGAACTGGTCTCCCCGATAAGGAGACTCGAGGCGTGTCCAGTGACCGACGGGGCATGTGCGGTCGTACTGGCGGACGGCCCGATGTCTCGCTCGCTCGGGGTTCATCCCGCATGGATAAGGGGCATCGGTCACAGCCAGGACGCATACAGCCTCGGGTCGAGAGAGCTCCATAAGGCGGTGTCGGCGAAGCTGGCGGCGCGGAGGGCATACGACATGGCCTCTATAACCGACCCTCACAGCGAACTCGACGTCATCGAAGTGAGCGAGTTCTACGCATACCAGGAGCTTATGTTGTACGAAGCGCTCGGTCTGTGCGCGGAAGGTGACGGCGCGCTATTACTCGATGCGGGGGCAACCGCCCACGATGGGCAGACCCCGGTCAACCCTTCGGGAGGCGCGCTTTGCGCCAACCCGCTTGTCGCCACCGGCCTCGTCAGGCTGGCTGAGTCGGCCGCGCAGGTAAGCAATCGCGGCGGCAACGTACAGATCGATGGAGCAAGGAGAGCGCTTGCGCACTCCGGCGGAGGCTTTGCCATGCAGTCCGCCGCGTGCGTGATACTCGAGAGATAGTCCGGAAATACAGGAGAAGCATTTGGCCAGAGCCGCAGCGGTAGTAGGGACCGGCCAGACAAGATACGCCAACAGGCGCGACGACGTGAACATACCCGAACTCGCGCGCGAAGCCGCGAGCAGGGCTATAGAGGACGCCGGCATAGATCCCCGGGATATAGAGGCGGTAGTCATAGGAAGCGGGCCGGAGGTGTTCGAAGGGGTCAACCGCCCCGACCTGTGGGTCGGATCCGCACTGGGCCAGGCCGGAAGGCCGGTCACGAGGATCCAGACAGGAGGGACGTCCGGCGCCGGCGCCACCATCGCGGCTTTTTATCACGTGGCGTCGGGGCTCCACGATGTGGTCCTGGCCGTCTCGTATGAAAAGCTGTCGGACGGCATTCCCTCGTACAGCTTTTCGACGCTGAGCGACCCGTTCTGGGACAGGGGCTTCTCGTCCGGCGCCGCACCGCTCGTCGGTCTGCAATCGTGCCAGTATCTGGCCAGGCATGCCCCGAAGGTCCGCGAGGACCATGGCGCGATGGTCGCGGTGAAGAACCGCAAGAACGCGATGAGAAACCCTTACGCTCAGCTCCAGATGGAGATCACTGTCGATGACGTCATGAACTCCTCACCCGTGGCAAGCCCCATAAAGGCTCTCGATTGTTGCCCCTTGAGCGACGGCGCCGCCGCATTGGTCATAGCTGAAGAGCGACGAGCAAAGAAGATGGCCAGCAGACCGGCGTGGTTCGCCGGGCTTGGCGCCTGCAGCGAGAGCCCATACGCGCCGAACATCGACATGGCATACCCCGAGTCGTGCGTGCGTGCCGCGCAGCTCGCATACCAGATGGCCTGGATCTACGACCCGGTCCGGGAGCTGGATGTCGCCGAGATATTCGAGGCTTTCAGTTTCCAGGAGCTCATCTGGACGGAAGCGCTCGGTCTCTGCAACCCCGGTGAGGGTGGAAGGATGGTCGAGTCAGGGGTCACGGCCATGGAGGGAGAGTTTCCGATCAACCCTTCGGGCGGGGTCCTGTCAGCCAACCCCATCGGAGCTTCGGGGATGATCAGGCAGATCGAAGCCGCAATGCAGGTCATGGGCAAGGCGGGCGCACACCAGTTACCCGGCGTTAGGAAGTCGCTGGCGCATTCGTGGGGGGGCGTTGTGCAGTTCAGCACCGTCACGATCTTCGCAGGCGAGTTATGAGTCGCCATCCGGGCGACCACGTGACATCATAGAAGGTGGAACAGGCATTGGAAAACGCATCGGAAGAGCACGAATTCCTCGACAGTGAGATCAGGTGTTCGTACGCGTGGTCCACAGGTGAGATAGTCGGTGGCTTCCTCGAAGCGCTACGCGATCGGGGCGTGATCCTCGGAGCGGAGTGCGGAGGGTGCGGCTCGGTTTTCGTCCCTCCTCAATCTTATTGCGAGCAATGCGGCGGAGCCATGAAAGACTGGCGGGAGGTGGGGCCGAGGGGCGTGGTCCTCTCCTGGGCCCGCGTGCCGGAGCAGTTCGAAGGCGCTCCCCTCGAAGCTCCTTTCAGGTACGTTCTCGTCAGGCTCGCCGGCGCCGACACATCAATGTTGCACGTCACGCCCGACGACGAGCGCGTCAAGACAGGCGTAACCGTCGTTCCGGAGTTTAAGGAACGCAGGACCGGAGCGATTACCGACATCCGATGGTTTGTCCCGGAGGAGCAATGATAGAGAAGGCTAAGGAATCACCGGGCGGCGGGCCGGTCGACGAAGTGGACGGCGAGCTCCATATCTCTTACCGCCAGCCATACGGAGAGCACTACGGCCGGTTCTACCGGGAGATGTGTGACAATAAACGCATCATGGGTGTAAAGTGTTCCAAATGTGGAGCGGTTCTCCTGCCACCGAGGCCGTACTGCGGCTTTTGCTATGAACCCGCGGACCAGTGGGTGGAACTGGCTGACGAGGGTACCCTCAAGACATTCACCACGGTCTATGAACCGTGCGTAGGTGAGCCTGCTGTGCAGCCCTATATCTGTGCGTTCATCATGCTGGATGGTGCCGGTGTGCATTTCCCGCATCTGTTGGGTGAGGTCGATCCCGACGATGTAGAGGTTGGGATGCGCGTAAAGGCCATCTGGGCTGAGGATAGAAAAGGCACGCTCCGCGACATAAAATATTTCCGTCCCATATAAGGTCGGGCTGTCGGATGGTTGACTGGGGGTAAAGGTTCAATGTCGAGATGGGCTCCTAAGAGAAGGTGGGAAGTCAGGTGCGTCAGGGGTTGGGACTCCTGGAGCAACGAGGAGATCCGCGCGCTTCAGGACGACAAGCTTCGCAGGTTTGTCACCAAGAAAGTCTACCCGTTCCACCCTTACTACCATCGCCTCTTCGATGAGAACAAGATAGACCCCGAGTCGATCCGCACGGTGAAGGACCTTCAGCGCATACCCTTCACTTTCAAAGAGGACATCGCCCCTCAACCACAAGACCCGGATAGCCCACGGGCATTCGTCCTTGAACCTGGCTTCGACAGGGCCAAGTCACATAGATCCGATGGCTGGGTGCCGCAGGTGACTTGCCCGGATCATGCCGGCAACGGCGAGGCTGAGCAGGCTTTTCGCGAGGAATATCAACCCATCATCACCATGTTCACAACCGGCCGGACCGCGGAGCCGACCCCGTTCTTCTTCACCCTCCACGATATGGAGCGCATGCGAGAAGCGGGGAGGAGGGTCAGTGCGGTCATCTCGAGCCGGGCTCCCGAGGATTACGACCGCCATATGGTTGCGATAAACCATTTCCCGGGGACCCAGCACCTGGCTTACTGGGTTGCTGTCGCCGGAGCCGAAGGAACCGCGATCACCACGATAAACTCGGGCGGAGGCCCCTCGCTCGGAAACGAGCGGATACTGAACATCATCGAGAGGGCCAAGNNGCGATGGGCGGCGACCGCATAACGGGGGGATCCCGCGAAAAGATAGCCGAGCTGCTCGAGCGGATGGGGGCGGTTGACCCGGTTGTGACAGCAGCGTTCGGCGCCACCGAGATGAAGTATGCGTGGGGCGACTGCGGTGAAGATGAAAGCCAGGGTTACCACACTTGCCCCGACCTCGAGATAATCGAAGTAGTCGACCCGGACACCGGCGAGGCGCTCGGCGAGGGGGAGACCGGCGAACTCGTCGTGACGAACCTCGATGCGCACGGAAGCGTGGTGCTGCGGTACCGCACTGGAGACATCCTGGTCGGTGGCTATACGACCGGCAGGTGCCCGGGCTGTGGCCGAACCATGCCGAGGATCAGTTCGACCATTAACCGCAGGCAGCTCGGCAAGGAGTTCGCGCTCTCAAAGGTAAAAGGCAACCTCGTCGACCTCAATACGTTCTCCGCCATCCTGAACAACAGCGTGGACGTACTGGAGTGGGTCGTCGAGCTGAGGAAGAGGAACAACGACCCCGATGGGATAGACGAGGTCTGGATCTACATGTGCCCGACGTCCGTCGGTGAGGTAACGGGCCTGGCCGACAGGATTGCCGCGAGCGTGAGGACCAGCCTCGAGTTCAAGCCCGACAGAGTCATCGTGACGTCGTTCGAAGAGGTAGCGGAGCATCTCAGCGCGTCCCGGGGTACGAAGTGGGCGCGCATCGTTGACTTCCGCCCGGAGTAGCGCGCCGGGTCGGTGTACTTTTCCGCGCGCGCGGCAACGCAAATAACATGAACAGTGGTATGCTATCTGACTGCGTCGCATGGACGAAATATGGGTAAGACGGTTGGAAGGGAGTGGAGCCAGTGATTGACCACAAGTTCATAGGCAAAGAGTATCCGGTCCACGTATACGAGATCGGTCGAGAGAAGATGAAGGAGTACGCGCTGGCGATTGACAATGAGAACCCGTACTACTTCGACAAGGATTTCGGCGCCAAGACGACCTACGGCGATAATATAGCGCCCCCTAACTTTGCGGCCGTCTATAACCTGGCCGGATGCGCGGACATGTTCTTCGACCAGGAGTTGAAGCTCAACTTCGGGATGCTGGTACACGGCGAGCAGGATTTTGAGTTCATCAAGCCGGTCAAGCCGGGAGATGTGATCACGACCACGGGCAAGATCACCGACATAGCCGAGAAGGGCAACAACGATGTGATCAAGTTCGAGGCCCGTTCGGTCAACCAGGACGGCGAGCTCATGACCATCGGCCGAGCGGCTTTCGTGATAAGGGGGGGTAACTAATGGCAGTTTCCTACGATGACGTCAAAGTCGGGGACGAGATCCCCAGCTTCTCGATAGAGCTCAACCAGATGATGCTCTGGATGTACTCGGGTGCGTCGGGAGACTTCAACCCTATCCACAACGACAAGGAGTTCGGCGAGAAGGTCGGGCTCGGTGGCACTATCGCCCACGGTCTTTCCAGTATGGGCCGCATGCAGAAGACGATAGTCGACTGGATCGAGGACCCCGGTAAGCTCAAGCGATTCATGGTGCGTTTCAATAGCCCGGCGCGCCCCGGCGATACGGTCACGTTTTGGGGCAAGGTCAAGGACAAGAAAGAGGAAGACGGGAAGAAGCTCGTGGTCCTCGAGGTCGGCGCCATGAACCAGGACGGCGCCGTGATCCTGTCGAAGGGCGAGGCGGTGGTCGAGCTCTAGCAGCTCAGTTCAGGCCTGAACAGGAAAAACGACTTGAGCCGGGTCTCGCCAGGCCCGGCTCGAGCTTCTCAAGGAAAAAGCGCCGCCAAGCGCTTTCCAAGTCTTGGGCAACCCAATCGACCCGCCCGTTTGCTATACTATACGACACCGACACGTTTCACTTTGCATGGAGGTTGATTTTGATAAGGATGGTCATCCCGAAGGGGAGCCTCGAGGAGCAGACCCTCGCACTCTTGAGAGACGCCGACCTGCCGGTAAGGCGCTCCGGTGATCGGGAGTACAACGCCAGGATCGACGACGAGCGCATCTCCCAGGTCGCTATTCTGCGCCCGCAGGAGATCGGAAAGTACGTCGAGGAAGGTATTTTCGACCTGGGTATAACAGGTCTTGACTGGATCATGGAAACGGAGTCCGAGGTTGAGATCCTGGCGGATTTCCCGTACGCCAAGACGGGCTCCGGCGGCACGTTGCGCATAGTGCTGGCCGTGCTTCGCTCGTCGGGTATCGAGCGGCCCCAGGACCTTCCCGCGGGCACGCGCATCGCTACCGAGTACCCGGGGATAGCCGGCCGCTATTTCGAGAAGCTCGGCCTGGACGTGAAGGTTATTCCATCCGCTGGGGCGACCGAGGCGAAGGTGCCGCAGATCGTTGACGCGATCGTGGAGATAACGGAGACGGGCAGCACTTTGCGCGCACACGGTCTCGAGATAATCGACGACGTGCTGGTGACCTCGACGAAGCTCGTAGCCAACAAGGAGAGCTACGCCGACCCCTCGAAGCGCAAATCGATGGAAGAAATACGCATCCTTCTGCTTTCCGCGCTCGACGCGCGGGGCAAATGCCTTTTGAAGCTGAACGTAAGCTCCGAAGAAAAAGACGCCGTCCTCGCGATACTTCCCGCTCTGAGGTCACCGACCGTCAGTCCGCTCGCGGATGGAGGATTCGCGGTGGAGACCGTCGCTGAAAAGAGAGGCCTGGCAGACCTGATTCCCCGCCTCAAGGCAAGCGGAGCGACCGGAATACTGGAGCTTCCTCTGGGAAAGGTAGTACCCTGACGCGGGATTCTTGAGTTATATTGAGCGTAGAAATTAGAGCATAGAGAATTTCGCCCACTGACTGGAGTCTGGCAGTGAGGAAGCAGCTTACACCAGAAGACTATGCGATGATCTTCCAGTGGGTCTGCACTATCTTGATTGCTCCGCTGATCCTGATCCCCATCTTCCCTGGCCGCGAGTTCTCTTTCTCGACGAGACTGCTCATCGTGGCGTTCGCCTGCGTGGCCAGCGTGGGGCTCACGCTCATCTACATCTGGCTGCGCGGAAAATCCAGGAAGCGCGCCGCCCTGGTCGCCACCGTGACCGCCGCGCTCGACGCGGCTATCGTCCTGTTCGCGCTGACGGTCTGGCCAAAGTTCATACCTGAGGGGTTCTGGATACTGGCGATCCTGGTCATCGTCATAGCCGCAAGGTTCGATTACAAGCAGGCTGTCGCCTCGGCGGTAACGCTTTCGACGCTCTACATGATAACGGTGGTCGTGAACAGGGGCATAGGCCCGGAGGCTCCACGCACGCTTATCGCCGCGGGAGCCGCTCGTATAGTGCTGATGTTCATACTCGCTGTTGCCGCGGCGTACGTCACCCAGAGGGAGAGGGTACAGAGGCGCGAGGCAGGCATTCTATCAGGGGTCGCCGCCGCCCTCGGATCGACGCTTGACCCCGATGAGCTGATGGACACTGTCGTCAAAGGCATCGGTGAGATCGGCGGCCTGGCGCGGAGCACGATATACCTCATAGGCCCCGACGGACGCTGGGCCGTGCCCAAGTGCACCACGGAAACCGAGAGGGCGGCGCGCGAGAAAGTCTTCACGACCAGAATCGATCTTCATGCGGAAAACGCTGCGTCCCGGGCGATCGAGACGCGCAAGCCAGTGTTCATCGAAGACGCCGCTAACGATCCCCTCATCAGCAAGAGGTGGGAGCAGGACTTCGAGCTCAAGAGCCTGATGGTGTTGCCAATCCTGCTGCGAGACGATGTAAAAGGCGTGCTCGCGGTCGAGAGGCGCGGCAAGATGCGGCAGTTCACCGACCGCCAGGTCAACATGTGCAACACGATCCTCGCCCAGGCTTCAGCGGGGCTCGAGAACGCCGAACGCTACGCGGAAGAGCAGCGTAGGCGCAACGAGGCCGATACGCTGTACCGCGCCACCCGCGAGCTCGGTTCGACTCTCGACCTGGACAAGGTCCTCGAAAACGCTTGCAGGCTCGCATCCAGGACCACGGATTCATCCGGGTGCGCGGCGTTCCTGCTCGATGAGATCAGGGGTGTCCTCGAGCCGCGCATGATGCTTGGAGCGGGTGCCAGACGCACCTCGTTCCCGCCGGGCAGCGGCATACAATTGGACGGCTTCGAAGAGATGTACACGCTCGCGCAGAGGCCGCCCGCGCTACGCCTCGTGCACCCCATCGAGAACCCGGTGCTCCCGCAATTCCTTCGCGCTTCCGGGTCCGTCATGATAGCGCCGTTCTACATGCACGGGAGCATAGGGGGTCTGCTCTGCGTAACGGATACATCGACAGAGGAGTTCAGCGACGCGCAGGTCGGCCAGCTTGCGGTCGTCGCGAGCGAGATAGCGCTTGCGGTGATGAACGCGCGCCTGCACGAGCGCATCAAGACGGACGCCGCCCAGATGGCGAGCATGGTCCAGCTCGCAAGCGCGGTCGGTTCGACGTCCGACCTCTCGACCATCCTGCAGGTCGGGCTCGACAGCGTCAGGCACCTCTTCGACTGTACAGCGGGGCTCATATACCGCATCGACGAGAAGCAGGGTGTCATGAGATGTGTAGAGTCGTTCGGCTACTCGCAGGAGGTACTCGAAAGGATATCTTCCCCGCCGTACCCAAAGGTCGAGGATTGCTGGACCGTCTCTGAAGGCCGGCTCNNGTCGACGTCGAATGCAGCCTGTCACACGCTGGAGAAGATTGGGCAGGGCTCGAGCATGTGCGTGTGTATGCAAGCCGAGGGCAGGACCCTTGGCGTCATGCACGTGAGGAGTGACAAACCCAACGCGTTCGGAGAGGAGGACCAGCAGTTGGCCCTCGCGTTCGCCGACCAGGTTGGGCTGGCTCTGCAGCGCGCGTTGTTGTTCGAAGAGATCAACAGGCTTGCCATGACCGACCCGCTTACCGGCGTCTTCAACGTCAGGAGGCTCGAGCAGGCGCTCGCCGACGAGGTTGGAAGGGCGCGCCGCTACAAGAGGTCGGTAGCGTTCCTCATGGTGGATGTCGACAACCTGAAGTCTTACAACGATACGCTGGGGCACCAGAAGGGGGACGTCGTCCTTTCTCAGGTCGCTTCAATCGTTGACAGCAGCACGCGCGAGATGGACAAGGTATTTCGGTACGGCGGCGACGAGTTCTGCGTCATCCTTCCCGAGACCGATACCGAAGAAGCGATGGTCGTAGCGGAGAAAGTGCGCCGCGCGGTAGCTGATTTCCATTTCTCCGGTGAGGAGCGCGTGCTGGAGGGGCGAATAACGATAAGCGTAGGTGTGGCTTGTTTTCCGCGCGATTGCGATGAAGAGACCGGCCTTGTCCACAAAGCCGACCTCGCGCTGTACGCCGCGAAGCAAACCGGCCGCAACTCCGTGGCGTCCTCATTCTAGCTGCACGAAGGCTTCTGGAACCAATGGAACGGGACACCCATCAGGTAGGTATCGAGTAACCAATAATCTTCTTGCAAATAGAAAGACCCATGCGTATAATACGCGCTAATATCATGGCGACATCGCACGGAAGCCTCGGTCGTTACAGCAGTAGCTTCCTATTACGGGGTGACTATAATGGACACAGTCGGAATGGAAATGAAAGGTGAGGTCGTCCTCACCGAAGAGGGTCGCAAGAAGCTCACAGAAGAACTCGCGGACCTTAAGAACGTCAAGCGCAGAGAGGTTGCCGCGCGGCTGAAGAACGCTATCAGCTACGGTGACTTGAGCGAGAATTCGGAATACGACGACGCAAAGAACGAGCAGGCGCGCGTCGAGCACCGCATTGACCAGATAGAGACCATGCTGGCCAAGGCAAAGATTATCGATCGGCGGCATGTCACGACAAAAGAGGTTGGCATCGGCTCCCTGGTCGAGATCAAGCGGGTAAGCGCTTCAAAGAAACATACGTTGCGCATCGTCGGACCGGCTGAGGCAAACCCTGACAACCACATGATCTCTTACGAGAGTCCGGTAGGACGCTCGCTGATGGGGCT
>PMDX01000202.1 GCA_003154635.1 Actinomycetota bacterium | reverse complement strand
CTTGTCCAGGCGCCTGTGTTCAGTGATGTCGTTGAATACGCCCACCACATACTGGACGTTTCCATCATCGTCTTTTAGAGGCGCTCTCAATCCCTTCAAGACCAGGTTGTCTCCCCGCGTGGTGGAGATGGAGGTCTCTTCTGTTTCCAGGAGAACGCCCGTTTCAAAGACGTGCCTGTCACGGTCTTTGAAACTGTCGGCAATCCCCGGCGGGGCGAGTTCGTGCCCGATCTTGCCTATAATGTCCTTTCTATCCAAGCCCGAGAGCTCGCAGAATGCGCGGTTGGCGAACACTATCCGATAGCCCCTGTCCTTTATCCACAGCGGTTCCGCGATATTCTCCATTACGCTTTCGAGGAACTTCGACAGCTCCATCAGTTCCTCGCGTGAGCGACGAAGAGACTCGGAGCGCCCCCGCTCCGCATGGATCTGGGCGACGGCGAGCTCAGCTTCCCGCTCCACCTCGATGAGTCTCAGGGTCTCTCGCATGTCTTGAACCAGGAGCACTGAGCCAACGACTTTCCCCGTCCGCCGCTTGACCAGCTCGGCACTGACGGTGACCGGGATGTGCTCACCGCTCCTGTCAGTGCAGGTGGTCCATGTATGACTGTGCCCCCCGGGAGGCATCTCCTGCATCGGGGAGAAGAGATTCTCAACGGCGGTTTGTCCGAGCTCGTCCCTCGAAAAACCGAGCAGGCGCTCGGCGGCGGCGTTGACTGTCTCTATCAGCCCATCCGAATCGGTGACGAAGACCGCTTCCCGGATCTTAGTGATTATGGTGCTTCCGAGCGAGCCCGTGATAGTTGTGAGCAGCCCGTTGTTTACCACAGCGATTGCCAGCAACGGGCCGACTGCGGTGCTCGCAAACATCCCAAGTTCAACAACGTGCTTGCCGAAAACGGGAAGGATGATGTCGGTGGTGATACCGGTGCAGACCGGGATCAATGAGGCGGTCAGGACGTAGAGCGTGTTGGTCCGCTTCCGGCGGGAATGTGTGTTACGCCAGTAAGAGAAGAGAACGGCGATGCCGGCGATGAAGATGAGCGCTACGTAGAGTTGGGATAGCAGCCGTACCGTGCCCCCGATTTCCTTATATCCCCAATAGCTCTTGGTAAACCCACTGAAGATAAGATCGGTGGTCCAGATGAGCGCGAGGAAAACCACCCCCGGAGCGAACACGACGAAGTACAACAGGGGTTTTCTGAGCAGATCGTACTTCTCGGTGAACGCGAAGGCAAAAATGAGGAAAAAGCCGCCGACCAGACACCACCCGAAGCCTGCTATCTTGCTTGCCCGCAGGGCCTCCTGCGCGGAACCGGCCAACCTCATCATCAACTCGCCGGCGCTCCACGCCACAAGGGTCATCAGCACCGCGAAGAGAAGGCGGTTGATGAGTAGTCTGGGACCTCGTGACAAAACGTAGATTCCCGTGACCGCGTTTATGATTAAAGCCACCAAGGACATGACCGCGTAGGCATTCATCGGCTGTCCAATCTCTGTTCCCCACCGCTCTTGGAAAGGTGTCAACGTTCATTCTACTACATGGTCGTTGTAAAGCGGCGCTCGACCAACGCCCCGAGCAGGAAGGTTCTCATTCAAGGCCGTGCGGCCCGCATGAGCACTCCTTGCCGTAAAGCTTTCCCGTCATCAGATTGCCGGCGATTATGGGCACGTCGATTGCGGTTGAGTAAGGTGGAGCGTAAGCCAGGTCGAGGTACTTGACGTCGTTTGCGTTCAGCCCTGCTCCGATTGCGACCGCCAGGATGTCCAGACGCTTATCCGCCAGGGCCGTCATCTCGCCTACGACCTGCGCGCCCAGCAGCCGACCGGTTGCTTTATCGGCAACGAGCTTCAAGGCCATGTTTCCCCTGACAGGCATATACTCGTGCAGGGTCTCAGCTTCCATAGTGATAGAAACCGGCTCGAAACCCGCGTCTCGCGCTCCGGATTCGTTGAGTCCTGTGCGGCCGACCGTGAGGTCGAAGCACTTGACCACCGATGTGCCCTGGACGCCGGGGAACTCGAGGGTTGCTCCGAACATGTTATCCGCGGCGAGTCTACCTTGCTTTCGCGATGTCGAGCCCAGGGGAATCCACGTTTCTTCGCCGGTGAGCTTGTGCGTCGTAGTGGCGCAATCGCCGGCGGCGTAGATGTTGGGAACGTTCGTTCGCAACATGCGGTCGACTTTGATCGCCCCCCTGGTGCCCAGTTGCACACCAGCCGCTGCGGCGGTGTCGACTGAGGGCCTCACGCCTATGCCCAGCAGCACGATGTCGCACTCGACGTTCCCACCGGTCGTCACGACCCTTCGCGCCGCTCCCGAGCTGTCTCCTTCGATTCCCTCAAGGCCCTGACCGAGCATGCAGTTTACACCCTCGAGCTCCAGCCTCGACTGGACTTCGCCAGCCATGTCCTCGTCAATCATCGGCATGACCTGTGGCGCCATTTCTACGACCGATACCTCGAGGCCGATGGTTCGAAACGATTCGCACATCTCCATGCCTATAGGGCCGGCTCCGACAATGACCGCCCGCCGTGGCTTTCTCTCGCGCAGGTAGGTCTTGATTGCTATCGAATCGGAAAGCTTGCGCAGGGTAAAGCAGCCGTTGAGGGTTACGCCGTCGACCGGAGGGACGAACGCTTTTGCACCTGTCGATACGAGGAGCACGGTGTACTCTGTTGTGAACTCGCGGTTGCCTTCGAGGTCAACGACCCTGAGGCGCTGGCGCTCCGGGTCGATATCAATGACCCTGTGCCTGGTGAAGATCTCGACGTCGTTCAGTTTTCGAAACTCTTCAGGGGTTCGAGCTATGAGCTCCTTGTAGTCAGCGGGCACGCCGCTGATGAAATAAGGCATGCCTCACCCGGAGTACGAGGCGTAAGGCTCCTGCTCGAAGACCTTTATCTCACTTTCGGGGCAGCAACGGCGCGCTCGAGCCGCGGCCGTAGTTCCCGCCGCAACTCCTCCGATCACAACAAGCTTGTCCATCTGGTGCACCACGCAGGCTCATCAGGGGAATTCGAACGGCTCGAAGCGCTCTCGAGGGACTTTGCAGATGGGGCAGACCTCCGGTGGTCCTATCCTTGCGCACAGATAGCCGCAGACTTGACACCTCCACACCCTGACCGTCGGTGCTCCTTCCGGCTTCGTCTTGTCCTGGCTTTCTGACATCCGCGGCCTTTCTTCAGGTCTTCTTTCCGGTATGGATGTCACCTCGGCTTCGCCTTCCAGGACACGCCCGGACACGTAGAGGCCGCAGTAACAAGCGTCGTATTCGTCAAGGTCCGGATCGCGATAATCGCACGGGCAGATTATGTCGAGGTCCGCCTCTTTCTCACCGCTCGTAAGCCTGCACGGGCACTGCGGGTATCCGTATCGCTCCTCGTTGGTCAAGAGACCCTCGACGAGCTGGGTCGTGAACGACGTATCCGGGTTGAGATGGTAGCCTGAAGCCTCAGCGTCTTTGTCGAGACGCTCGTACAGCTTTTCAACCTCTTCGGAAGCCGGGGCGTCTGTCATAGCAACTTGCTCCTCCAATCCGGCTCGGTGAACCCAACGAGGACCTGGTCATCATCGATGACGAGCGTCGGAAATGATTTCCTGGGGTTGTACTGCTCTGCTTTGCCGAGGGCCTGCCGCTGCTCGTCGCTCTTGAGCAGGTCGAGGTAGACGAACCGGTACGCGATGTCGTTCGAATCCAGGAAGTTGCGTGCGTTGCGGCAGTGTGGGCAGGTGCTTATTGCAAACAGGACGAGGTCGTGTTTTTTGTTTGAACCATCGACTTCTTCGAGGCAATCGAGCTCTATCATCCTTCATCCCTTCCTTCGAGTGGGTCGCATTCTGGCATCGTACGACACATCTTATACTCCAATTAGCTTGGATTCCCTTCAGAGTCCAGGCAACTCGTTGATGGCGATTGTAGCAGAATACGCCGTCGGCCTCCCCGCGCTTACCCAGCGCTTCTTCGACCGCGATTACTCGGAAGAAGACCTGGCATGGATACTGGGTCTGAATTTCATACGAGTATTCCGGGAGATCATCGCCATAACACCCTTCTCCATGTCAGGAAGGCGCTGACGTCGCCCCCACCCTGGCCCTCCTCTAAGGGGGAGAGAAGAGGAGAAATGCTGGTATAATTGCGCTATTCGTAGCGCCGACACGAATTTGGAGGAATGGGGCCTGTCACCATTTGATCGAAGGGCCCGATGCTATGCCTGATGGAGGACAAAGAAAGGAGCTGGACGAAAACAGAGAGCTTCACCAGCTTCTATCCGAGGCGAGTTTCGAGGCAATAGTCATCCACGACGAGGGCACGATCCTGGCGGTGAACCCGGCGTTCGCGCAGATGTTCGGTTATGGCATGGAAGAGGTGCTCGGGAAGAGCGGTGCCGACATGGCCGCACCCGAGTCGCAGGAGGTGCTGCTCCAGAACATCCAGTCGAAGCAGGAAGAGGTGTTTCGAGCCGTAGGGATGAAGAAGGACGGCTCGCGTTTTCCCGTAGAGGTGCGGGGCAAGGGTGTGCGGTTCCGCGATCGGCGGGTTCGGGTCGCCGTAATACGGGACCTCACAGGCCGCCTCGACGCCGAGAAGGCTATCCGCAACCTCGAAGATCGCGTGATGAAGCTCATCGAGGGCGTGCCGGCCGCGGTGCTCGTTGCCGATGTCAACNNGTCAACGGAAAGCCACGCTACGCCAACGATTTCGCAATGGATCTCCTTGGGCGGACTCCCATGGGTCCGGGTCTGGACGTCCGCTCGGAGAGCTTCGCCGAGTCCATGCAGCTTTACGAATCCGGCAAGGAGCATCTCTACCCGAGTGGGAGGTCTCCGCTGGTTCGCGCTTTTGCCGGTGAGACGTCGACGGTTGACGACATGGAGATCAGGAGGTCTGACCGGACCATGCCCGTCGAGGTCTCCGCGGCTCCCGTTTACGATGACGACGGTGAGATCTCGTATGTCGTTGCGGTTTTGAGGGACATCACCAGGAGACGTGAGGTCGAGAGCGCACTCAAGACAGCGGAGGCAAAGTACAGGAACATCTTCGAAAACGCCATCGACGGCATATTTCAGAGCACCCCATCCGGCAGGTTCCTTACGGTAAACCCGGCGATGGCGCGCATCTGGGGATACGACAGCCCGGAGGAGATGATCGAAGATATCGACAACATCCAGGGCCGCTACGCGCGCCCGTCGATGCGCAGCGAGTTCAAGCGGTTGATGTCCGAACGTGGCATGGTGATGGGCTTCGAGGCCGAGATGATCCGCAAAGACGGATCCGTCATGTGGACGTACGTCAATGCAAGGACCGTACTGGGTGATGACGGTGAGATCTCGTATTACGAGGGAACGATCGAGGACATTACCGCGCGTAAGATGGCGGAGAAATGCATCATCGAGAGCGAGTCCCGTTACCGGACGCTGGTCGAGACCTCTCCGGACGCCATCGGGATGATCGATATCGACCTCAAAGTGACAACAGCAAACAAGCAGGCTGCCGAAATGTTCGGCTACGACAGTTCCGACGAGATGATAGGGCTCAGCGTGCTCCCGATAATCGGCCCGACGGACTACTCCGTGACATTCGACGAGATCGTAAGCGCATCGCGGACCGTCAAGGGAATAAGCGCCGAGTACACTTTGCTGCGTCGAAACGGCACCAGGTTCCCCGCCGAGGTCAGCGTGGCGGTCGTTCCGGGCAGCGAGGGGAGGCCCTCCGCTTTCATAACCATCGTTCGGGATATTATGGGTCGCAAGCGCGATGAGGAAGCGCTCCACAAGGTGAACGCGGAACTCGACGGGTATGCTCACACCGTCTCCCACGACCTGAGAAACCCGCTTGCGGCGATAATCCTCGCGAGCGAGACGCTGGAGGCCCTTCTCAAAGCGCCCGAGAGCGATGAGATGCGCGGCTACGTCAACGAGATAATCGAGACCATACAGGACAGCGCCAAACGGGCAACCGACCTCATCGAGGACCTGCTGGTGCTTGCCGAGGCGGGTCAGGCGTCCAAGGAGATCGAGGATGTAGACGTGGCCGACGTTGTCGAGACCATACTCGACGAGATGGCGACCGAGATATCGGACAGGGGAGTAACCGTCGAATTGGACGAAGGCCTTGGAACACTCCGCGCGAATCCCACCCAGGTCTACCAGGTGTTCTCGAACCTGGTGGGCAACGCGATAATGCACAACGACTCAGACGAGCCATGCGTCCGGGTCTCGAGGTTGGCCGACGCAGACTCAGGAGGCCGCCGGTTCAGGGTCAGGGACAACGGGTCGGGAATCCCTGAAGATGTCCTGGGCAGCGTCTTTATGCCGTTTATCAAGGGAGCGGGAGGCCACACCGGGATAGGTCTCACCATCGTTGAAAAGATAGTCAAGGCTTATAATGGCGAAGTGGAAGCCCATAATGATAATGGCGCGGTCTTCGAAGTTACTTTTCGTGAGATCTGATCCCTTCTGAACCCGGAGGATCTTTTTTGAAACGACAAACGTCCCTGCTGCTTGTACTGGCAGCCTGTATTGCCATGATCCTTCAGGGCTGCGGGGGGGCTGCCACGAGGAGCTCGAGATCCACGGGCCCTGCTTCGACGGAG
>PMDX01000010.1 GCA_003154635.1 Actinomycetota bacterium | reverse complement strand
CCAGTATCGTGTCTATCCCTTCGTCGCACGCATCTGCAATGAACCCGCACGTATTTACCACGACTATGTCAGCTGATTTGAGGTCTCCTGTCTCGGTGAGCCCTATCTCCTCGAGAGCGCAGCGCAGGTTATCTGATTCAACCTCGTTCTTGAAACAGCCGAGAGTAACCATGAGGAAATTTTTGTTTTTCATACCCTTGCCGATGCTTCCGGGGTGCGTCAGCGATAGTTGGTAAACTGCAGGGGAAGCCCGAAGTCGTGCTCCTTGACCGCCTTCATGATGGTCTGGAGTGAGTCTTTGCTCTTGCTGGAGACCCGGACCTGGTCTTTCTGGACCGTCACGTTCACTTTTTTATCAAGCTTTTTCACGAACTTCGTGATCTCTCGACCCTTATCCGTATCGATGCCCTGGAGTATACTGGCCTCGCGCTTAACCGTACCTTTAGGCCCATCAGTCACCATCCCCCAGGATATCGCCTTGAGTGGGACCTCGCGCCTGACGAGTCGGGTTTCCAGAACTTCGAGCATCGACTGCAGGTGAAACTCGTCGGCCGAATAGGCGGTCAAGGTGTCTTTGCCGCTCTCTATCCGCGAGCCGGTGCCCTTAAAATCGAAACGGTTGTCGACCTCCTTGCGCGCCTGATTCAGAGCATTTTCCAGCTCAGGCAGGTCGACCTTACTGACTATGTCGAATGAGCTATCTGTTGCCGCCATTGGTTAATCCCCGTTACTCAGCCTGAACCCGTCTATGAGGTTCTTCATCTCTATGGCGAAGCGCGCTAACTCCTGAATCGAGGCGCGCATCTCTTCTACCGAAGCTGCCTGCTGGTTCGCGGCCGCCGATGCTTCCTGAGTGCCCGCCGCGGCCTGCTCGGCTATCGCGGCGATATCGTGCGAAGCCCTGACAACGCGCTCGGACCCCTGACGTTGGGCCTCGGTCGCCTTGTAGACCGATTCCGCGCCGCTTGCTATGTCTTCTACTATCTCGACTACATTTGACAGCGCATCGAGCGTCGATTGTATGACGTCAATCGATGTCGAGATTATCTCCTTGGAGTTGTCCACAGCCTTGAGAGCTCGTGTTGTCTCCCCCTCGGTATCACGTATCATCTTGGATATCTGCTCCGCCGCTTTGCGGCTACCTTCGGCGAGGTTGCGCACCTCTTCAGCGACGACAGCGAAACCCCTGCCGTGCTCGCCGGCCCTGCTGGCTTCGATGGCCGCATTCAGAGCCAGCATGTTGGTCTGTTCTGAGATGTTGGTGATGACGTCAACTATGAGTCCGATCTGCATGGACCTGTCGCCAAGCCCCTGCATAATGCTGGTCACACCGTCCATGGCGTGCTGCATCTCGGTCATCTTTGTGGCCGCCTGCGCCGCGCTCTCGGAGCCTGCGCGAGCTATCTCGTTTGCGGCACGCGCCGTCTCGGACGAAAGCCTGGCCTGCTCTGCCACGTTACCCGCCATCTCAGCGATCTCGTTTGTTATCTGGCTGGTTTCCTCGACGGTCCTGGCCTGAGATTCCGCGCCCCTGGATATCTGCTCTACGGTAGAAGAGACCTCCTGAGCCGAAGCCATGACCTGCTCTGACGACGCAGCCAGCTCTTCCGCGGTCGAGCTGACCAGCGTGGAAGCTTCACGTAGCTTCTCGATTATCACGCGCAGGCTCGCCACCATGGCATTCTGTGCAGTCACCAGATGCCCCAGGGCATCACGCGTCTCAATGGTCTCAAGCTTGGTCGTGAAATCCCCTTCAGAGAGGTGGTGTGAAAACTCTATCACGGGGTTCAGCGAATTCTGGAAAGTCCGCTGCATAATGACTGTTACCAGCACTTCTCCGATGACAACCACCGCGAAAAGTACGATTGCCACTACTGTCAGTTTGCTGCCGGATACGTCGCTGACAATTGCAATAATCGGTATCAGTATCAGAAGCGTGATTATTGCTCTCAAAAAGCCTATCAGGACTATTTTCTTACCGAGTGAAAGGTCACTTATCAATAATCAACCTTCCCGGGTGTTCTAACCGCCCAGGCTTCTTATCTTTTCCGCCACTTCCAACCCGGTTTCTTTACCCGAGAAGAATGAGACTGATTTTTCGATATGGGCTGCCAGGTCAGTCAACTGTGAATCACTTAGGTTATCGGGGGTGGCTCCAATGAGTTCACAATTCTTTTTGACCGTTGCCTTAGCGATGAACTCGCCCACCGCACCAGCCAGGATTTTCTCTACCTGTTGGGCCAGAGGATTGGCCAAATCAGACCCCCTGTATCGTCACTCCACCAACTTTTTCCCAGCCAACAACGGCCTGAACACTTGGAAACAAGATTACCAATACGAGGACCAAAGTGCAACAGATTGCGGTACCAGCCACCTCTTACAGGCCTCGAGTCGTGCTGAGACCGTCTGCGATTATTTCTTATGCCTTTCTTTCCAGTCGTCAAACTCCTCTGGAGTGATCAGGACCTTGCGCGACTTGCTACCCTCGTGAGGACCGACTATCCCAAGTTGAGAAAGCTCCACGATTATCCGCCTTGCGCGTGCATATCCCACCCGAAGTTGGGTCTGAAGCATCGAAGCTGATGCCTCTCCCGCGTACACCACAAACTCAGCTGCCTCCGTCAGTAGCGTGTCGGTATCGGCAAAATCCTCCTTGACCGACGTTTCCACCTGCTCAAGGTCGATCGTCCGTTGATCCGTGAACTTCTGCTCCCTTATATATCCCGTCAGGAACTCGATCTCCTTCTGCTGGATGAGCGCCCCCTGCACCCTCTCCGGCATCGGGATGTTCCCGGGGTCGAGCAGCATGTCGCCCTTGCCGAGCANNAAAGCTATCCTCGCGGTTATGTTGTTCTTTATTACACCCGTAATAACATCCACAGAAGGCCGCTGGGTAGCGATGATGAGATGTATTCCTACCGCACGCGCCTTTGCGGTCAACCTGCTGATTGAGCTTTCTACCTCACGCTTCGCAACGATCATGAGGTCACCGAGCTCGTCGATGACCACGACGATCTTGGGAAGCTGTTCTATTTCCTTGTCTTTTTCGGCCAGGGCGTTGTACTCGTCTATGTGCACGACCCTCTGCTTCTGAAGAACCTGGTAGCGTCGATTCATCTCGTGCACCGCCCAGAGCAATGCCTTTGCCGCGGGCTCAGGTTCGTTAATGACAGGACAGAGAAGATGCGGCAGCCCGTCGTACCAGGTGAACTCGACGTACTTCGGGTCGATCATTATGAAGTTCAGCTGGTCGGGACGGCACCTCATCATCAGGGCGCAGACCAGGCTGTTGATGCAGCACGATTTCCCGGCCCCCGTGGAACCAGCCAGGAGGAGGTGCGGGAGCTGAGCTAGATCCAGCACTACGGGCTCACCAGACATGTTCTTGCCGACAGCCATCGTCAGAAGGTTGTGCGGCGCGGGAGGTCCGAGTGCGCCTATGATGTCTCCGAGCGTTACGGAATCACGTATGTGATTCGGGACCTCTATGCCGATGGCTTGCCTTCCGGGGATCGGCGAGTAGATCCTGATGTCCGGTGAGCCGAGGGCGTAGGCTATATCCTGCTCGAGTTCGGTGACTCGCTTGACCTTTTCGCCGGTGCCGACCTCGACCTCGAAAAGAGATACGGTGGGGCCGCGCGAGACCTTTCCGACCTTCGCGTCCACGTCCATACTCTGCAGTGTTTTCTCAATGGCGTTCTGGCGCTCCTCATTGCTCTGCTTCGAGAACGATTTTGCTCCGCTGCGGTTTAGTATTGACGCAGGCGGAAGCTTGTACTTGCCGACACGCGGTTTGCTCACGTCTATCGCGAGTTGCCCTCCGGTCTCCTCGGTTACCGGCGTGGGTGGTTTGGGGTTCGAAGGGTACACGCGGGGCTGCGCGGTTTTCCTGGATTCCGGTCTGGAATGTGCCGGGTTTTCGGCTATCTGTCCGGAGGATGTAACGGCTTCTGCTCCGTCTGAAACTGCTACTGGTGTCATCGACGGCCGCCGGATGCTTCGTATGGCGGTGAGTATCTGTTCT
>PMDX01000299.1 GCA_003154635.1 Actinomycetota bacterium | reverse complement strand
CCTTTCGAGGCCGCCCGCTACCACTCGCTCGTAGTCGACGAAGAGACGCTTCCGGATTGCCTCGATGTGAGCTGCAAAACGGAAGATGGCGTCGTAATGGGGCTCCGGCATCGCGAGTACCCGGTCGAGGGCATACAGTTTCACCCGGAGTCTTTCATGACGGGCCCGGGCATGCTGATACTTGAGAACTTCCTGGAGGGACAATGACTTTGATACATCCGATAGTGACCGGCCGGCGTGCGGTCGAGATCGGCGTGGAATTCATCGAGCTGGACGATGCTCGCTCGATGGTGGAAATCTTTGACGAGGTCGCGGGCACCCCCAACTCCTGCTTCCTCGACTCCAGCCTCCAGATGGAGAGGTTTGGTCACCACTCGTTCATCGCTTTTGATCCTTATCTCGTTCTGACCACGCGTGCCCTGTCAGCGTCGTTCGCCCGTCGTGGAGAGAGCGTGACGAAGCAAGAGATGGACCCGTTCGACGCCCTGAAATGGGCGCTCGGTGAAAGGGTGCTGCCCGGAAATTCGGTGCCGGCGGGGCTGCCGCCGTTCCTCGGTGGAGGCATCGGATACCTCTCGTACGAGCTGGGACGGTATATCGAACGGCTCCCCGCTTCCGTAAACGACGACCTCATGCTGCCTGAGCTTGCGTTCTGTTTCTTCGACAGGGTCGTTGTCGCGGACCACCGGACGGGGAAGAAATGGCTCGTCGTGACAGTTCCCGAGGGACGCGATGCAACCGCCCTGCTGGAAAGCGCGATGAAACAGATCTCGCCCGGTGCCGGGACCGGTCGGAAGGTGGTCGAGCCAAAACAGGCCGTGGATGGAACGGCGAACGAGTTCGAGTCCGGTTTTTCTCGTGAGGAGTACCTCGACTCGGTGGCGGCGGTCAAAGAATACATCCTGGCAGGAGACATCTACCAGGCTAACCTCTCACAGCGGTTCGGCGCCCCTCTCCTGGAATCCCCGTGGAGCCTGTACAAGCGGCTGCGCGTCCTGAACGCGGCGCCGTTCAGCGCATACCTCAACTTCGGCGAATTCGCCGTGGCGTCCTCATCGCCCGAGCGTTTCATGAAAGTCGCCGGAAAGAATGTCGAGACGCGCCCTATCAAAGGCACAAGCCCTCGCTTCGATGATCCCGACGCCGACGAGAGAAGCAGGCAAACGCTTCTCGAGAGCCGCAAAGACGCCGCGGAGCTTTCGATGATAGTGGACCTCGAGCGAAACGACCTGGGGCGGGTCTGCGAGTACGGAAGCGTCGAGGTCGAAGAGCACGCCGTACTCGAGTCGTATGCCACCGTGCACCACCTGGTCTCCACGGTCACCGGGAGACTGCATGAAGGCAAAGATATCATCGACCTGCTCCGCGCCTCGTGGCCCGGGGGGTCGATAACCGGCGCGCCCAAGATACGGTCGATGGAGATCATCGACGAGCTGGAACCGACAGCCCGAAGCGTCTACACGGGTGGCATCGGGTATCTCGGGTTTGACGGGACTCACGACATAAACATCGCTATCCGCACCATGATCATCGCGGGTGGGCGTGTCTACTTTCAGGTTGGAGGCGGCATCGTCGCCGACAGCGACCCCGAATCCGAGTTCCAGGAAACACTCCACAAAGGCAAAGCCATGTTCGCCACCATGACCGGCCAACGCACCTGACCGGCTTCTCTCCCCTCCCTCCTCGAGGGGGGAGGGTCAGGGTGGGGGTGGCGTTAACGCTTATATCTTGCCTACAAGGAATCCGAGGTCATACTTCTCGAGGACTTCATTCGAGGGTTTTCCATCCGGACCGAGACCTCTTATCTCGTAGAACTCTCTTAGCATAGCTTCCATGTCGGGCACGGAGCCTGCGATCATGCCGTCCTCGGTCGGGAACATGCTCCTCTTGCCGAGCTTGTCGTCATCGGCGGTAGCACCCCAGATGTGACCCAGGCATCGCTGCAGGTACCAGATACGAGCACCCGCCATCATCATGGAGTCGATGTCCCAATCGAAACCGGCGACTAGGTTGAACGCCTCGACCCACTGCGGGATCGTCAGTGACCCTGACGGGAACTGGCACCAGCAAGCCGAGTTGGTTATGCAGCCGAGATCGTGGCACTTGGCGGCGCCATCCGCCTTGTACTCGGTCCCCATCGGGTCGAGTATGTGGTCCATGCCGAGCTCGGGGTACTCCATAGCGCCCCACTCGTAGAGGAACATCAGGTTCGACACGTGGCACGCGCCCCGTACGGACGTCGCGTACGCCAGGCCGTCGCCCCAGTTGCAGCGAGGGTCATGCATCGGGGATTCGAGCCCCTTGCTCGTGGTTAGAAGCTCGTCGCTTCCGTTGCCCACCTCCGCGGCCGCCTTTGCGGACCCGCGTGAAAGAAGCTCCGCGAGCTTACCTTCCCTGTGGGCGATCTTCTTGACCAGGTCGAGGACAGGGTCTATCTCGCCCCACTCGAGCTTGATCCCGTCGTAGTCCTCGGGCTTCATCATCCCTCGATCGAAGCAGTCCATCGCCCACGCTATCGTGGACCCGCACGTCATGGTGTCCATGCCGAGGCGGTTGCAGATCTCGTTGGCCTTGGCGACCGCCTCGAGGTTGGGGTTCATCATCATCGTTCCAAAAGTGCCAATGGTCTCGTACTCGGGTCCGGGACCTTCCTCCATCTGGTACGGGCCCGACTCCACCTTCACGACCCGCTTGCAGCGGACCCCGCAGCCGCGGCACGTTTCGCGGCCGACAAGTATCGTGTCGGCCATCGCGATACCGCTGAGCGTCATTGGGCCTTCCTCCCAGCTGCCTACCTGGAAGTTCTTGGTCGGCACGTCGCCCTCGATCATCTTCATTTCCATGTTGGCGGCCGTTCCGAAAGCTCCCACGGTCTGGCAGTATATGCTCTCATCCATCTGCGGGCGTATGGTCTCCTGCCAGAACTCCTTGAGCCCCTCGGGGTCGGCGAACTCTGATTTCTTGCTGCCTTTCGCGCAGACGGCCTTGAGGTTCTTGGAGCCCATTACCGTGCCCATGCCCGCGCGCCCGAAGTGGTGCCCTTTGCTGTTGGAGATGCTTCCGAAGAGCACGCCGTTCTCGCCGGCCGGGCCGATGGTGGCTATCTTGTGCTGCTTGTGGTGACGTGCCTTCAGCTCGTCGTCGACGTCGTAGGTGTCTTTACCCCACAGGTCGCCCGCGGGTTCGAGGGAAGCTTTCTCCTCCTCGATCAGGAGGTAGACCGGCTCCGCGGACTTCCCCTTGAAGATCACGGCATCGTAGCCGCAGCGCTTAAGCTCGGGCCCGAAGTCGCCTCCGCAACTCGCCTGCCCCCAGATGTCGGTCAGGGGAGAGCGCGCACATACGGAGAGGCGACTCGTACCGTACATGCCGGCGCCGGCCATGGGGCCCGTAGCAAAGATGAGAAGGTTCTCCGGGTCGAGTGGCGCGGCGTTGAGATCTCCGCGGTCGTAGAGCAGTTTCGCGGCCAACCCGGCGCCGCCGCCGGATTTCAAGAAGGTCGCCGAGGACTTCTACGCCCGCCCGCGGCACTTCCCGACCAACCTGCTGGCGACGTTCCCCGCGTTCGGGCCGCCGTCCGTGATCGTGATCGGCGAGCCCGCGAACACCGAC
>PMDX01000261.1 GCA_003154635.1 Actinomycetota bacterium | reverse complement strand
TTCGCCTTCCAGCCAGGGTGGCCAGTAATCGACTTGAACAGTTGGCTTTGAGCGAGGAACCTGATAGATATGCAACACGAAGCAAAGAAGATGAAACCCCGAAGAGCGGCGGATACGGTCGAGAACCGGTTGCGCACGGTGTCTATCGTGATGGTTCTTTGCCTTCTCATGCTCATCGGTATTCTTGTTGCCGTCAATACGGGAAAGGGCAAGAAAGGCAGGCTGACAGCCCAGACCTCTACTCCGACCACGACCTCGCAGCCCTCAACCTCAACCTCGACCGCGAGCGTCGAATCGGTCCAGGTACCTCCTTTGACGATCTATCGCAGGAGGAACATCTTCAAGCCTCTGGTCGACATGGATGCTGGGCAGAACGTGCCGGCAACGGGCGGTGGAACCGCGGGCGGCGCCGCGACGGTCATAACGTTGCCTCCGGAACTCGATGCCACCGGCTCCGCCGCCGGAAGCGTCGTTTCGACGGCGGTCACACTCGATAGTGTCTTCCAGGAGGGAGACAGCTCGATGGCCCGCATCCGGGTTGGTGACCAGTTGTACGACAAGGTCGCGATCGGCGATGTGTTCGGGAACAACTACAAGCTGCTCGCCATCGGGAAGGACTCCAGTGCGACCATCCTCTACGGCGACGAACGCTTTTCAATCTTTGCGGGCCAATCGCTATACTTGTGAGGTGGTAACGGCTTCGGGTGGTATACAGGTCCGGTGAACAGCCGGGGAGTGAGATTAAGGAAAGGCGGCACCACCGCGAAGCGGGTGTCGTCTTTTCGCTTGGGAAGGGTTTCATGGGTCTTCGTTTGCTGACCGGAGGAGAATCGCACGGACCGGCGCTTGCGGTTGTAATCGATGGCATGCCGGCCGGAGTACCGCTGTCTCCCGCCGACATCGACCGCGATCTCGCGCGCNNCTCCCGTTCACGCTCACGACCGGCCAGAAGCGCAGCGTGCGCGACATCGACCGCGATCTCGCGCGCAGGCAAAAGGGGTACGGGCGCGGTGGACGGATGAGGATAGAGACCGACCGAGCGCGCGTCGTGTCGGGGGTCAGGCACGGACGGACGATGGGCAGTCCCGTAACCATTCTCCTCGACAACAAAGACCATGCAAGTTGGGCGCAAGTCATGTCCGTCGAGCCGGTGGAGGGTAAAAAGCTGCCTCGTGAAAGCAGGCCGAGGCCCGGGCACGGTGACCTTGCGGGGATGTTGAAGTACGGCACGGCTGACGCGCGCGACGTGCTCGAAAGGGCAAGCGCTCGCGAGAGCGCGAGCAGGACCGCCGCCGGCGCGGTCGCGAGGTGCCTGCTCGACGAACTCGGCATTGTCATTTACAGCAGGGTTGTAAGGATAGGTACCATCGCGGCCCCCAGTGAGACCGATATCGATCCGGAGTCATTCAGAGGGGTCGAAGAAGACATGGTCCGTTGCGCGGATTCCGAACGGTCAGCGCTTATGATAGACGAGATAGACCGTGCGGCCGCCGAGGGCGATTCACTAGGAGGGGTTTTCGAAGTGGCGGCGTTCGGCCTGATGCCGGGGCTCGGCTCCGCCTCGCAGGCCGACAGGAGGCTCGACGCGTTACTGACCGGAGCGATGGCATCTATTCCAGGTGTGAAAGCGGTCGAGGTCGGCGCCGGATTCTCACTTGCCGTAATGCGCGGCTCCGAGGCGCACGACGAGATATTTTTCGAATCGGGCTTGGGGATCCGGAGAGAAACAAACAGGGCCGGCGGGCTGGAGGCCGGCATGACAAACGGCAAACCCCTTCTCCTTCGGGCCGCTATGAAGCCTATTCCTACGCTCGCACGTCCGCTGGCGACTGTGGATATGGAGACCTTTGAACCCACGGTGGCTTTCAAGGAGCGCGCCGACATTTGCGCGGTTCCATCCGCCGCGGTGATTGGCGAGGCGGTCGTCGCCTTTGTGCTGGCTGATGCGGTGCTTGAGAAGTTCGGCGGTGATTCTATGTCTGACATCGAGCACAACATGAGAGGTTACCTCGAGCGCATCGGACGCTTCTGGAAGCGCGAGGTCTGAGGGGTGCCGAAGGACAATATCGTGCTCATAGGCTTCATGACATCCGGCAAGACGACCGTCGGAGAGATTCTGTCCGGACTAACCGGCATGCCGCTTGTCGATACAGATCGCGCTATAGAGAAGGGCCGGGGCGGCACGATAAGAGAGATATTCGCCACCGACGGGGAGCCTGGCTTTCGGAAGCTCGAGCGCGAAATCATCTCGGTGGAGGCTGCGCGCAGTGGCGTGATCCTGGCGGTTGGAGGCGGGGCCGTGCTCGACGGGACTAATGTAGAGAATCTCAGGGCCGGAAGCATGATCTACCTCTTGCTCGTCACTGCTTCTCAAGTTGCGAGTCGCGTGGGCACCGATGCATCGCGGCCCCTGCTCGGCGCGGATGTGGATGAGATCGCTTCTCTCTTGTCGTCCCGCGAAAGTGCGTACCTCGATGCCGCGGACGTCGTGGTCGAGACTGACGGCCGGTCGCCGGGTGAGGTTGCGGGCGAGATCGCTCACGACTTCGAGTCGAGGCGGCGCGAGAGCTGACGGTGAGCCAATGTCAATTGAAAAGATAAAGGTCGACCTGGGGGAGCGCTCCTACGATGTGTCGGTCGGCGTGCGGTTGCTCGAAGCCCTTGACGAGATCCTCGGAGACGTTTTTTACTCGAGGGAATGGCGCCGGGCGGCGATCGTCACCGATGCGAACGCGGGCGAGCTATTTTCGGCTCCTGTCGAGAAAGGGCTTGCCGATTTGGGCCTGGACACGTCGGTCATCTCGATCATCCCGGGTGAAATATCCAAGAATATTGCTATCGCTCTTAGCGTGGTCGACTCACTGGCCGAGGCTGGAATAACTCGGGCCGACGTCGTTGTCGCGCTGGGCGGCGGCGTTGTAGGGGACATCGCGGGCTTCGCGGCGTCCATCTACAAGAGGGGGGTCGACCTGATCCAACTGCCCACGACACTGATGTCGCAGGTGGACTCCTCGATAGGGGGCAAGACCGCGGTCAACCTCGAATCCGGCAAGAACCTCCTCGGTACGTTCCATCAGCCGGTTGCCGTGATCGCCGATGTGTCCACACTCATTTCACTTTCCGAGGCGGAGTATGCTTCGGGCCTGGCCGAGGTTGCCAAGTATATGTTCCTGTGCCCGGAAGCGTTCCCGGGGCAGGTCGGCGGAGCGCTCGAGACGCTAATTGGGCGCGACACGGGAGATTTGCTTGCAACGGTCGCGTCCTGTGCCAGTATCAAGGCACACGTCGTGTCGGTTGACGAGCGGGATGCCGGGTTGCGCGCCACACTCAACTACGGCCACACGCTGGGGCACGCGCTCGAGGCTTCCACGGAGTACGAAGGTTTGTACACACACGGTGGCGCGGTGTCCGTCGGCATGGCGTACGCGGCGCTGGTATCCGAGGCGACCGGTCTCGGGGAGCCCGGACTCGCCGCGCGGCACCGTGCGGCTTTAGGCAGTGCGGGCCTGCCTGTGTCTCCTTTGACGCCGGCCCCGCCATTCGAGACGCTACTCGCGTTCATGGCGATGGACAAAAAGAGCAAGGGAGACCTCACGATGGTCCTTCTCGAGGTGGAAGGGCGCCCGGTGGTTCGCACGGGGTTGGACCCCGAACTCCTCGCCATGAGCTATACGCGACTTTTGGAGGAGCGGTCTTGATGGAAAGAGTGCTGGTTTTGAACGGGCCCAACCTTAACCTGCTTGGGGAGAGGGACCCAGTCCACTACGGTGGCAAGGCTCTCAATGAGATCAACTCAGACATCTCGGAACTGGCGAGTGGGCTGGGAGTCGAGGTGCTGTTTTTCCAATCCAACCATGAAGGCGACCTGATCGACATGATCCATGCGGAGCGCAAGACGTCCGCGGGCATCATCATCAACCCTGGAGCGCTGACCCATTACAGCTACGCGCTGAGGGACGCCCTGGACGCGGTCGGATTGCCGACCGTGGAGGTGCACCTCTCCGATATATATTCGAGGGAGGAATGGCGCAGGATCTCGGTGATAGAGCCCGTAGCCTGGAAAAGCATAGTCGGTAAGGGTCCCGCGGGCTACATGGAGGCCCTTGAGGAACTTGTGGCATTCATCCGGCTCGATAAATGACATGAGCCGCGTTGCCGCGGCTCATCAGGACGGGTCGAGCTTCGTTCAACGGTCAAAAACCGTCTTGTACTGTTTGAAGACCCGCAAGGTCACGCTCTGCTTTCCCCTGGACAGACTTTCTGAGGTGGGGGTCGCTACGACCAGGAAACCGTCGGTGGGAAGCGCGGAGGCCCGCACTGGTTTGACGTCACCCACACCGTGCACCGCGATGCCCTCCAGCGACTCAAGGTTGACGTTATCCGCTATGCCGATAAGCACCGTCATGGACGAATCAGCCCCTGCCTGTCCCGCGGATTGCGGAAGGCGGAATCCAACGAAGCCGCTTCCGATAATCCACGTTTCAGGATATGTCTCCGTGTCGATGGGGCAGGCCATTACGATGTTGGAGCCGGCTGACGATATCACCGCGCTCGGTGCGCCCGGGAAGAACACAAGTGGCACCGGGGCGCCCGTAACGGGAGCAACCTGTTTTCCCGAGATCTCTACCCTCGCACCCGTGGGTGACGCGAGCCGGCAGGCGTCGAGCATCGAGGACGAGTCGCCGGACGTGCCGGCTACCTCGATCCTGCACCGTACAGTTGCATAGCGGTTACCACGTCCAAGCTCAACCAGGTAGGTCTTCGTCACAGTGGCGCCACTTACGGGAAATTCGAATGACACCTCGTAACCCGCCGCCTCCGGGCTCGCGAACGTAAGCCTCGGGCCGGTCGTCTTAACCGCCGCATGCGACGAGTCACCGGCCAGGGGGTCGTACAGGGGGCCTGCCATACCCACGCCGGCGCCGACGAGGCTGTCGATCACCTTGCCAGGTGTATTGCCACTGGCGCCCAGGTTGATGAGCCCGTTATCGAGGTTTACGTTCTGGGGACCGGTCGCGGGGCCGACGGCCGTGGCGGTAACCGTACCCGGGTCCGAGCTCGTGGCAACGGTCTTGAGACCACCCACCGTCAGCACTTCTCCGAGGTCGGCGGCAGTGCCGTCGAGGAGCGCCGCGGTTATATGGCTGACGTGATCTATCGACTGCTTGGTCAGCGTGAAAGTGCACGTGCCGCCGTCGTCGGTAAACACGTTCGCGTCCCCGAAGCTTCCGTTGATGTAGCTCGTCCCCGAGGTATCCCTCAGGCGGATTCGCCTTCCGGCAACGGGACCATCGCCTTTGGAAACGAGCGTAAGCGTGAACATCTGGGGTTGCCCGACCACGAGCGCTGAGGCCTCCGGGGTGACGGATGCCCTGAGAGCGCCTCCGGCCGGCCGCTCCGCAACAGGGTACACCGGGAGTATCTCGGTTCTGCCATCATCTTCGACGAGGACCTCGAGGTCACCGGCCCTGGTGGCGCCGAGATCCGCTACAAACGACGCACGTCCGCTCGTATCGGTCCTGGTGTAGAGAGCGCTTTTACCCGATACCGAAGGGTTGCTTGTCGAGTCCCTTACCGTAAGGCCAGCATTATCAGCCACTGCCAGTGAGGCCTGGGACCCGGCGGCCGCGAGCCTCTTCTCGACATCCTTTTCGGTGGTCTTGACGACTTTCAACTGTGAAGCAACGCCCTGGGCATCGGTTAGCGAGCCGTCCCGGCTCAGCATGTCTTCAACGGTGCGCGTGCGGTCTCCGTAATCGCTGACGATGGATTTGACCTCACTCACGTCGAGGTCTTTCCTGGAGATGAGGTAGTCGAGCTCGGAGAGTCTTGCCAGTGCGAGTGAGAGGTTCTTCTGAGCCCTGCTCGTATCGCTCCATGTGAACGCGAGCTCGAGGTTCTCTCCGAAACGTTTCATCGAATAGAGGGCGTCGCCGGGTTTGCTGTTGCCCGCGGCGAAGATAAGCGTGCCGAAGACCCCGAAGGCCAGAAGCAATATCAAGGCTATCGCGGCGGATACCCTTGCGGCACTCGCAACCCAGCCACCGTGTTTCCGGGCGTCTTCTCCGAGGATGAGCCTCTCTATGTTGGATGCTTCGCGTTTCTTCGCCATGTGGATACCGAGAGAAGGAATGTGAGCGTAGAGGAACATCCGTGCCTTGAATGCGCGGCTGGGCTTTATCCGGGGTAGTGACCTCATGCGCTCGACTATCGCAAGCAGGTCTTCCGGCTCTTTCCCGTTTCTGTTTTCCGTGAACGGCTTCTCTGTCATAATCCCACTTGCCTCAGTGCTCCGACTCCGTACTGGTGTCCGCTTCAACCGGCAGGGATTCTGCCTCGGCTTCCATGACCCTGGCGCGAAGGTTCTTGATGCCCTTGAACTGAAGGGCTCGGACCGTCACCTCTTTCTTGTCGAGGATCATCGCCGTTTCCGCGACACTGCGGTCCTCCACGAACCTGAGCAAGAGGACCTCGGCCTGCGCTGTCGGCAGGGCCGCTATCTCTTTATACAGGCCCTCCAACTCTTCTCTCGCCGATATCATCGCCTCTATGTTGCTGTCGTCCGCGATCTCCGGTAGATCCTCGAGATCCACCGAGGGTCTCTGGGTCCTGAAGTGGTCAACGACCGCGTTGTGCGCGATCCTGTACAACCACGCCTTCACGGAGTAGCCCCTGTCCTCGTAGGAACTCACCGCGTTCAGGCCCTTGGCAAAGACGTGCATCGTAAGGTCTTCCGCGTCAGATCGGTTTCCAACCCTCCTGGCTATGTAATCGAAGATATCTTCGTAACAGAGCCGGAATATCTTACCGTAGGCTCTCCTGTCGCCCTCTTTCGCCCGGGCGATGAGTTCCTTGAGGTAATCTTCCTCAGGGGCTTTGCCCATCTCTACTACCCTCTTGAAACGAAGCTGACCGTTGATTTGTTAACCGAGCCCATATTATCGCAATTACATCGGGTCGAACCGCACATGTCTTTAATCTTATGGCAACGTGTAATAGGATGTCCGTTGGCCTATGGGGTCCGAAGCTCCAATGCTCGAGTCCATCAGGGGGAAACTCTTGAACGTAAGACACCTTGAAAGAGGATTCATATCGCTGGACATGATACTTCTGCTGGTCATCCTGGCGGCGTTCCTCGTTGGTGTCGTCGGACTTACAGCAAGGGGCGTCTCCAGCTTCCAGCCGGCAAAAGGCAGCGCCGAGATCCGGGAAGAGGCCGACAGGCTCCTGGACCGCCTCGAAGCCATGGTTACGGGTGCAAAGGCTGTCTCCCCGAACAGGTCTCGAAGCGGCCCATTCGCTTTTGTCGCGGACCTCGACGGCTCGGGAGGCACGGTGAGGGTCGCAAGGTCCGCCGCGGAGCTTTCCGGGCTCGAAGTGGTGCTGCTCGAGCGTCCGTCTGAGGGCTCGCGCAAGCTTGTTGCCGCGGTGAGGGGCGATGGCTCGAGCACGGGCGATATGGTTGTGCTTACGAAGATGCTGGATCCGCGAAGCCCCCATGCGTTCGCCGCGGTATGCATCCTGGTTGAGAAAGTGGGTTCTAACACGAAGCACCCCGGAGCCAGTGTAGGCTCGGTGAGGTTCTCCGTGAGGCTCGCGAGCAGTGGTGAGTCGGGCACTTTCACGCGGCTGGTCAGGCTTTCCAGCCCGGCGTTCCTCGTGCCGGAGATTGACTTCAGGTAAGGTAGCCCGCGTGCTCGTGGCGAACCGGACGCGTTCCCGGCAACAGGCCTGAGTTAGCCACCCGGGCTTGGCCTTGCGGTGCAAGCCGTAATCATTTTATTTCTCTACGTTTCAACATTTCCCGGTTAAAGGTGAGAGCATCCTCGTACGATAACAATAAATAGAGAAAACGCTTCCATTTATATATGTATTGGGGGGGGGTCGTAGCGGGCTGTTGCCGGCGCGCATCCGCCGGTTTGTTTGTGTTGGCGAAAAGGAAATCCTGATATCGGAACCGGGGTTTGTTCGGAAGGATGCAAACAGTACGAGGATTCTGTTTTGCGTAAACGGCATCGGCGGGTGGACGTTATAAATATCAAGGGCGTGGCACACGCTGGTTCGAAGAACGTTGATTGGACGGAAGGCAGTAAGAGTGAAAGGTCTCAAGCTATTCGCCAGGCACACGATGAGTCTCCGCTCACGCGAGGGGCAGCGCGGGTTCACGATGGTCGAGTTGTTGATGGTCGTGGCAGTGCTGGGAATCCTTGTCGGCGCGGGTGCCCTGGAACTAGCGCAGAGCAGGAGCAATAGCTTCATGGACAACGGTGCGCTTGAAGTCAAGAAGGCCATCAGTGAGGCTTATTCGATAGCGTTGAACGAGCGAGTTCCCGTGACCCTGAACTTCTATGCTTTCAACAACACCGACAACAACAAGAAAAACTGTTACGAGATACTGAGGGGCGCCTACGGCTCCGGTACGTCGATGAAGCCTCCGATTGGAGTCAGCTTCACCCAGGTCGGGTCCAACTACTACTGCAAGCTTCTGGAGGGGGCGCAACCGAAGGTGTCGGCGGACGTGGTCGTTTACTTCAACACCAGGGGCTCCGACACCAGGTGCGAGGACCCATCCACCGGAACGGCGGTGAGCCGCACGGTCACCCTGACGTTCCCGGGCTTGTCCGACAAGAACGTTACCGTTAATTCCGAGGGCCAGGTAAATCCTTGATAGTGTGGGAGAGTGCTGGGAAATGAGCTTGTTCAACAGAGTAATCCGTACAGGAAGGGGCCAGAAGGGCTTTACCATGGTCGAGGTCATGATGGCGACTTTCATCATGGCGTTTTCGAGCATTGGCCTGATAGGCATGTTCAACAGCAGCACACAGCTCGCCAATGTTGCAAGGGAGCGCAAGGACGCCCAGCGCTACGCGCAAACCATCTCAGAGAGCATCACCGCTATCCCGTTCTACCAGCCTTACGATGGAAGCCACGACATAGACGTCGACGACCACTTCTGGGGCAGTGCGACCGACCGTGGCGGCAGCATCACAAACAACAACTGGAGCACCGCTCCATACGTGGCTTATAGCCCGCCGGCGAACATCGCGGACTCGAGATACACGGTCGCCGTAAAGATGGTCTACGTTCTGAGCGACCTCTCGACCACGAACATGAAGTCGGACTGGGTGCCAAAGGATACCACCAGTGCCGGCCTCGATAAGCCGAGCAGCATCGACGCGGTGGTCTATCACATCATCAAGTTCGAGGTCAAAGTCTCCTGGAAGGCTTCCCTGAGTGCGGGCGGCGGCGCGACGAGGTCCGAAACTTATGCCACCCTGATGTCGGATACGCAGTACGAGGCCAATCTCGGCGTATCGGCCATGGTAAACGTCGATTCGAGCAACCCGGGCAGTAGCGGGGCGAGTTCGGCTCCCCATACCGCCACGGGGCTGCTGGTGCAGATAACCGGGCACGGCTTCGTAACGGGGCAGACGATCAGTGCTTCTCTAGTCCTGCAGGGGGTCGCCGACATACCCATAAACGGACTGACGCGGGTGAGCGACACGACGCTCACAGGTACAGTCAACCTCAACACGGGTAACGGTACCGCGCCTCCATGGCAGCCACGGCGCGACCCGGGCCAGTACACCGTGCGGGTCAACGTGGGTCTCGCGTACGCGTACGCGTACAAGGCGTTCACAGTCGAATTCCCCGTGCCGATCAATCTTTCGGTTGCCCCGACCGGTTCTGATGACAGCTTTTCGGCGCTGGCGATCAAAGTCACCGGCACGAACGTGTTGAACCTTGGTTACGGTAGCGCTTCTCCCTATGACACGGCCTATTCCGGGGCGATCATCAAGCTTGTGCAGTACAAGGACAAGGATGGCAACGTCGTCAGCAATGGGCCGACGATAAGTGGGATAGCAAACGACTCGTCTCATCCTATTACTTACAGCTTGTCGGCGCCGGGAGGGTATGGAGTGTCCAACTGGGTCCAGCAATACTTCAACCTGCAGGGTCAGACGCCGGGCCAGTATTACGTGGAAGTCTGCAATTGCCAGAACAACCAGGTCGCTCTCAAGCCCGGCGACGTCATCTCGGCGAACACTACCTTGTGCCTCTTTACGCTCACTCATTCGATACCGACCGTCTCCGACGCGTACGTGGCAGGGAGCGTCAATTCCAGCGGGACCGCGACCAACGAGGTCTACGTCGCCTCCGGTGAGAAGAGGCACTTCGCATACACGGGGCGTGCCTACCACTACACCATCAAGGTGGAAGGCCTGGCCCTCGGTGGCATGGACACTGTCAGAATTGGACTGGATGGGGACCCCACGACTGGGGCGACTACTTCCGATAAATACCAGGATAGTGACATATACGGTACTACCAGCAGCGTGACGGTCTCTAGCGACCATACCTATCTGACTGCCAACTTCGACTTCTCCACCAAATTTGTATCATACGCCAGGACCGACGACTCATATCCGTTCTGGATCTACGTTTACAACAGCCATACGCCGACGATTAACGCGTACATGACCAACGTTTTCCAGGTGCGCCAACCGAGACCTATCGTGTACAAGAACGCCGCTTATATCGCGGGTTCCGGTCCTGGTGACTTCTATCACAACTACGCGCCTATCCCCACCAGGCTCACCGGCGAGTGCTTCGACAGCTCCGCATACAACATCAAGTACAAATCAGGCAATTACACGACGATGGGAAACCAGACATGGCAGGTGGGGTCCAGCGATGGAAGCATGGTGAAGGGCTCGCCGACGCTCAACGGCACCAGGTGGGACACGCAACTCAACCTGATACACTGCCTGACCGGGCTTAGAAACGTGTGGGTTGAGACAACCGACGCAACCCCCATCACCGACAACGGGTTTATCAGCACCAAGCCCGCGACGCCCTACACGTACAGCTTCTATGCAAATGTGCTCGGTGGCCCCGGCGGTCTGCCCGCGCAGTCCCTTACAGCGCAGACCGGTGGAGCGGTGACGATAACGAACTACTTCGATCACTGGTACGGCGCCAGCTCGAGCTCGAGCACTATGACGGAACAGGTAAAGGGCCCCACGGCTAACACTGAGACCTCTTCGACGCTGGCGAACGCGCAGATCAACTATACAAGCATAACTCACATATGGTGGTGGCTTATTATATTCCAACAATCTACGACTCATGCCGAGTCCTGTTACTCCATATTCTCATTCAAGTGCCAGGGATTGAGGGATACACAAGTCGTCAACACTACAACGACGGGTAGCTATACTTACGGTGCAAACACCGTGACCGTCTACACGGGCACAAGCCACGCGAGCCCGGTCTTTACTACGACCGCGAGCGTCGCCGACCCCACGACGCTGGCGGCGGCTCAAACGGACAGGAACAACCTCTATGTGTCAACAATAACCACGGGGCAGTTGACGATGCTGGGGTCCGGTGGAACCGGCGGCTTCGGGTTTACCGCGTACGATGTCAATCACAGTTCGGTCTCGAGCTACAACGATGGCCGTTACAACATAATCGCCGTGTGGCCGAATAATGACAATGCTCTCTGATCGTGAGATGTAAGCAATGGACTCTGAGCGACTGATGAGGAAATAATGCGCACCATGCGGAAGCTACGTAGTCTGCCGCGAAGTGAAAACGGGATGAGCCTGATCGAGCTTATCATCGCCGTCTCGATTCTCTTTATCATGCTTACCGGAGTTCTCTTCTTCTTTGATTTCGGTTTCAAGAACTTCAAGATGGCACAGTCAAAGAGCGTGCTGAGCCAGGATTCAGATTCCATTATGGAAAAGATGATCAGGCAGATCAGGGTGGCAAGCAAGTTCCAGGTTCCAACGGGAAGCGGGTGGGACACCAACTTCTATCCGATCTGCTTCCAAGGGGACATACTCGGTGACGGCAACACGTGGACCACCACATTCTACAAGACCAGCGATAACCAGTTGATAATGAACAGCGTCAATAACGGAACTACCAACACGACCACTCTCACAACCAGGGTAACCGCGCTGAGATTCAACTACTACGACTCTTCGAGCGCAGCCCTTGGAACAGTCAGCCAGACCAAGGGGACGGACCTTTCGTCCATCTCGGACTTGACCACGATAAAGACCGTGCAGATATCGCTGACCATGAGCAGGCAGGTAGCGGGCGGGGGCACGGTCTCTACCACCAGGACCGGAACGGTGGTCATCAGGGCCGAACTTACATCAATTGAGCCAGTGAGCGACCGAGAGATCAGGATTGGTTGACATGTACAGGATAACTCGCATCAGGCGGCGAACGGCGATCGTACTCGATGATTTCCACAAGGAGATCCAGAAGAGGATGAGAAGCACGGAGGACGGGTTTGCCATGGCGATGGTCGTCTTCATAGTGATGATCATCTCGCTCCTTGGCCTGTCGATGCTGACGGTCGCGGCTTACCAGATGAGGGATTCGGACCGCACGCTGCCGTCGAACCGGGCTTTTGACCTCGCGGACGCCGGGCTGTCGTACGCTCACGGGTATCTGGCGCAGGATAACGTAATCCCCGACCCCACCGCCTCCCCCGGCTATTACGATTCGCACTCATTGCAGATGGGCGATTCAAACTCGACGTTCGACGTCACCATCGCCAAGGTCACGGATGGGAGCAACAACGTGGTCCCGTTCCAGTACCGAATAGTCTCGACCGGCACTTACAGCCAGAACGAGAGTGGCACCGGGAGTACCTCGAACCGGACGTACACGAGGAAGCTCGAGGAGAAGGTCAAATACCGTGGAACCGCCAACCATCTCGACACCTTTAATTACCTCATGTATTCCGACAAGGGCGACGTAACCCTGGACACCGGCCGGGGGTACTTCAGCGGTGACTTCGTGACGTACAGCGGAGACATATACGCAGGCAACAATGCCAATGTCTGGGACAAAAAGAACGTCGCGGCGGTCGGGTCGGTGGCCGTGCACGGTGACGTCACAGCCGGCAATAATGCCGACCTGCAGGCGACGAACAGTATTGCCGCCATCGCGAACGATTCCGTCGATGGAGACGTGACCGCCGGGAATGACATCACCGTGAATTCCCGTTCCGCGGTTCTGGCGGGTGCACAGTTCGTGGTAGGAGGAAGCCTTAACGCGGGCAGGGATATAAACCTCAGCTCTTCAAATATCGTAGCAGCTGTTACTTACACCGGCGTCGCGCAGAAAGGGACACCGGTTGTGAACGCCGGCCGCGACATCAACATCTCGTCATCCGTCGGCGGCCTCGCCGGCGCGAGTGTCGACGTGGGCAACAGCGGAGCGACCGCGAGCGTGAACGCCTCGGGGGACTTCAACATGAGCTCAAACGCGCCGGCTGCCGCGGGTTCGTCATCCACGGTGTACGGTTCCGTCAATGCCATGGGACAGGCGAACATGAGCGCAGACAGCGTCTTCCTAAGTTCAGCGGCGTCCAAGGTCACGCAGAACATGAAATGCAATGAAGACTCGACACTGGACGCTAACTCGGGCTTGAGCTCCAGCACAATAAATATTGGAGGCACGTGGCAGATGGGCGGGAACTATAGCAACAGTGGCAGTTGCTCGTGGGGAAGTAGGGTGCACTCCAATCCCGGTATCACTGGAGCGCCGGTCCAGGCGGTGCCGGATGTGGCGCTGCCCGAGCCCGACTGGTCATGGTACAAGACGATGGCCATCGCGCAAGGTCATTACTACTCGACCAGCCAGAACCTGTCGAGCGTTAGTATCGCCGGAGACGCGTCGAGCATGTGGGTCATGTACGTCGCGGGCGACCTTACTCTGACGAACGTGAACTATCAAAACATCAACGTAAACGGGGTCATCGTCTGTGAGGGCAACTTCACCGTCAACGGAAACGTGAACTGGAAAAACAACACGCAGTACCAGGTAATCGCAAAGGGTGACATAACGCATGCCAACGGAGGCACAACTTACAATGCGGTGAACGACACGGTNNTGGCCTGGTTCAACAAGGTAAAGGGCCAGTTTACCGCCAAAGGCAATATTTCAGCAGCGTCCGGCAGGGGTTGGATAACTAATCCGGAGATCGACTACCAGGCTCCGAGCGTAGCCGCGGCCGCGTGGCCGATACCTTTTGACGTGATGTCGTTCAGGGAGCTCTAGGGCTGTAAGCGGATTTCGCGCGGCAAGCTCTCCGACAGTATTTCGAAACCATCGCTGGTGATGAGCACCATCTCTTCTATCCTCACGCCGCCCCATCCCTCGATGTAGATCCCGGGCTCGATGGTGAAGATCATCCCGGGTTCCAGCACGTCATTGGAAACCGACGATATGGTCGGACTCTCGTGGGTCTCGAGCCCGACCCCATGGCCAAGCGCGTGGGTGAACCTCTCTCCGTACCCGGCCACCGCCACAACCTCGCGGGCGGCCGCGTCGACGGCGGAGGCCTCGATACCCGGCGCTATCTTCTCCATCGCGGCCTCCACCGCCGACGCGACCGTATCGTGCACCTTCTCTTGCTCTTTGTCGAAGGTGCGGATGCACACCGTTCTGGTTGTATCGGAACGGTATCCGGCCTTGAGGGCGCCGAAATCGATCATGACGAGGTCTTGCGGCTCAAGCCTGCGGTCGCTTATCGGTGCGTGCGGCTGCGATGAGTTCGGCCCCGAGCCGACGATGGTGTCGAATGCGGGAGAATCCGCGCCAGCCAGGGCCATTCGGTAGTCGAGCTCGGCGGCGAGCTCCCTTTCCGACATCCCTGGCGAGATCTTTTCGAGGAGGGCCGCAAAGCCCTTGAGCGCGCAGCCCAGAGCGGCCTTGATGCTTCTTACCTCACCAGCGTCCTTGACAACCCTGAGCTTCTCGACCGTGCCGTCGAGCGGCTCGAGGCGGGATTCGCCCAGGGTCTTTGCGAGCTTGCGGTACGAGTCGTACCGGCAGGTCACCTCAAAACCGCAACGCGCGCCGTATGGCAGGATTTTTTCAATCGATTCGACCATGGAGCCGGAGTATATCAGGACATCCCAGCCGGGTGCCTGGCGGTTTGCCTGCTCTCGATATCGGCCGTCCGTCATGAGAAGAGCGGCATCGGGTGTCATGAGAACCGCGCCGTTGCTGCCCTGGAAGCCCGTCAGGTACCGTACGTTCTCGATCCTGGTGACGAGCATGCACTCGAGGCCAACTTTGTCGAGCTCGGCTCTGAGGCCCTCGCTACGCTCGTTCATCGGTTTTTCTCCACGTTGATATCGCTTGTCATCATGCATGCCCTTACCTGTGAATAGTCCGTGACCCCACCGAGGTAAACGGGATTGCCATCGGATTCTATCTTCAGCGTATTCACTCCCGGTGACAAGACCACGCCCTCGAGGATTACGTCGACGGGCGACGGCGTAACGGCCACCACTGACTTTACCTCACCGTTCACCGAGAAGCTCACGCCGCGGGTCGGACCTGCGCTCATCACCTTAAGTCTTATCGAGCAGGTCGCGGGCTTGTGCAGATAGGAGCGGATGCTCGCGAGCGTCTCGTTCATGCAGGGATGCCACGCCCGCCCTTGCGCGTCGACGTACGGCTCGTACACTCCGCTGTCGTATTCGCAGACGAAATCCGCTGGAGCGGCTTTCACCTCGTAGATGGTGGCGTCCGGAAAACTCCTGACCCTGCGCAGGCCCGGAGGCATCGGGCGTTCGTCGAGGTTCGTAGCGTAGACGTACGTGGGGTGCATGACTCCCTCGGTATAGTATCCGGGGATGACGACCACGTATTTTGCCCCTGCCCTGCTGAGAAGCCCGGGGGTGGCGGGGTGCTTCACGTCGAGAATGCTTTCTCGAAGCTTCGCTGATTCGGTGCCGGGATGCGCCCCGTTTACCAGGCCTTTCTGATGAAGCCGTTGGGCGAAAAGATAACCGTAGTTGTAGAAGTCGTCGTGTATATAGAGCGGATAGACAGCCACGGCGGCGCTTCCGGGTTGCTTCTTCAGCCATCTGTAGTAATCGGTCGTAGACGCCGTGTCCAGGGAGAAAAACGGGGGCGATATGGTGAACTCGATGAGAACGAGCATCATCGCGACGGCCACCAGCACGAAGGCTCCGCGGGGATTCTTCAGGCGCTCCGCGAGAAATGCGATGCCAAAGCCGGCCAGCGCCACCGCGCACATCATCACGATTATCCCGAACCTGGCGTAAGCCCGGAACTGTGGCAGCACTTTGTACAGCAGGTTGGACGGGAAGAATATCTTTATGCCTAGGATCTTTGCGCTTGGAGGCATCGAGAAAACGAAGGCGACCGCCGCGCTTACCGCGAAAGCCAGCACCGCCCTGCGCGCATGCGGGTCGTCGGATAAACGCCTGGCGCTTTGGGGCTCGGCATCCGTTTCTACGCCGCTCTCCCTCAGGGCGAGTTTTCCTCGCACGCGACCGCTGAAAGACACCAGCACGGCGAAAATGGCGAGGAGCATGGTGGTGTAACCAAGGAAAAGGCTGTTTTCGACAAGGAAACCATTGTGCAGGTGCGAGTTGATAAATCCGCCCGTGAGGCCGCCAAAAACCTTTGACTCCGGGGACGGAAGGACGTAATCCCAGGGTCGCGCGGAGAACTGGTAGAGACCTTCGAGAGGTTTATCCTGTTGAGCCGTCGCCCGCGAGAGGGCGACCAGGGAAACGGCCGCGATGATGGCTATCACGATTATCACGGCGCTTGCCTTGAGCACGATGCTCCAATTGACGGTGGTGCGTCTCCAGGGCGCTCCAGCGAGCCAGACCGTCACGAGGAAGGTTGCCCCGAAGACTACGGCCAGCATGCCGTACTGGTAGTTGAAGAGCGTCATGAGGGCCAGCAGCACTCCGCAACCGGCGAAAGACCAACCTGAGCGCCCGCGCCACGCGTTGATTAGGAGCAGCGCGAAGAACGGAAGCCAGAACGCGGCGGCCAGGCCAAGGTGCTCCTTGCCCTGCGCCAGCATGTAAGGGCAGAAGCCGAATGCGAGCCCGGCGAAAGTCGCGGCCGCGCGCGACGCGGTCAGGCGGCGCACCAGAAAGTACGCACCCACCGCCGCGAGGAAGAACGACGCCAGGAGGATCAGGTTGTAGGTGACGGTCTCATTCGTGATTATGGAACCGACCCGGGCGAGGAGATTGAAGAGCGGGTCGATCTTGTAGACGCTCATCGAGTACCCTTCCGGCATCGCGATGAGCCTCATCGGTGAGACTGGAAGATGGTGGGCGAAAGAGTACTTGTACCACCAGAAGACCCACAGGACCCCGAGTGGGTCGCGTTTTTCCGCATACGTCCTCGAGGTAAGAGTCACGGCTGGATAAGTCATGAAACAGGTCACGGCCGCGTAGAAGGTGAAAATCGCTGTCTCCGGGCGCACGAGGGCTCGTTTCAAGGCGGTGTAGACTCTCAACTTCCCGAACTCGTATTACCTGAATTTCTCAAAGGGAACCCTCCACGCTTCAAGAAGGCGAAAAGGTCTGACTCGCATCATATTATCACTGGGTGGCCGCTGATTGCTTTAGGGTTTTGCAGACAGTACAATCGAACGAAGACGACGGCAAGATATTCGAAAGAGCGCATATCCTAATGGAAAACGCCAGGATCGCAGTGATAGGGTTAGGGCACTGGGGGCCGCATTACCTGCGGATATTCTCCCAGATGCCGAGAGCCTTGGTGACGCTCTGTTGCGACAAAGACCCGGCCAGGCTACGCGAGGTCTCCAGGCTCTATCCCCAGGTTCCCACAACGGTCGACCCCGGACTGGTCTTCGATGCGCCGGATGTCGACGCCGTGGTGATCGCGACCCCCGCGTCGTCACACGTCGAACTCGCGAAGGCTGCCATAAACGCCGGCAAGGATGTCCTTGTCGAAAAACCGATAACGCTCGACGTCCACGACGGCGTCGAGCTCGTGCGCCAGGCCGAGAGGCTCGGACGGGTGTTGATGGTCGGCCATACGTTCATCTACAACCCCGGGGTGCTGAAGATCAAAGAGATAGTGGGCGGTCCGGATTTCGGCGACGTTTATTACATGCAGGCGACGCGCACTCACCTCGGACTTATCAGGGATGACGTCAGCGTCTTGTGGGATCTTGCCCCCCACGACATATCGATCTTCTCGTTTCTGCTCGGCGCGATTCCCGTGGGTGCCAGCGCTACGGGGGCGGCGTTCCTCAAAGAGGGGCGGGAGGACGTCGGCTTTGTCACGCTCTTCTACCCGGACGGGGTCATAGGCAACATCCATGCCTCGTGGATAGACTCGAACAAGGAGCGCCGGATAGTCATCGTCGGCAGCCGGAAGAGGCTGGTCTTCAACGACCTCGACGCGCTCGAACGCGTACGTGTTTTCGAAAAAGGCGTTTCGGTCGAGGCGGGCATATCAGACTACGGAGAGTTCCAGCTCATGCTCAGGGATGGAGACATCATCAGCCCGAGGGTCGACACGAGCGAGCCTCTGAAGAACATGTGCAATCACTTTCTTGATTGTGTGGCGGACCGTTCGATTCCTCTTACGAATGGGAGGTCCGGCGTAGAAGTGGTGGCGGCCATGAAAGCCGTTGACGAGTCACTCGCGGGCAGTGGTTGCTACGTAGAGATAGAGCGGCTTCCGACTTGAGAGACCGCCGGTGGCCGGGACAATCCAACGGAGTATTTGATGCACGTACCCTTTGTTGACCTGAGCCGCGCGGAGCGCGAGATCCACCCAACGATAACCGGGGTCATCGAAGATGTCGTGAAGAACGGGAATTTCATCCTTGGGCCCGAGGTCGAAGCGTTCGAGGAGGAGTTCGCCCGGTATTGCGGGGTGAAGCGAGGCGTCGGCGTCGGCTCAGGGACAGAGGCTCTCTTCCTGGCGCTGAGGTCGGTGGGGGTCGGCCCCGGCGACGAGGTCATCACCGCGGCTAACACTTTCATCGCGACTTTTAACGCGATCTCACTGTGCGGCGCTGTCCCGGTGCCAGTCGACGCGGAGCCGGTCTACTACTGCCTCGATCCCGAGCGGCTTGAGGCCGCGATCACCCGTCGCACAAAGGCCATCGTTCCCGTTCACCTGTTCGGGCAATCGGCTGAGATGGACCGAATCGGGCAAATAGCGGGTGAAGCACGGCTCCCCGTGATCGAAGACTCATGTCAGGCTCACGGCGCGGAATACAAGGGCAGGAAGTGTGGCTCCATGGGTGACGCCGGATGCTTCAGCTTCTACCCGGCGAAGAACCTGGGCGCGTTTGGTGACGCCGGGATAGTCGTAACCGACGACGGCGACATCAGCGAAAAGATCGCGCTGGCCAGGAACTACGGCCAGCGGCGCAAAAACGAGCATCTCGAGGTCGGATTCAACATGAGGCTCGACGAGATCCAGGCCGCGGTCCTCAGTGTCAAACTCGGTCAGCTCGACGAGATGAACGCCAGCCGGCAACAGGCCGCCGGGTGGTATTACGAGATGCTCGGTGACGCCTCCGGAGTAACGACGCCCGCGCGGCGCGCGGATGGCTCGACCCATATCTACCACCTGTTCGTCGCGCTCTGCCCGCGCCGCGATGACCTCAGAGCGTTCCTGGATGAGAAGGGCGTCGGCACGGGGATCCACTATCCGACCCCGCCGCATCTCCAGCCGGCGTACGCGGACCTCGGGTACCGCGAGGGGAGCTTCCCGGTTTCCGAGAAGCTGGCCGCCGAGATGCTATCGCTTCCAATGTTCCCGGGGCTCACCAGGGATGAGGTCCAGTTCGTCTGCGACGGCATCGCGGAGCACCATGCCGGTTGACCCGCACGGGATTTCCGTTTCGCCGGAAGGGACTGGCGGCCTGAGCGTTTAACGCTCTGCTGACGGACCGGTTCGCGCGTCTATCGCGGAGGTGAAGTGCTTGAATCGATCGATAGCCGGGACGGCGAGCGTCCATCCGGACTGCACGTTAGGCGAGAACGTAGTCATAGAGGATGGAGTAACGGTCGGAAAGGGAAGCGAGATAGGGCACGGCGTTGTTATCTGTGAGGGTACCTTCATCGGGGAATCCGTTTCTATCAACGCAAATTCCGTTATCGGACGGCAGCCCGTTTCCGGGGCTATCAGCACCCGTAAGACCAGGAAAGAACCACCGCTCAGGATAGGCGACGGTGTCATAATAGGGGCATGCGTGGTCCTTTACGCCGGAACGGAGATCGCAGACCGGGCAATGATAGCGGACCTCGCGAGCGTCCGGGAAGGATGCACGATAGGCGAGGACGCCATAATCGGCAGGTCGGTCACCGTCGAGTACGAGACGGTTGTGGGCGCCCGGGCCAAAATACAGACAGCGTGCTATCTCACGGGCAACATGGTCATCGAGGAAGACGTCTTCTTCGGCCCCGAGGTCTCCACCACGAACGACAAGTATATGGACAGGGAAAAGATCGAGTTCAAAGGCCCCCACGTGAAAAAGGGCGCGGCAATAGGCTCAAACGCCACCCTGATGTCGGGCGTGGTCATCGGCGAGAACGCTACCGTCGGGGCGGGGGCGGTGGTCACAAAAGACGTCCCGGACGGGGAAACGGTCATCGGCGTCGCGGCAAGGCCGATGGTGCGTGACAAAGAAGGCGAATGATGGCGGAGCAGTCGAAGCACGCGCGCCAGAGCGAGAGCCACGGCAACAGACTTACAGTCACGTTTGCGATTCCCGCGCTAAATGAAGAGGCCCGGTTGGCGCGTTGCCTCGCGAGCATCAGGGCCCAGGAGTACCCCCGGGAAGATGTAAAGATAATCGTGGCCGACGCAGGCTCGTCCGACCGGACACGCGAGATAGCGGGCGAGTTCGGAGCGCTCGTGGTCGATAACCCCGACACCCTCGCGGAGTACGGGCTGAAGCGGGCTATGCTTAATGTCACTACCGATCTCGCGGTAGTCTTTGCCGCCGATAACGAGTTGCCCGACGTGCAATGGCTCAGTCGCGTTACCCGCCTTTTCGAAAGGAGCGGAGAGCTTGCCTCCGTATGGGGCCGGCTGCTCGCGTCCGGGGACGATCCGCCCGCGAACAAGTACCTTGCCTTGCTGCAAAACGACCCGCTGACCTTCTTCGTCAACAAGAACCTGCCTGGATACCTGCGTGACGCAACGCGTGACGACAGCGGCGAGCCGGTCTACCTGTTCAGGGTGGACCCCGCCAGGCCGCTTCCCTGGGGGGCTAACGGCCTGGTTTTTAAGACAGGGTTCATCAAGCCGGTATGGGACGTCGAAGGGTACCTCGGGGATAACGACGCCTTCCAGTTGATGGTCGCCGGGGGACACGACCTGGTTGCTTACATGCCTGAGCTCGGCATATATCATCACAGTATCGCAAGCCTGAGTGATTGGACAGGCAAGTTCGAGCGCAACTTCGCCCGCCATTTTGTGAGCCATTACGCGAGCAGAGATATGAGCTGGGCGTTCCCGTCGGATTTCAGGCGCAAGTTCGCGGCCTGGCTGGTGTACAGCCTCTTCGTGCCGGTGTCATTCCTGCACTCGGTCTACCTCGCCCTGAGAGACAGGGACGCGCACTGGCTGTATCACTCGCCGGCCGCCTTTCTGCAGACGGCCACGTACGTCAAGGTGGTCCTGAGGAGCCGTGAGGCCCGCAGCGTGGTAAGGTCGATAATCCTGAAGTGATTGTCTTCAGGGGAGCCGGCTCAGGTTGCTCTCGAAGATCCTGCCCCAGTCGAACTCACGCGCGTACTCGAGGACGTTCTCGCGGTATTCGCGGAGCATGGCTTCGTCAGTCATCAGCTCGATCACCACGGCGGCTACGTCTTTTTCGCTATAACCCAGCACCCGGCCGCATCGCCTGCTCTCAATCTCCCGCGCGTTATGAGGCAGGTCGGTAAGCAGGATGGGCAAACCGGCTGAGAGGTATGTCTTGAGCTTCCCGGGGTCGGCGAAGTAAGAGTAATCATCGGCCTGCCTGTCGTACATGGCTACAGCCAGGGCCGCCCGGGCCAACTTTTCGTTTGCGACGTTCTGGTCGGGTATGCCGCCCTCGAATATGACGTGTTCCTGTACGCCCAGCTCTTCTACAAGGCGTTTGAGCTCGCCCTCGTAGGGGCCTGTGCCGATAATCCTGAACGTGAATCCTGCGACCTTCTGCAATATTGCCGGTATAGCCTTTATTACGACCTGCACGCCGTGTTTTTCCACGACCCCTCCGATAAAGACGAGCTCGCTCCTGTTTATCTCGTCCAAACCGTACCTGGGCGTCTCTTCGAACCACAGTCCGATCGGAACGACGTGCTGGCGATCGCATTTTGCCTGGGGGAGACCCCCGAGCCTCTCCCTGCCTTCGGCCATTCTCGAAGAGACGTTCCAAGTCTCGGTCGCGGTTTCGACCTCCAGCCGGTCGATCCGGTGATAGAGCCGGTTCAACAGCTTGTTGTCGAATCGGACCGGCACGTAATCGATGGTGTAGAAGATGACGTTCCTTATCTTTTTGATCCTTCTCATGAGCGTGCCGCACAGGGCGTTGAACCCACCGAGGCCCACGAAGACATCGATGCCGCGGGGAACCTTGAACAACATCCAGTACATCGAGTAGAAAAAATCTTTGATATTGACGAACGGGTCGGGTACGAAGCTGAAGTCGAAGCCGTAATGGGTTTCGACGAGCTCGCCATCGCGGTAATGCTCGTAAAAAGACCTGCGGGTCTTGAGCGTGGAGAACTCGTGGATCACATACCAGAGCTCGGCGCACCTGTTGTCGAGTAGGTACCTCTTGAGATCGTCTACGATCGAAGGATAAAACCTATGTGCGACTATGACAAAAGTGGATTGAGACAGTGTCTTTTTCAACCAATGAGCTCCGAGTCTGACGACTGCATCGGTGCCGTGCTTCCACCTGATTATAGACCAAGCCCGATGCCAGTCAATTACGCGCCGCGCCCCCCAGGCGCTCCGCGGCTCGCCTGCAAGCGCTCATCCAATGCGGGGCTGACATCTGTTATCATCACTGTATGTGCCAGCGTAACGGACGTAAGGAGATC
>PMDX01000068.1 GCA_003154635.1 Actinomycetota bacterium | reverse complement strand
CGAGCACGACGAGGACACGATGCGAGCAGCCGATTACCTCGTGGATATCGGCCCTGGGGCCGGCATCCACGGGGGGCACGTAGTGGCTACCGGGACCATCGACGACGTCATCGAGAGCAAGCGTTCGATCACCGGCCGCTACCTCTCCGGACAGAAGCAGATACCCGTTCCTCCGCACAGGAGGCCGCTCAACGATCGCTCCCTCGTAGTTCGCGGCGCCGCCGAGCATAACCTGAAGGATATCGACGTGACTTTCCCCCTCGGTGTGTTCACTTGCGTTACCGGGGTGAGCGGTTCCGGAAAAAGCACGCTTGTCAACGATATACTGTACAGGGGTCTGCGCAGGCGGCTGTCTTCCAGCCGGACGCCTCCGGGCCGACACGTGGGCATCGAACACGTCGACGAGATCGACAAGGTGGTCAATATCGACCAATCTCCGATCGGGAGGACGCCTCGCTCCAACCCGGCCACGTACACAAAGGTGTTTGATGGAGTAAGGACGCTCTTTGCGAGCACACCGCAGGCGAAGGTGCGGGGATACAAGCCCGGGCGTTTCAGCTTCAACGTCACGGGTGGTCGCTGCGAGGCGTGCAAGGGAGAGGGCATGGTGAAGATCGAGATGCATTTCCTTCCCGACGTCTACATAGCCTGTGAAGTCTGCAAGGGAAAGAGGTTCAACCGCGAGACCCTGGAGGTTACTTACAAGGGCAAGAACATCCACCAGGTCCTGGAGATGACCGTCGAGGAAGCGCTGCCCTTGTTTGAGAACATCCCCACGATACATCGGCAGCTTCAGATACTGTCGGACGTCGGTCTCGGGTACGTCAGGCTGGGGCAGCCCGCCCCCACCCTGTCCGGTGGCGAGGCGCAGAGGATCAAACTCGCCAGGGAGCTCGGGAAGAGACCGACCGGTCGGACGCTATACCTGCTCGACGAGCCTACGACGGGGCTTCACTTCGACGACATAAGCAAGCTCATCGAGGTGCTGGACCGCCTGGTAGAAGGTGGCAATACCGTTGTCGTGGTAGAGCACAACATGGATGTCGTCAAGGTGGCGGACTACCTCATCGATCTTGGGCCCGAGGGCGGAGACAGAGGCGGCGAGCTGGTTGCCTCTGGAACGCCTGAACAGGTTGCCGCATCAAGGAAATCCTACACGGGCAAGTACCTGAAGGAAGTGCTTGCGGGCCACCCCATCACCAAGGCAAGGAAGAGATGAAGGCAGGGCTCAAATCAAAGCTCGAAACGCTACCCGCCGAGCCCGGGGTTTACATATTCCGCGACGAATCGGACAACGTGATATACGTAGGAAAGGCGAAGGCGCTCCGCAACAGGGTGCGGTCCTACTTCCAGGCCCCGTCGGCGGGAGACTACAAGGGCGCTGCGCTCAGGCACGAGATCGCGGATCTCCAGGTGACTGTCTGCAACACCGAGGTGGACGCCCTCATCCTCGAAGCCACACTGATAAAGAGGCACAAACCGCGATTTAACGTGATCCTCCGCGACGATAAGTCGTACCCCTACATCGCCGTGACCGTCTCCGATGAATTCCCACGCATATCGTTGATGAGGGGCAAGAGGATCCGCGGGGTGAAATATTACGGCCCCTACGTCAACGCCAGGGCCGCGAGAAACACGATACGTCTGCTTCACAAGGTGTTTCCGCTCAGACAGTGTACCGGGAAGGTGCCCGGACAAAAGGGGAAGGGCCACTCTCCTTGTCTCTATCACGAGATGCACATGTGTCTGGGGCCGTGCCTCGGAAACGTGGATCCTGAGGAATACAAGCGGCATGTAAAGCAGTTTTGTGACTTCCTGGAAGGACGACACTCGGAGGTGTTGGGCGAGCTCGACGTCCGAATGCGCGCGGCAGCGAGGGACCAGGAGTTCGAGGAGGCAGCTCGCATCAGGAACCAGATCGAATCCGCCAAACAGGTCCTGAGGAACCACAGGGCGCTTTCCAGCTCGACCGCGGATTACGACGTAATCGGCGTCAGCAGCGACAATGCGCGAGCGAGCTTCTCCCTGGCGCAGAACCGCGGTGGTTTCCACTTGGGAAACCTGTGTTTTTTCACCGAGCTTTCAGATGAGCTCGGTGAAGCGGAACTGGTGGCCGAGTTCATAAAGCGTTACTACGACCAGGCCGGCTCGGTCCCGGAGTTGGTTCTGGTGTCCTCGATACCTGACGAGGAAGAGGAAGGCCTGTCTGATTGGTTGAGCGCACAGAAGGGTGCCCATGTCGAGATCCGCGTCCCAAGGAAGGGGCGAAAGAAGCACGAGCTCACGCTTGCGACTGCGAACGCCCGGCTAGCGCTCGAGGGAGCAAAGCTGGAGAGGGCGAGGGACAAGGGGCGGGTCGAAGCGGCGATTGCCGAGCTTGCAAGGAGCCTTGCTCTCGAGCAATTCCCCCTTCGCATAGAGTGCTACGACATATCGACGATGGGCGGTGCCGCCTCCGTAGGTTCGATGGTTGTCTTCCAGGATGGATATCCCGCGCGCAGGGATTACCGCAAGTTCTCGATCAAGTTCACGCCGGGCGTGGACGACGTCGGGATGATGCGAGAGGTGCTGTACCGGAGGTTCAAGAGATACCTGCGCGAGAGCGAGAAGCCCACCGAAGAGAAAGTGGGCGCGCGCGGATGGGCGAAGAAGCCCGACCTTTTGCTGCTCGATGGCGGCAAGGGCCAGCTCGGCGCAGCGAAAGACGTGCTCAGTGTCCTTGGGATCGATGCTATTGAGACCGCAGCGCTGGCCAAGAGGCTCGAGGAAGTGTACAGGCCAGGAAGGCGAGAGTCCGTGGTGCTCCCACGCGACTCAGAGGCCTTGTTTCTTCTCCAGAGGATACGCGACGAGGCGCATCGCGTCGCCGTTTCTTACAACAGGCGCCTGATGGAGAGAACGACCGCGAACTCATGGCTCGACGGCGTAACAGGCATAGGGCCAGGCAGGAAGAAGGTACTGATAAAGCATTTTGGTTCACCGCGCAAGGTGATGGAGGCCTCGCTGGAAGACCTGGAGGCGGTACCAGGTCTGCCGAAGAACGCGGCGAGGGCGGTATACGAAGCGTCAAAGATAGTTGGGAGTGAGAAACAATGAGGTCCGGAGAGCACCCTCCGCCTGACGCGATCGTCAGTGTCGGGGAGCTGGATTTCGCCGTCTGGTTGAGCGAAAGAGGTATCAGGCGTCTAGAGTTACCCGCGCTCGACGGAAAACAAGACACAAGGTGCATCGGCGAAAGCGTCAGAATAGATATCTACGAAGAGAGTTCGCATGGTTCAATGGAGTATCTCGAGGCGTTAGGCTTGTTCCTGTCCTCGACCCTGCGGGGTGAGGACCCGCAGGCAAGCCCGCCAGTCGATCTCAGGGGACTGCCCCCATTCACGGGAGAGGTGCTCGATGTGGTTTCGGAGATTCCACGAGGAGAGTCGAGGAGCTACGCGTGGGTGGCCCGGAGTCTCGGGAGACCCGCCGCGTCTCGAGCCGTAGGTGGGGCTGTCGGCAGGAACCCGGTCCCGCTCCTCGTACCGTGCCACAGGGTCGTGAGAACCGATGGTTCAATCGGTGGCTGGAGCGGCGCTCCGGGGTGGAAAGAGTGGCTCCTCGAGAATGAATCGGCCTGACGGCAGGCACCGTGCAGGCATGTGGGATACATGCGTCTACGGTTTGCCGACAGTAATGGTGAAGGCGATCCTGGCATTCGTTCCGGTGGGACGTGTAAAAGCGGTTGACTTCATACAGGAGGTGCGCAGGCGTTGGACATAATGATCGTCACAGGGATGTCCGGGGCGGGAAAGACGGGAGCGCTCAAGTGCCTTGAAGACATGGGGTATTACGCTATCGACAACCTGCCGGCCACGCTCCTGACAAACATCGTCGATCTCGATCCCGTTCACGGCAAGAAGCTCGAACGCGTGGCTGTCGTGATGGACGTCAGGGGTGGGACGGAGTTTGAGGATCTGTTCAAAGCGCTTGAAGGACTCGAGTCAGTGCCATATACGATAGTTTTTCTCGACGCCTCAAACGACGTGCTCCTTAAGAGGTTTTCTGAGACGAGGCGCATCCATCCGCTCGACGGAGCCGGGCTGAGAGTCACCGATACGATAGAGCAGGAGAGAAGAGTGCTCCAGCCGCTCAGGGAGCGCGCCGATGTCGTCATCGATACTTCTTCTCTCAACATCTACGAGCTCAGGGAAAAGCTCAGGCTGGTCGTACCGGACCTGCGGGACATCCGTACGACCAGGCTCACTTTCATATCTTTCGGGTACAAGTACGGCCATCCAATCGACGCCGATATCGTCTTCGACGTGAGGTTCCTGCCCAACCCATACTGGGAAGAGGGGATGCGGGAACTGGACGGCCATGACGATATCGTGATCGATTATGTCCTGGAGCAACCTGAGACCGTCGAGTTCGTTAACCGCTTCGACGGTCTCCTCGAGCTGATACTGCCCAGCTACCAGCGAGAAAGAAGGCCTTACCTCACCATCGCGATAGGATGCACTGGTGGAAAGCACCGTTCGGTGGTGATCACCGATACCCTTGCGGCAGGTTTCAGGGCCAGAGGGTTTGCCACAAGCGTCGTCCACAGAGACATATCGAAAAAATGAGCAGTCCCGTCCACAAGGTAAAAGACGAGCTTTCCCACCTCCAGCCGAGCAGACGCTGCTGTAAGCTGGCCGAGCTGTCAGCCCTTGCGCACATGGACGGCACCTACACGATACGCGGGCACATGGGACATCTCCTGGTGACCGAGAGCTCGAGCGCGAGCACCGCGCGCAAGCTCTACACCCTTGTCCATTCGCTCTTCAATGTCGAGACCTCGGTGGTCAAGGTGAGCCGCAGCAGCCCGAGGCGTGGAAACGTCTACAGGATAGAGATCCCCGACCAGCCCGGATTCCACCAGTTCCTGAACGAGCTCGGTGTCCTGGATTCCAGCCTGTCACCTGAACCCGTCGTACCCAGGAGACTCACGCGCAACGACTGTTGCGCGGCGGCGGCATTGCGAGGTGCTTTCCTCGGCGGAGGTTACGTGAGCGAGCCTTTTGGTCCAGCCGACCTCGAGATCTCCTTTTCAACAAAAGAGGCGTGCCAGGCGTTCGGTGAACTGTTCGGCCGGCGCTCGCTTGAGCCTGGGATGCGTAGCCGCAGGAACCAGTGGGTCTTGTACCTGAAGAAGAGGCAGGACATCTCCGCTTTCCTCGCTATTATCGGAGCTTACAGCATGCACCTGGCGTGGGAAAGCCAGACAATACTCAATTCAACCAAGAACGAAGTCAACAGGCTGGTGAACTGTGACTCCGCTAACGCGCGCAGGCTGGCGGAAGCATCGCTAAGGCAGCGCGAGATGGTCGAAAGGCTAACAGAGGCAGGGATTCTTGACGACTTGGACCCATTGTTGCAGGGGGTTGCGCGTCTCAGGATATCTTACCCACAGGCATCACTCGCGGAGCTTGGCGGGTTCATGGATCCCCCGGTCAGCAAGGCTGTGATACAAGGCCGGATGCGCCGCATGGAAGAGCTGCTGGCCCAAATCGATTATGGTTCGTGAATCGCAGTATCATGAGGAATGGGGGCGCCCGCGTTTGAAATATCCGTACTGGTATAATATTCGGCAACTGCGTTTTTGGAAGTTCGGTCGAAAGGGGTGTTTGGAATGGCAATAAGGGTGGGAATCAACGGGTTCGGAAGAATAGGCAGGCTTGTAGCTCGAGCTGCCATCGGCGATCCCGAGATCGATATCGTAGCGGTAAACGATCTTGCTGACGTTTCGATCATGCGTCACCTGTTCAAGTATGACTCTGTTCACCGCATCTATCCCGGCGAAGTCACGGCAGCCGACGGGAGCCTGATGATCGACGGTCGCGAGATCAAGGTTATCAGCGAAAGAGACCCCGGGAATCTGCCGTGGAAGAGCCTGAAAGTCGATGTCGTAGTCGAGTCGACAGGCCTCTTCACGAAGAGGGACGCCGCCGCAAAGCACCTGGACGCCGGGGCGAGCAAAGTGATCATAAGCGCGCCGGCTACCGATCCCGACCTGACTGTTGTCATGGGTGTCAACGAAGACATGTACGATAAAAGCAAACACAATATCATCTCCAACGCTTCGTGCACTACCAACTGCCTGGTACCGCTCGTGAAGGCCGTTAAGGACAGTTTTGGCTTCAAGAAAGGGTACATGACTACCTGCCACGCGTACACCAATGACCAGGTGATCTTGGACGCTCCGCACAAGGATCTGCGCAGGGCGCGAGCCGCCGCCATGTCAATAATCCCGACAACCACCGGCGCGGCGCGGGCGACAGGGCTCGTCATGCCTGAGCTTAAGGGAAAAATCGACGGTCTGTCACTGCGCGTCCCGACGTTCGATGCTTCCGTCGTCGACCTGGTCGTCAACATAGACCGCGAGGTAACGGTCGAGGACGTCAACGCCGCGGTGAAAGAAACAGCGGGCAAGGAACGCATGAAAGGAATCCTCGAGTACTGTGAGGATCCGATCGTCAGCATAGACGTCGTCGGAAATCCCGCGTCATCGGTCTTCGACTCTCTCAGCACGATGGCCATGGGCGACATGATCAAGGTCATGTCCTGGTACGACAACGAGTGGGGGTACTCCAACCGCGTGATCGATCTTATCAAGTACATATAGTCATGATTGCAGGGTGTTGAAATGTTGAATCCACCGAAGAAGACTATCCACGACATAGACGTCGAGGGAAAGAAGGTTCTGGTACGAGTCGATTTCAATGTCCCGCTCGACATAGAGCGGAACGTTGTAGACGACACCCGGATCAGGGGGGCACTGCCAACGATCCGCTACATCCTCGACCATGGGGGGCGGCCGATCCTGATGTCTCACCTCGGCAGGCCGAAAGGCCAGGTCGTCGAGAGCCTCAGGATGGGGCCGGTCGGAAAAAGGCTCGCCGAGCTTCTCGATTATCCCGTGCTGACGCTCAAGGAGTCCATCGGTCCTCGCGTACAGCAGGCGATAGAGGAGAACCCCGACAAGGTACTTCTGCTTGAGAACCTGCGCTTCTATCCTGGCGAAAAGGAGAACCTCGCCGATTTTTCCAGGCAGCTTGCCGATCTCGCAGACGTTTACGTCAACGATGCTTTTGGCACAAGCCACCGGGCCCATGCCTCGACGGTCGGGGTTACAGCTTTCCTGCCGTCCGTAATGGGGCTGCTTATGGAAAAGGAGTTGGAAACTCTCGGCGGGCTCCTGGAAGAGCCTGCTCGGCCCTTCGTGGTGGTCCTTGGAGGAAACAAGGTCTCGGACAAGCTAGGTGTTATAGACAGTTTTCTGGAGATCGCCGACTCGATCCTGACGGGGGGCGGCATGTGCTTTACGATCATAAAGAGCATGGGTCTCGAAATAGGACATTCGGTGACAGAAGACGACCAGCTCGCCCAGGTCGGAAGCGCCATGAAGAAGGCGCGGAAGAAAGGCGTCAAGGTCATGGTGCCGAGCGATATCGTCGTTGCGGACAGGTTCGACAAGAACGCTAATTACAGGGTAGTGCCGACCGAGTCGATTCCACCCGATTGTCTGGGCCTCGACATCGGACCGGTGACTGTCGAAAAGTACTGCTCGATCTTGAACGAGGCCAGGACGATCTTCTGGAACGGCCCCATGGGCGTTTTCGAATGGCCTTCGTTCGAGAACGGGACGAAGAGTATCGCCTGCTGTATCGCGGATGCAGATGCTGTCACGGTTGTCGGTGGGGGAGACTCCGATGCGGCCTTGAGGCAGTTCGGGCTGGAAGAGAAGATCGATTTTGTCTCAACTGGCGGCGGTGCCGCGATGAGGCTGCTTGAAGGCAAGAAGCTGCCTGCGGTCGAAGCACTCGCCGACCGGTAAGAAACGACTTGGAGGTCTCGATTGCGCAAGCCAATTATTGCAGGAAACTGGAAGATGAACATGCTGCCAGGCCAGGCGGTAGCACTGGTCGACGGCCTGGGGTCGGAGATCACCGGCTTTGAGGACATAGAGGTGGTCGTGTGCCCACCGTTCGTGGATATCCCCGCTGTGTCCTCGGCAATGAAGTCAGCCGGGTTGAAAATGGGTCTTGGGGCGCAGAACATGCACTGGGAAGAGTCCGGCGCGTTCACCGGCGAGATTTCGCCAACCATGCTTCTCGACCTTGGCGTTACCCACGTCATAATCGGACACTCCGAGCGGCGCCAGCTCTTCGGCGAGACGGATGAGATCACGGCCAAGAAGGCCGCGACCGCGTACAAGGCGGGACTGACGGTGATGCTCTGCGTCGGCGAGCGCCTCGAGGAGCGCGAGCGCCACACGACCCAGGCGGTCGTCCTCCGCCAATTGAAGGCGGGGATCAGCCGGCTCGAGCCGGCACAGCTCGCCTCGATCGCGATCGCGTACGAACCGGTGTGGGCGATCGG
>PMDX01000324.1:5379-5902 GCA_003154635.1 Actinomycetota bacterium | reverse complement strand
TGATGCAGGTTCCCTGGTTGGAGCGCTCGAACTTCTCGAGACGGTAGACATCACGCTTGCCGTCTTTCTTCCGTATCTCGATCATCTCGGAATCGACGTGGCTCACCAGGCCCGCGTTCTTCGCGGATATGACGTCGCCCGTGTCCTTGGCGGCGCGGAATTCCATGCCGNNGGTTCGCGTCGTCATGCTCGAGGAAAGGTATCAGCGCAGTGGCTACACTCACGGTCTGGCGCGGCGAAACATCCATGTACTCGACATCTCCGGCAGCGACCATCGAAACCTCTTCGCCCAACCTCGGGGCGCGGCACAGGACGCGGTCGTTCTTGAACTTGCCGGTCTTGGTCAGTGGCGCGTTGGCCTGGGCTATTACGAACTTGTCCTCTTCGTCCGCGGTCAGGTAATGGATATCGTCCGTAACGACTCCCTTTTTCACCTCGCGGTAAGGCGAGAGGAGAAAGCCGAACTCGTTGATGCTGGCGTATGTGGAAAGGTTGCCTATGAGCCCGATGTTGGGACCTTCAG
>PMDX01000324.1:0-5368 GCA_003154635.1 Actinomycetota bacterium | reverse complement strand
CCGAAGAACTCCTTGATGGCGGCCACTACCGGCCTGATGTTTATCAGCGTCTGGGGTGTGATGGAGTCGACGTCCTGTGTGGTCATGCGCTCCCTGACGACGCGCTCCATGCGCGACAGCCCGATGCGGATCTGGTTCTGGATGAGCTCGCCGACCGTGCGAACGCGGCGGTTCCCGAAATGGTCTATGTCGTCGATCTGCCCGCCAAGGCCTTCATGCAGGTTGACTATGTAGCGGACCGACTCAAGGATGTCTTCCTTGGTGAGGACGGTCGTGTCCATAGGCACCTTGAGCTCGAGCTTCTTGTTGAGCTTATAGCGACCCACGCGTGCGAGGTCGTAGCGCCTCTCGTTGAAGAAAAGGTTATCGAGCAGGCCCTTGGCGCTCTCCACTGTCGGCGGCTCGCCGGGCCTGAGCTTGCGGTATATATCAATAAGAGCTTCTTCCCTGGTGTTGGTGTGGTCGCGCTCGAGAGTCGCGGCGATACACTCCGCGCCGTTGAAAAGGCGGAGGAGCTCTTCGTTGTTTTCATAGCCGAGAGCCCTCAGGAGCACCGTCACCGGCTGGCGCCGCTTGCGGTCGATCCTGACTCCCAGGGTGTCTTTCTTGTCCATCTCCAGCTCGAGCCAGGCGCCCCTCGACGGGATTATCTTGCCCGTGTACAGCGCTTTATCGGTATCCTTGTCTATCTCGAGGTCGTAATACACTCCGGGGGAGCGGACGAGCTGGCTGACTACCACGCGCTCCGTTCCGTTGAAGATAAAGGTGGCTTTTTCGGTCATGAGCGGGAAATCGCCCATGAATACCGACTGCTCCTTAATCTCGCCGGTCTCCCGGTTTATGAGGCGCACGTCCACAAAGAGCGGCGCCGCGTAGTTCATGTCTTTTTCTTTACATTCCTCTACCGTGAACTTGGGCTCGCCGAAAGTGTGTTCGCCAAACTCCACGGCCATGGTGCCCGTGAAATCCTCGATCGGCGAGATGTCACGGAAAATCTCCTCGAGGCCTTCCCCTTTGAACCATTCGAAGGATCGCTTCTGAATGGAGATCAGGTCTGGGACAGGTAATACCTCGGGAATCTTGGCATATGAGACTCGCTTACGTTTTCCATGAAGTGCAACCGACAAAAAGATCCCCTCCAACGACTGAGAATGGGCTAGAATAGGACCTACAAATTATTCCCTAGCGCTATGCAACCTTTCCAACCACGCAAACTTGTATAATACCAATTTTGACCAGCGAAGTCAATGAATTGGACGCTTCCTTAACATTCGAAGTTCCGCGTCAGCACCGTCGCAGGGCCTCACGGCCTCGAGTCACACCTCCCGCTGCTTGTGATGCCTTCGCGTTCTTACCGACAATCCCTCTTGCGGGTTTGCGGGCACACCAGTGAATCGCGGGTGGTTTGTTGACAAGCGCATGGACTGGCGGTCGGGCGACGCTTGCAAGGGCAGGCCCGGCATCAACCGCGCCGGTCCGCTCTCTCGAGCAAGCCCGGCAGCGATACGGGAACCTGACCCCGGCGTTGCCCACCGAGGGCAGTGTCGCTGGCTATTTCAGCTCGACTACGGCTCCCGCTTCCTCGAGCTGGTTCTTGATCTTGTCCGCCTCTTCTTTGGCTACGCCTTCTTTTACCGGCTTCGGCGCTTCTTCGACGAGTGCCTTGGCTTCCTTCAGGCCGAGGTTCGTGATAACCCTCACCTCTTTGATAACGGGGATCTTCTTCTCGCCGGCGGAAATAAGGACCACGTCAAACTGCGTCTGCTCCTCTTCCTCACCGGCACCCTCGTTGGCACCACCTGGCACACCGGCGGCCGCGGCGGCCACTGGAGCAGCGGCTGTGACGCCGAACTCCTCCTCAGCCAGCTTGATAAACTCCGACAGCTCGAGCACCGACCAGTTCTTGATTGCCTCTATGGCATCCTGGGGGGTCAGCTTTTCCGCCAAAACGATCACCTCTTCTTATCGGTTTCTTTCGTTTATCTTTCTTTAATCTTCCTGAGAGTCCGTGGCCTCGGCCGCGGTCTCGGTATCGGCACTTTCAGTAGCGGGCTCTTCCGCTGTGGCAGTCTCAGGCGCTCTCTCTTCCCGGTCTCCGGCCGCCGGAGGCGCTTCTTCGGGTGCGCCGGACTCCTCGACGGCGGGTATTACGTCGGATGGCACAGTGGCTGCTGGAGCGGCGGGCTGCTCGCCTGCCTTCTTGTCGGCTATAGCCTGCATGACGCCGATCATCTTGCGAAGCGGGCCGGCAAGCACGCCGACGAAGCCCGACAATGGAGACGCAGCGCGTCCCACAGCGTGCGCGAGTAGGATTTCGCGCGATGGCAACATGGCGAAGGCCTCAACCTGCTTACCGTCTAGCACGCGGCCTTCGAGCATGCCTCCCAGCAGGTAGAACTCCTTGTGTCCGCGGGAGAAATCTCGCAGAGTCCTGGCTACCGGAGCCGGGTCCTCGTTTGCAAAGACCACCGCGACCGGGCCTTCGAATAGCGGCGCGAGCTCTTCGTTCGGGGTGTCAATGAGCGCGATCTTGGTAAGGGTATTCTTGAGCACTCTCAGCTCCGAGCCCATGCTCTTGATCTGTTCGCGCAGCTCGTTCGCCTCGGAGACTTTCAGTCCCCTGTAATGCAGGATAAGGAGTGACTCGGATTGTTCGAACCACTTCTTGATCTGCTTGACCTTGTCTTTTTTCTCCCGGCTGGGCACAGGCGTTACCTCCAAAACAAAAGGCCTCCCGAGAGGCCAGTTTAAAAGCCTGGGCAGGTACTCCATTAAGCCTTTCGGCGCCTGCCGTCTCGGGCATCCGAGCTATTCAGTTGTTCCTGGTGCTTGACACCGATCTATCTTTTCAGCCGCACAGACTCTAACAGAACATCCGCGCGGCTGTCAAAATCAACTACTCGTGGACACGGTCTCGGGGATGAGATCTCTCGTGATCGAAGTATCAACCGGTATCCCCGGGCCCATCGTGCTCGTGAACGTGATGGAACGCAGGTAGCGTCCCTTGGCGGCCGCAGGACGAGCCCTGATAAGTTCCTCGAGCACGACCTGGTAGTTCTCCATGATGCTCTCAGCGGGGAACGAGACCTTTCCGAGTGCCATGTGGATGTTCGCCTGTTTGTCGACCCTGTACTCGACCTTTCCCCCCTTGGCATCCGTTACCGCTTTCTCGATGTCAAAGGTGACAGTGCCGCTCTTGGGGTTGGGCATGAGGCCGCGCGGGCCAAGGATCTTGCCGAGCCTTCCGACCAGGCTCATCACATCCGGAGCCGCGATGGCCGCGTCGAAGTCGGTCCAGCCTTTCTGGACTTTCTCGACCATATCCTCGCCGCCGACGAAGTCCGCCCCGGCCTTCTCGGCCTCGGCAGCCTTCTCGCCGATGGCGAACACCGCCACGCGCACCTCTTTGCCGGTACCCTTTGGCAGCATGGCCGTTCCTCGCACCATCTGGTCGGCCCGGCGCGGGTCGACGCCAAGGCGTATGGCCGCCTCGAACGTTTCGTCGAAGTTGGAGCCGGCCATCTCTTTGATGAGCACGGCAGCCTCATACGGCGTGTAGAGCTTTCCCGGCTCGATCTTGCTCTGGTTTTCCTTGTACCTTCGGCTTCTGCGTTTCACCTTGAGTCTCCCGTAGTTCAGTCGCCAACGACCTCGAGGCCCATGCTCCGGGCCGTTCCCTCGATAATCCGCACCGCGGCATCAAGGTCTTTGGTGTTGAGGTCAGGCATCTTTGTTTTCGCTATGTCGCGGACCTTGTCACGCGAGATGCTGCCAGACTGGTCCCGATTGGGCTCGCCGCTCCCCTTCTCGATGCCCGCGGCCTCGATCAGCAGCCTCGACGCCGGAGGTGTCTTGAGGACGAATGAGAAAGAGCGGTCTTCGTATATCGTTATCTCGACGGGCACGATCTGCCCCAACTGGTTCATGGTCTGGGCATTGTATGCCTTGCAGAACTCCATTATGTTGACGCCATGCTGGCCCAGCGCGGGGCCGACCGGGGGCGCCGGGTTTGCCTGCCCCGCCGGTATCTGCAGCTTCAGAACGGTCTTTATTTTCTTGGCCACGGTTTCCAGCTCCTCTTTAAAGCTTTATGATCTGATCGAACGCCAGTTCGACAGGCGTCTCGCGCCCGAATATCGATACGAGCACTTTCAGCTTGCTCTGATCCAGGCTCACCTCGCTGATGACACCGGTGAAGTCCGCGAACGGTCCCTCTACAACCTTGACGCCCTCACCTTCGGTGAACTCTGCGGAGACCTTCGGCTTCTCGGCCTTCTGCCTGGCGAGCACGCGATCGACCTCATCGGGCGGGATCGGCACAGGGCGCGCCGAAGTGCCGACGAACCCGGTCACCCCGGGTGTGTTCCTGACCACGTACCAGGAATCATCGTCGAGTTCCATACGCACCAGCAGGTATCCGGGCAGCAGCTTCTTCTGTATCAGCTGCTTTTTGCCGGACTTGTATTCGAGCACGTCCTCGACCGGGACCACCACTTCGAATATCTTGTCCTTCATGTGCATGGAATCGATGCGGTGTTCCAGGTTGTTCTTCACTTTATTCTCATACCCGGAATAAGTGTGTACCACGTACCACTTTTCATTTCTCCGAGGCATCTTCTTGCTTTTCCCCTCTGTTGAATTCGATCCTTGTTCCAGCACCGACACAGATGTATAGATCTGCTCAGTGGCAGCCACTGTGCGGAACCGTATCAGGCGATTATAAGGTGCAACAACTTAGAAAGCACCAGGTCCAGCACCAGGATGAACGTCGTGACGATGGTCACAGTGATCAATACTACAGCCGTGTAGTTGATGACTTCCTGCTTGCTCGGCCAGATCACCTTCTTCAGCTCGATGCGAACATCATGCAAGAACTGGGTTACGGTCTTCCAGGCGCCCTTCTTTTCGGCCTTTTTCTTCTCTGCGGCTTTCTTTCGCTGGGCTACCTGCCGCTGCTTCTGCGCGGACTGTTTGCTCCGCTCCTGGACTCTCCGCAATTCACGATTAAGCATCTTACCTCTTTTTACCGGGCGCTTCACCGAGACGAACCCGGTTTTCAGGGGGCATGGCAGGCCCGGAGGGACTCGAACCCCCAACCTCCGGTTTTGGAGACCGGCGCTCTACCAGTTGAGCTATTGGCCTTCAATCGGGGTTCGGGTTTCGGGAGTCGGGTTTCGGTGGGTCTTCCCGAATCCCCAATCCCGAATCCCTCATCCCGGCTATTTCGTCTCCCGGTGCGTCGTGTGCGTCCGGCACCACGGACAGAACTTCTTGAGCTCGAGCCGTTCTGTCGTCTTCTTCTTGTTCTTCGTGGTGTTGTAGTTCCGGCGCTTGCACTCGTTACACGCCAGCGTAATCATGTCGCGCA
>PMDX01000246.1 GCA_003154635.1 Actinomycetota bacterium | reverse complement strand
TCGGCGCCGACGTCAGCAGCCTTGGTATAAATTCCGCCGCCGACACGCATGAACAGAGCCAGGAGCGTTCCACCGAACCCGAACCCGAGCAGGACGTCCGGAGCGGCTTTTCTGAATATGAGGAAGATGACAGTGCCGCCCAGCAGCCCGAGACCGTCGGTGAGCATGCCAGTGATGGTGCCGGAGCGGTAGGCGATCTTGAGTGACTTATCGAAGCTCTGCTTTGAGGCAGCCGCGACCCGCACGCTTCCCTGCACCGCGGTGCGCATGCCGAACTGGCCCACCATCAAGCTGAACAGGGCGCCCATGACAAAGGCAAGCGCGCGGCCCAACCCCACTATGAGCTTGATCGTAGCCGGGGCCATTCCGTGGAACCTCGCGATGGCTTCCGCGGTCGGTGGCACGACGTAGACCGAAAGGAACAGCGCAAACGTCAGCACGACTATGAGCGGGATGATTATCTTCTGCTGGCGCGTGAGGTAAGTGTCCGCACCGGTCTTGATGCCTGACCAGACCTGTTGCATCTTCTCGGTCCCCTTGTCCTCCCTCATCACCTGGCGGCGGAGTAAGAAAGCGTATGCGAGCCCGAGTACCGCAATCCCGAGCACGACCCACAGGGAGATTGACTCGAAGGCGGTCATGTTCAGCATCTGCTACGTATCCTTTCTATTATTAGCTATATCTTGATTCATAATTCACTATGTTGTTATACTATTTAAGAACATGATGAAAGATATTTCAAGATATATGCTTTAATTATATTTAGATGTTTCTAAATACAGTACTTAGAACGTATATAATAAGGCAAAGAACAGGGAGAATATTTTGACGGTAACAAAGGGCGTTTTCAATTCGGACCATCAGAGAGATTACCTCAAGCATATCCTGCATCTCCAGCAGGTCTCGAGCCCTGTGGCTACCACGGCGCTGGCCGAGGCAATGGGCGTTGCACCGTCGTCGGTGACCGACATGCTCAAGAAGCTGTCGCGCAAGGGATACATAAACTACAGGCCATACCACGGGATCACACTGACCGGAGAGGGCGAGAAGGAAGCGATCAAAGCCGTGCGCCGCCACAGGATAGTGGAGCGTTTCCTTACGGACATGCTCGGCTTCGAGTGGCACGAGGCTCACGAGGAGGCGCTCGCTTTCGAGCACAACATCTCCGACGAGGTTGAGCGCAGGATGTACGTCGCCTGCAACAAGCCCACCGTCTGCCCCCACGGATATCCGATCCCCTCATCGGTCGAAGACACGATTGTCTCGGGAGTGCCGCTATACTCGCTCGAACCAGGCCAGATCGCGCGAGTTGTGAGCGTGGAGGATGACGAGCCCGACCTCCTCCGTTTCATGGACTCGCTGGGGATCAAACCTGGTGTTCGGATCAAGGTCGACGGCAAGGACCCGTTCAAAGGGCCAATGCAGGCCGAGATAGACTCCAAGAAGCGTACGATCGGCTGGCACCTCGCGAACCAGGTCTATGTCGACAAAGTCAGTTGATCAGCGGCAAAATCAAAGGACTACTCAATCCCCGAGCGAAATTACTCCCGACACGGAATAAGCCGTTCAGGTGGCAATAGTTGATACCACTTCGCTATTTCCAAAATGGGTGGGTTGAGCGAATATCTAAATGAAGCTACATACAGCTTTCTGATTCGTCATGGAGGCCAAGAGGAAAGCTGACGGATGCCCGGGCTTGCCCCCGGGCTTCCGTACGTTTAGCCCAAATCTTCTCCCCCTTGGAGAAGATTGCAGTATTGTGAAAATCATAATATTATGATAATTGTAATTAATGGCTGGAAGGGGTGATGAGATGACCGACCACGATGAGTATACGACCAGAACCCGTTCGGAGAAGCCGTTCGGGCATGTTGCCCAGATGTTCGGCAGAAAAGCTCCACCACCCCTGATTACCGCACTGTCCTTGTTGATGCTGTCAGAGAACCCGTGCCACGGGTATATGCTTTTTAAGCAGATGTGCGAAGTCGGACTCTTCGAGGATGACGCGGAGGCGTCGCTCGTCTATCCTACGCTGCGCATCCTTCAGACCGAGGGGCTTATCGCCCCCGAACTCGTGGACGAAGGATCCGGACCGGCGCGCAAGGTCTTCCATATCACCGCGGATGGCAGGACAGCACTATCCGGGTGGGTCGAGCACATAAGAGAAGTGCGAGCATCCATGGATTATTTCATCGACAGGTACGAGGCTACCGAGACTGACAAACAAGCAAAAGCCAGACCGCGACGCTCGCTGGCTCGAGATCGAGAAGATAAGAAAGGCGGAAAGAGATGACGTTTATCCTCAGGAACCTCTGGAGGAGAAAGGGGCGCACTTTCCTCACGATATTCGGGATAGTGGTGGGCATCTTCGCTCTCACCGTGTTGGGCGCCATGACCGCGCGGCTCAATCAGCAGGTCAATGGAATGAAAGGGTTGATCGCCGGCAAGATATCCGTGACAGCACCCGGGACCAGCATGTTGCGAATGCAGCATTCGAAAGTCCTCAACCTCGATACGGCGCGGCAGATCGAAAAGGTACCCGGCGTCCAGAGCGCTTCCGGCATCATCACGGTGCAGCTCAAGGAAGGCGCGGGCATGTCCCAGCCCCAGATGCTCGTGGGTTATGAGGTCGGGTCCGGCAAGGGTCTTTTTGCCAATGTGGGCATCGCAAAAGGCCGGGAGCTCAAGGCCGGTGATACTGGCAAAGCCGTTGTCGGTTCCCAACTGGCGACGGATCTCGACGCGAAGGTCGGCGACAAGGTGACGCTGAAGGGGAAACAGTTCGAGGTAGTGGGCATTATGGACGCCACTCTCGGTACCGCCGACACCTGGGCGTTTGCCTCGTATTCGGATGTCCTGCCGATATTCCTGGCGGAAAACCCATACTTCAAGGCTGAGAACTTCGCATCGTCGATCTCGGTCCTTCCGAAGCCGGGCGTAAACATCGATTCGCTTGCCGAGACCATCGGCCAGGCTGTTCCCGACATCAAGGTGATCTCACCGGCCGAGGCTGAGAAGCAGATATCCCAGATGACCACGATCTTCAAGGCGATCATACTGGGCATTGCGTTCATCGCGCTGTTCGTGGGAGGCCTCTCTATTATCAACACCATGGTGATGGCGGTCTCAGAGCGCACCCGGGAAATCGGGCTCAAGAAAGCGATTGGCGCCAAGGTGTGGACCATCCTCGCGGAGTACCTCGCCGAGGCGGCGATGATCGGGTTTGTCGCGGGCGCTGTCGGGATGCTGCTCGGCCTTGTGGCTATATCCATGCTCAACCGCGCGACCCATAACAGCAATATAACCATATTCACGGCAAGCACGACCGTCATAGTCGGCCCAGTCCTGTTCGCCACCGCTCTGGGCACGCTGGCCGGGTTTTTCCCGGCGCTCAGGGCCGCGAGGCTCAACCCGGTCGATTCCCTCAAGGAGGAGTAGAAGTGAGCATCGTCACCACGAAAGACCTCAAGAAGATTTACCAGGTCGGAGAGACCGTCATCAACGCCGTGAATGGCATAGACATGGATATCGAGCCGGGAGAGTTCCTTGCGATCGTAGGCCCGTCCGGTTCCGGAAAGACCACCCTGCTTCACCTGCTCGGTTGCCTCGACGTTCCGACTTCGGGCACCGTTACCATCGACGGAAGAGAAACAGCGCGAATGTCGTCCGGCGCGCTTTCCGACATACGGCGTGAGCGGCTGGGCTTTGTATTCCAGGAGTTCAACCTGCTTCCGGTCATGAGCGCGGCGGAGAACGTCGAGCTTCCACTCAGGTACCTCAAGGTCAAGCCTGCCGAAAGGCACCGTCGGGCACTCGTTGCCCTCGAGAAGGTGGGCTTGAGCCAACGCGCGGCCAACAGGCCCACCCAGCTATCCGGAGGCGAGCAGCAGAGGGTCGCCATCGCCCGCGCGCTGGTGACTGAGCCCGCGCTCGTTCTGGCCGACGAGCCGACCGGCGAGCT
>PMDX01000233.1:300-12597 GCA_003154635.1 Actinomycetota bacterium | reverse complement strand
GGCATCGATAGTGAACTCCAACGAGACGTTCCTGACCGACCTCGTCAGCCACCTGGACACCAAGATCATGGCGGACGCCGCCGGCAGCAATCCGGTCTTCATGGAACAGCTCATGGCCAACCTTGACGAGAAGGTCGTCGGCAAGGCTATCAACAACAACGCTTCGTTCCTCACGAACCTCGTGGGGAATCTCGATCCGGCCAGCCTCGGAGCGGCTGTCAACGAGGCCTGCCAGGCGAATCCCGCCTTCATGAGGAACCTCATCGCCAACCTCGACGCGCAGAAGATGGCCAAATTGATGCACGACGAGCACCTCGCGGAACCGGACAACGATTTTCTCTCCCGCATGATGGGCGCCATCTACTCGACGCCGGGCGCAACCATCGTCATCGCGAACGCGATAAAAGGCAACGAGAAGTTCCTCTCCGACTTCATGGCGGGAAGCGACCCGACAGTGATCGCCGACCTTGTCAACAGCGACAACGTCTCTGGCGTACCCGGTGGTTTGCTCATACAATTGCTCGGTTCCGGCGGCATCAACGCCTCGACCATCGCCGCGACGATGAACGCTCACCCTGTTGAGATGGGCAAGGTGCTCGCCAGAATGCCAGCGGCAACGTTGACGAGCGCGATCAACGCAAACCCGAACATGGTTGCCGACCTGCTGGCGATGCTCGATCCTTCGGTGCTCGTGGCCGCGGGGCCGGACGACTCTACGTCGTTATTCCAGAACATGAGGATCACGTTGTCCGCGAAGGCGAGACTGCCCCTGATCCTGGGTGGAGGCTGGCTGGCCGCTCCGGGTTATATGTGGGTCAAGTACATCACCGATCATTACCCCTGATAGTTGCCAGGGTTCTTGACAGCAACGAACTGGAGGCTTGGATAGGATGTTACGATCACGGGGAATGCAGGGAGTAGTCAACATAGCGGTGATAGTGCTGCTGCTGGCTACGTTTGTAGTCGGGCTCTCCACCGTAGTCCTACCGAAGAGTCCTGTCGGTACCATTCTCGGCAAGCTCATCAGCCAGAAAGGCATGCTCTCGGGCATGCTGTCAACACTGAACCCCAAAGTGGTAGCGGCCGCGCTCAATTCCGACCCGACGATGATGACCAAGCTGATGCGCCAGCTCGACGCCAAGACGCTCGCCGAAGCGGTGAACCAGAACGGCGAGTTCATCACGAAGCTCATCGGATACCTCGATCCCGCCGCTCTGAGCTCGGCCCTCAACCAGAACGTAGACATGGTCGTCGAGGTCACCAAGTACCTCGAGCCAAAGACCATCGCGGCTGCGGTCAATGCGAATGGCAAATGGCTATCGGAGTTGATCGGGGAGCTCGACCCCAAGGTCATGGCCGATACGATGAAGACCAGCCAGGATTTTGTGAACAAGGTCGTTACCTATCTCGACCCCAAGGTGCTCGCCGACGCGGTGAACGCCAACGAGTCATTCGTCTCGCAACTGGTGGGCAACCTCAGCACGGACGTTGTAGCCAACGCCGTCAACACGAACGCGGCCTCAATGACCAAGGTCCTCGATTTCCTCAACCTTGGTGTGCTCGCGGGGGTTGTCAACTCCAACGGCCCGTTCCTCACTGAGCTCGTCGGCAAGATCAGCCCGAGCCTGATAGCAAAGGCAGTGAGCCAGGACCCGCAGTTCACGGTAAACCTGGTTAACCTGCTCGACCCCGTCGTGATCGCCAACGTTGTCAACAGGAACGGGAATTTCCTGGCCGGGGTTCTCGGGGGGCTGTCGCCCGCGGTGCTTCGTGCCGCGACAGACAACCAGGCGCTTGTGTCAAGGTTAATGGCAAAGCTCTCGCCCTCGTCGATAGGCGGCCTCGTCAACCAGATAGGCGGCTTCGCCTCGGCGCTCATGAACGATCTCGACCCGGCGGTCATAGGGAGCGTGCTCAACAACAACGTGAGCTTTGTCGTGGCGATGAGCAACAACATGGACCCCGATGTAATCGCGAACGTGGTCAAGAACCAGCAGTTCCTCACCAACGTGATAGCGCGTCTGAATCCGGTAAGCCTCGCCGGGGCCCTCAACGCGAACAGCGCGATGATGTCCAACCTCATCGGCAAGCTCAACCCGCAGGTGATCGCCGGGATAGTTAACAACAACACTGACTGGATCCAGACTCTCCAGACCAACCTCAGCACCCAGGGCGTAGCCGACGCGGTAAACGCGAACGGCGGCGTGCTGGGCGCGATAGTGGGCAAGCTCGATCCGAACGTCATCGCGGCGGTTGTGAACTCCAACCCGACCCTGATGACCAAGCTCATGAAGTACCTGGACGCGGATGTCCTGGCTGCTGCGGTGAACGCCAACGGGGACTGGATTACCAAGCTCGTCAAGAACCTCAACACGGATGTCCTCGCTTACGCGATCAACCACAACCCGACGATGACGAGCAACCTCGTCGGACGGCTCGACGTGCACGTCCTGAGAGACGTGGTGAATAACAACGGGCCGTTCCTTACGAGCCTTCTCAACGAGATGAATCCCCAGGTCCTGGCGAATGCCCTGGCGACTCCCCAGGCCAAGAGTTTCCTCATAGCACTTCTCGACCAGGCGCCCGGTGACCGTCTGAACCCGGGTGTCGTCGCAAATATCGTCAACAGCAACCAGACATGGGTCACGAGTCTAGTGGGCGACCTCGATCCTTCGACGGTGTCGGTTCCACTCAACTCGTCCCAGGGCAAGGACTTCACCGAGAGATTGCTCAACAACGGGCTCGATCCCGCGGTCGTTGCCAACCTGTTAAACAACAACAGCGGCTTTATCTCCGACCTGCTCGACCCGAGCAAAGGGGCGCTCGATGCGGGTGTCGTGGCCGATGCTGTCAACAACAACCAGACGTTCCTCGAGCAGATGATGACTGACATAAACCCGTCCGATCTCACGTACGACATCAACACGAACCCGGGCGTACAGGCGTTCGTGAACCAGCTCGTCGGAGTGCTCGACCCCGCGACGCTGGCGCAGGCAGTGAGCGAGAATACAGCGATGGTATCGTCGATGCTCGCGGCGCCGCCACAGGGGATCGACCCGGATATCCTGACCCCCATCCTGAACGCGCCCGAAACGCGGGATTTTGTGTCCGGGTTGATGGCCGACCTGGACGCCGGCTCGACATCAACGATGCTGCAGAACTCGGATCAGTTCCTCTTCAACCTGCTGAACTGGGATAGCGGTTCCGGTGGTGGCCTGGACCCGCAGGTGCTCGTCAATGCCATGGCCGGCCCGTCGAACGCGGGCACCAACCCGGTGACGGGCACGGCGTGGGACCCGAGCCAGAACGTTCTGCGCAAGGTCTGGATGCGGGCCTCTGTCGAGATCGTCTTTGGGTGGGTGCTGCCCCCGATGGAGGCGTTCGTCCAGATCGAAGATGGCAGGATGAACACCACGCCCGGCACACCTAATGACCCATGGCTGCCGTATTAGGATCAATTCAAGAGGATAGCGAGATAAGAGGAAAGCGAGAGGCTAGGAGACGACAAGATGCTCTATAACAGAGGTCTCCAACAGTTTGTGAACGCGGTGGTCGTCCTGCTCCTTGTGGGGTTGCTGGTGGTCGCCGTCGTTGGATTCGTCCCGACGAGGAGTCCCCTCGGCCCCCTCATCGGCAAGATGAGCAATGCCAAGACCCTGAGCGCCCTAATAGGAGCAATGGATCCCAAAGCTGTCGGTCAGGCCCTCAAAGACAACCCGAAGTTCATGACCGACCTCATGCGTTACCTCGACCCGACTGGGACGGCGAACGCGATAAACGAAAACGCCACGTGGGTGACCGAGGTCGTCAACTACATACAGCCGGAGGTCGTCGCTGCCGCCATAAACAAGAACGAGAAGTTCCTCAACGACGTGATGGCCAACTCGGACCCCAAGGTGATAGCCCAGATAGTGAACAAGGTGGGCCCGTTCATCAGCGACCTGGTCGGCGCGCTCGACGCGCAAGTCATTGCGACGGCCGTCAACGAGAACGGACAATGGTTGACTCAGCTGGTTTCCTATATGGATTACCAGGTGGCTGCATCGGCGATAAACTCAAACCCCGAGTTCGCCTCGAAGCTCGTTGGCCTGCTCAGCCCTGATGCCATCGCCGGCGTAGTCAATTCCAACGGCCCGTGGGTTGCCGATCTGATCGGCAAGCTCGACGCGGCGGCGCTCTCGCAGGGGATTGCCGCTCACCCCACGTTGATCTCACAGCTCATGCCACTGCTGGACAGCGGTGTGGCGGCCGGCATCGTCAACGCCAACGGCCCGTTCCTGAGCCAGGTCATGGGTGCGCTCAACCCGGATGAGCTGGCGAGCACGCTGAGCCAGACCTCGGGCTGGACGTACAACGTCGCTATGAACATAAGCCCGGGGCTCATAGCAACGATCGCCAACAACACGACGTTCATAGCGCGGCTCATTGGCAAGCTCAGCCCTCAGTCGATAGCGGCGACCGTGGCCTCGACGACTGATCTTACGTCGGCGCTCATCGGCTATCTCGACCCGGGGGTAGTCGGCAGCATTGTAAACAACTCGGCGCCGTTCGTGTCCGGGATGGTGGGCCAGCTTTCCGTTCCGTTCCTGAGCGCAGTGGTCAACAACCAGGACATGGTCAACAAGTTGATAGCCAGGTTGTCGCCCGATCCGATAGCAGGGGCACTGAACGCGAACGGCACTTTCATCAGTGGCCTTCTGCAGAATATGTCCACTGCCGGGATGGCAAATGCGATAAACCAGAACCCCGGTTTTCTCAAAGGGCTCCNNGCTCCTGAGCTATCTCGACCTGGATAAGCTCAACAGGTTGCTCGGGAACACCTGGGCCTGGTCGGCGGACCTCGTCGGCAAGCTCGACACGGGCGTTGTCGCGGGAATAATCAACGCCAACGGCGCGTTTGTCACTCGCCTTGTGGGCAAGCTCGACCCGAACGCCCTGGTCGGCAGCATGAACGACTCACAAGTCCAGGCGAAGATGATCGAGTTGGTCGGCAAGCTCAACCCGCAAATAGTCGCCGGAGCCGTCAACAACAACCAGGCGTTCCTGACTTCGATCATGGGCAAGCTGGATCCACACGCGACCGCTAACGTAATAAACAACAACGCCGGGTGGGTCAGCAACCTCGTTTCCCTGCTCAATCCTTCCGTTATTGCGACGGTGGTCAACAACTCGAGTTCGGCGACGACCGAGTTGCTCAAGTACCTGAACCCGAAGGTCGTGGCGGATGTTCTCAACGCGAACGAGGCGTTTCTCGAGGGACTGATCAACAACCTCGATCCGACAGTCCTGGCCCAGGTCGTCAACAGCCCCGAAGGAGGCCAGCTCGTTGTCGGGCTGCTCGGCAACGGGGTCAGTAGCGGTGGAATAGATCCGGCGGTGCTGGCGCAGGTCCTGAACGAGACTCCCGGCTTTACGTCCGCCTTGCTCGACCCGACGACCGGCCTCGACGCGTCGAAGCTCGCGGAGGTGCTCAACTCGAATACGGAGCCGTTCATCAGCGACCTGATCGGTCACCTTGATGTAAGCGTCATCACCGGTGCGATGGCCGCGACGACGCTAAAGTCGTACGATCCCGGCGGCCCCAAAGGCATGCTCTACGACCTGGTAAAGCCCGTCGCGCAGGGAGGAATCAGCCCGCAGGTGGTGGCCGCGCTACTGAACAACAACCCCACGTTCCTGAGTAATGTCATGGGCGATACCATCAACGCCATGAACCCGGACGACCCTTCGGGCACGCTGGCGACGCTCCTTTCGGATCCCAACCTGAGAACATTCCTCAACCAGGTAATAGATAATCTCTCGGCCAACCCGGCGGTCATGAAGAATGTCGCCGATGCGATGGCCGCCCCGGGTGCCCTCAGTTTCATGCATAACCTGATGCTCGCGCTTGGGGACAACGCGGCGGTGCAGTTCCTGGTCGACCGGCTTGGCAGTGGCCCCGGAGGACTCGGCATCAAGAACTCATTGCAATACGTAACGATGAAGGCATGGTCTGACATCGGTCTGCTGGGAAGCCCGTACCTGTTCGCCACGATAACAGATTTTGCGGTGGCGCCCTATCCGTGATAACGGGGAGCCTGTCGCGCCCCGGCGGATCAGATGAGGGCTAACGAGGTAACAAGGAAGAACGAGAAATTGATATCAGCGGGAGCCCCGGGTTCCCGCTTTTGTTTTCGGGCGATGGTCAAGCGGTTGCGAAACACGCTCATAACAAGAGGGGCAGGCCTGGACGGATGCGCTCCATAATGCGGCTTCCTTTTAGACCGAACGGGAGATTGCGGCGCGGCACGGGGCGTGAATGTGCTGCAGCGATACTCGTATTACTCCTTTCGTGCGCCGTACTCGTCACCGCGAGCGCATCCGCGTCAAACCCCGAGCGGAGTTCCACCTCCTGGGGGGACAGCTTCAGTTCGATCCGAGGCATAAAGACTCTCGATGGCACGAAGGTCTCGGGGGGCAAAGTCGAGCTGGAGGAGGGGCAGGCCGCCGATCTCGGAGAGGCCGTACCCGGTGAGTACGCGGTCTATGCCGTGCTCGCGACCGCGCTGGGGGCCAACCACGAGAACATCTATTGCGGTACCGGTGAGAAGGGCCACCTCGTGGAGTACGACCCCGCCGAGCAGTACCAGGAGGCGTACCAGGGGCCGACCCACTTCGGTGTATCGAACAGCAGGGGTCAGGCGGTCACCGCACCCGTGCAATCGGAGGTAAGGGCTCTCACGACAGACGGTACCCTGGTCTATGGAGGTACTTATCCCGACGGACATCTCTTCGTCTTCGACCCGTCGCATCCCGAGCGCAAGTGCGTAGACCGCGGAGCTTGCCCGGGAACGTCTGGAGCTGTACTGGCACTCGCATGCGATGGCTCCACTGTGTTTGCCGCCACGTCGGCGGGCGATGTCTTCTCGTATAGCGGCGGCGATTCGGGCACGTTCACCGACCTCGGCCAGCCGGAAGGCGGTACTTCGGTAAACACCATCGCGACGCTGGGCGGCTCGGTCTACGCCGGGCTCTCGAACGGGAAGATATATCGATACTCCGCCGGCGTTTTCACAGAGCTTTGCCGGGTCGCTTCCCCGATCGACTCGCTTGCCGTCGCGGGTACGGCGATCTATCTCGGGACGGGCACCAGCGGCGACGTCAACGGTCGCCTGTACTCTTACGATACATCCTCACCGGGCGCCCCGGCCGACCTTGGCGCTCCCACCGGGCACCCCGAGGCCCTTCTCTCGCTGGCGTCTTCGGGGAGCGACATATACGCGGGGTCGCAGGGAGGCCACCTGTTCCTGTTTGACGGCACGTGGAAAGATCTTGGCGTTCCCGCCAACTCGGGTGGCAAGCCTATAAACGCGTTGTCGGTCGCCGGAGGCGTCATCTACGGAGGTACGGGCACTTCCGATGCGGCCTCGACAGGGCGGCTGTTCAGGCGATGCGAGGTTGAAGAGTATTACGCGGCGTCGGACAACACCGCTATCTCGGGTATCAATTTCCAGGCGAAGAGGATCTATTTCTCCACGGCGGGTGGCAAGCTGTACGCTGATATAGGAGGTACCGAGAAATGCCGGGAGATGGCAAGTTTCGGTGCGCCGATCTCGAGCCTGAGCGGCAATTCCGGCTGGCTGTACGCAGGTTTATCGACGGGACACCTGTGTGTTTTCGATGGTGACGATGCTATTGAGATCGCGGCTCTCGACCAGGACCCGCCGGCTACACTCACCAAGATACTGTACAGCGGGCTGAAAGTGTACATGGGCTTTTCAAACGGCAAGCTCTACCAGGCCGCTATCAGTCCCCTGAATCCAAAGGGCCCCGCTACAACGACACTGATAGATACGCTGCCGGCTGGTGTGAACGACCTTACGTGGGTCAGCCAGCAGGGCGACGCCGGGGCGCTCTACATCGCTTGCGAAAACGGCCATATGTATAGGTACCGGAGAGGGGACGCCGCCGCTACCGACCTGGGGGTGCCGGCCGGCGAAACGGCCTTGCGCGCACTCTCTGTCTTTGACGGGCTGGTCTATGCGGGCTACGCGAGCGGCAAGCTCTACTCGTTCGATCCGGCGACGCCCGGGTACACCCCCCGCGGGGACTGCGGGTCGCCCGTAACGGCAATGGCAGCCGGTAGCCAGGGGGTCGCATGCGGGACGCGGGCAGGGACTCAATTCTTCCTGGACGTCTCCGGTGACTCGGGTCTGCACATGGCCCCTGACGCACCCGGCTCATCGGGCGTGACGGCGCTGGCGCGGGTCAACGGTTCGATCATCGGGGGAACGAGTGTGGATGGAGCGGATGGCGGCAAGCTGTACTCGATAGACGATGCTTTCCTCGGCGACAGGGGACAGGTGGTCGAGAAGCAGATATCCGTATTCTGCATGGAGTATGACGGCGCCAGGCACTCCATCTACGGTGGCACGTACAGGAACGCCCATTTCCTCATCATCGACACGGTCACGGGCTCGGTCATCGATAGAGGCCGCCCGATAAACGGCGAGAGGGAGATCGAGGATATTCTCGTGACGTCTGAAGGAAAGGTTTACGGCGCGACGTACGGTGGCACCAACGACATCTACAACGCCGATGGCGGCCACCTGTTCGCCTACGACCCCGATACCGGTTCTTTCACCGACAAAGGCCGACCGCCCGACCCGCAGCATAACTGGTGGGTCTCCGCGCTTATCGACGGGGGCGGCGGAGTTATCTACGGCACCACCGCAAATACCGTTTATGACAATGACGGGACCCACAGCCAGGGCATCATGTTCTCGTACTCCGGATCGGAAGGCTTCGCGGATCTCGGTGTACCCATCGGCAACGAGGGAACCAGGTGTCTTTGTAAGAATGGCGGCCTCATCTTCGGCGCCACCTGGGATTACCGCGATTCCATGACGTCACACGTCTACGCCTACGATACCGCGCGGCGCGCGTTTACCACGCTCGGTGATACGCCCGCCCCGACGGGGGAAGCGGCGTATCAGAAGTTCGATACGTCGATGCTGGTGTCAGGCGGTAGTGTGTACTGCGGACAGCACAACGGGAATCTCTTCTCGTTCAGCTCCTCGGCCGCGGACCCGGCAGCCTACCTGGAAAGCCTCGAGCTTCTCGGCAAACCCGTAGCGGGGACGACCGCGGTTCCAACGCTGGCAGGAGGTCCTGATGGCACAATCATGTGCGGCACCGAGAATAATTCCTCTACTCCGCCGGGCGGCCACGTGGCAAGCTATGACCCGGCGCTTGGAGAGTTCAGGGACATCAGCTCTTTTGCGCTTCCGCACGTGAAGGTCGTAAGCCTCGCCCGGGATGAGAGTGGAAGCGGATCTCTTTATGGAGCCACCGGCGTTACCATCGATGCCGCCGGTCACGCGACGGAAGGTTCGAAGCTCTTCAAGATTGACGCATATCGTTCCGGAGCCCAGTACGGCGCAACGTCGGTCAATATCGACCCCCGCGTGGTCGAGCTGGGCGCCTGCCCCGTTGCCCAGGAAGGTGTCGGTGCGATAAGTGCCGCGCCCGCCGGCAAGAAGCAGCTGTACGCAGGGACGTCCAACGCCGCGAGCGGGCCGGATGCGCTCGTCTTCGAGTACGACAGCCTGACCGGTTTCGTCACTGGCAGGCGCTGGACGGTCGGCAGTGGACAGAAGAGAGTGCTGGCTCTCTGTGAGGGCCCTGACGGGAAGATCTACGGCGGCACGGGGGCGGCGGATTCCGACACCGGCCCCGACGCCGTGCTGTTCAGATTCGATCCGGGGAATGCCGGCCCGTCAGCGGTCGAGGACCTCGATGTCAATATACCGGCTGGGACGAAAGGTATTTTTGCCGTCACCACCGGGGCCAACGGCAAAATCTACTTTGGCGCCGGCGACCTCAAGAGTGGCGGAGGATGGGCAAAGGGGGCACTGTACGAATACGACCCCGTGGCGGGAACTACCGTGAAGAAGGGCGAGACCGGCGGCTCCGGGCGGCTCGCTGTGCTTGCCGCGGCGAGCGACGGGAAGATCTACGGCGGCAGCGCGCCGTCCCCGGGACAGTCATCGACCGCCCAGTTCATGAAGTTCGATCCCGCGAGCGATTCGAGCCCCCNNTCCGGCGTTCTCGAGCATCATCGGGAGCGGCAATGCGGGCGTGGACGCGATGGCTGTCATGCCCGCCGAGCAGGGCGGCGCCCTTTACTGCTCCACCGGCCCATCGGGCGCGCTCTACCGCGCGACGGACCCATCTTCAATGTCGCTGACGCAGGTCGCGAACTGGCCTTATACGGGGGAGCCCGCACTTTCGCTCACCGCCGCTGGAGGCAAGGTCTACGGATGCGCCGGTAGCAGGGGCAAGCTGTTCGCCTACGACCCTTCGCAGCCCGAGGGGTCGAGGTTCAGCGATATCGGAGAGCTCTCGTACGGGAACGCGGGCGTGGCTGCCGCGACAACGGACAACTTCGACAAACCGTGCTTCGGAACGACGGGCGACGCGAAGCTCGTGCGGTTCGACCCGAGCATGAAATTCGGGTGGAAGACAGCCTCGTATGACTCGACGATTCCGGCGGGCACAAGCGCTTCGGTCAGCGTACTGGACGAAGCAGGCACCGTATTGGCAACAGTGGATCATCCGGATGGCACGGATATCAGCGGATTGCCGATGCAGCGGCTATGCCTCAAGGCGGTCCTTCAGACAACAGACCCCGCCCTCACTCCTTCGATACAGGACTGGGGGGTCACGTGGGACCTGCTGCCGAACCTCGATCGCGTGGACAGCGAGCGCGCGGCGGGAGCGTACAGGACCGAGCCGGTCACTATCTGGGGCTCGAACCTGGGGACGGTTCCGGGGAGCGTGACGATCGGTGGAAAAGACGTAACCATCGCGCCCGGAAGCTGGCACGACAATCACGTAGATGTGACCGTGCCGGCTGACGCCTCTTCCGGAGATGTCAGAGTCACGGTCAACTCGAAGGTTGTCGAGACGAGCTTCACGCTTCTCGAACTGCCCCACATCGCCAGTGTCATTTGCCCGCGCTCCGCCGGCGCATACCGTGGGGAGTCTGTAACCATCCAGGGCTCCAACTTCGGGACGGTCCCGGGCATTGTGACCATCGGCGAGGACGAAGCAACCGTCGCACCGGGGAACTGGCACAACGACCAAATCGACGCGGTTGTACCGCAGGCAGCCAAAACCGGTGCGGTGAAAGTGACCGTCAACGACAAGTCCGATGATTCCACGTTCGACCTTTTGGACACCCCTCAGATCGATGGCGTGTCGCCGTCTTCCGCCCACAGGCAGGACTATGTAGATATCACCGGCACGTCGTTCATGGACAACCGAAGTTCGCAGGACGGGGTTACTTTCAGGGGAGTTGCCTGTACGGAATACAGCCTGTGGAGCGACAGGAAGATCACCGCACGGGTCCCGGCCGGCGCCACAACCGGAGACCTCCGCGTGACGGTGAACGGACATACATCAGGCGCGTTCCACTTTGTGGTAAATCCGGGCACAGGCCCGAGCGTGAGCATCACCGCTCCGTCGCGGGGGGCCACGGTCAGCGGGAAAGTGATGGTGGATGCGACGGTACGGCGCTCCGGGGGAAGCGAACCCGTGGAGCTGTGGGTCGATGGTGCCAGGGTCGGTATCGACGGCTCGGCGCCGTATGCCTTGACATGGGATAGCGAAGGCGCGAGCGATGGCGCGCACGCCATCGTGGTAAAGGCGAAGGACGAGTTCGGGCAGTCCGGCTCTGACGCGATAACGCTCTACACAAACCACTCGGTGCCCGCCGCCTCCGACCACTGGTATTTCGCCGAGGGTTGCACGGACTACGGCTTTGAGACGTGGCTGCTGATACAGAACCCGGACGAAAAGCCGACCGTCGCGCGCATCGACTTTATGGGCGAAGATGGCACGGTCACGCATGCGAAATGTGACCTGCCGGCCAATAGCAGGGCGTCCATAAACGCCGCGGATTACTTCCCGCACGCGAATGTATCGATGGAGGTCTCGTCGGACAGCCGCGTGGTCTGCGAGCGCTCGATGTACTGGGCGAACAGGATAGAGGGACACGATTCGATAGGGGCGACGTCGCTTGCGAAGACGTGGTACTTCGCCGAAGGGTGCACCGGGTACGGCTTCGAGACGTTCGTGCTTCTCGGGAACCCCGGCGACGCGCCCGTCACCGCAACGCTTCGCTACATGTACCCGAAGGGTGGCGGCGCAGCGAAGACACATGTAGTCCCCGCGCACTCGAGGCTTACAGTCGACGCGTCGGCGGATGTTGGCGCGAAGGAGTTCAGCGTGCGTGTCGATTCGGGCGTGCCGGGC
>PMDX01000233.1:0-280 GCA_003154635.1 Actinomycetota bacterium | reverse complement strand
CCCGAGCCGGGAGACGCGCGCGTGAGAGTGCAGTTCCGCCTGGGGAGCGGCGAGACCATCAACAGGAGTTACACCGTGAAAGGGGAATCGCGGTACACGGTCGACGTGGCAGACGAAGTGGGGAAGGCCGACGTATCCACCCAGGTCACCTCCGATAAACCGGTCATCTGCGAGCGCTCGATGTACTGGAACGAGCGCACGGCGGGCCATTGCAGCATAGGGTCCCCGGGACCGGGCACCACGTGGTACATGGCGGAGGGTTGCACCGATTACGGGTTTG
>PMDX01000109.1 GCA_003154635.1 Actinomycetota bacterium | reverse complement strand
GTTCGTAGACTCGGACATCATCGACATCAACACCAACTGTGCGGGCGATATGGTGGCGATACTCGAGCAGCACACGGACATCGGCGCGGTGGGTGGTATAACTTATGAAAACAGCGCGGGAGAGACCTCTGTTCACGTGGGGCAGACAATAGACCACCACTACTTGGAGCACCCCGAGCTTTTCACCCTTTACGACGACCTGTACGTCAACACCGGTTGCGTAATGATACGCAGGCGAGTTCTAGGGCGAATCGGCGGCTTCACCGAGTACATCGAGTACCTCCACGAAGACAACGACCTGGGCTTCAAAATAAAGGCCTGTGGCCTTCGGTGCGTGGGTGACAGCCGAGCGTTCGGTCATCACGCGCCGAGACTCGAAGAACCGCTCGAAATGGCAACCCAAAAGATGGCATACAAGAACACCCTGCTNNGTCGAGTTCCTTTCTTTCTTGCTCCTGAAGCTCAAGCACAGAAAAGGTTCTGCCCTCAGCAGTCCGGCCGGCAGCCCACCGCAGCCGTTCCCGGTGAGGGTGAGGCAGTATTCGACGAAGCTCTTCGCTCTCTTTCTCGTGGCGATGTTCCTCATTTCGAAAGCAGCCAGAGTCACGGAGCACCGCCGCGACAGGCAGAGGCTTCTTCGCTCTCTTACGGAAAATCAGCCATGAGCAAGATCGACAGACGGCTACTGTCCGGTCAGGTCGGCGAAGCGAGCAAGGACACTATGATAAAGCTCGCTGCCCACACCCCCCGGCTCGTCAGGCGCGGGCTCGCCGAATGGTTTGCGCAGAGGCAGAAGCGCGCCTTCGAGGGTGGCCGCGGCCCGACGAATCTCTTCTATTTCGTGACGAACCGCTGCAACCTGAGGTGCTCTCACTGCTTCTACGCCTCGGAGCTACAGAAGGAATACGCTGAGCTCACCACGGAAGAGGTGCGGAGGGTGGCTGACTCCCTCGCAGGCGTCAATCCGACCGTTATCCTCTGTGGGGGTGAGCCTTTCATGAGGAAAGACCTTACCGATATCCTGCTTGCCTTTGCTTTGGAGGCCGGCATCCAGGAGCTCGTGATTACCACAAACGGCTTCTTCATCGAGCGGCTGGTCGAGACCGCCCGGACCTTTTTAGACGAAGCCCCTGGTATTCTCCGCATCGCCGTTTCCCTTGACGGCCTTGCCGACGTGCATAATGAGATAAGAGGAAGCGAGCTGGCTTTCAAGATGGCCGACGCTGCCATCAGGGAAGTCGAGGAGTTGTCCCGCCAAAACAAACGCATAAAGCCGGTTATCAACTCGGTGGTCAGCACAACAAACATCGACTCCTTTCCCGATTTCTACCGTTTCGTACGAGCAAATTACCCCTTGAGCGACTTTGCGTTCACCTTTGTGAGGCAAGACGCCCGCGACGTACACGGCCTGAACAGCTCGCTTCTGTGGGACACCGGGGTCGGAGAGAATCTGATGCCCGGCCAGGATGAGTGCCTGGGGCTTCTTTCTGAACTCAGGGACCTGGAGAGCAGGAAATACCTGTTTGAATGGAGGCTGAAGGTGCGCGAATATCACTTGAGGCTCGTGCAAACGGGCAGTCCGGTGGTTCACTGCATAGCTCCCTCCAGCTACGCTACGCTTTATCCTGATGGAGGTGTATCCCACTGTGAAGTGGTCCGCCCTTTCGACAACGTGCGAAACTACGGCTGCGATTTCATGAAGTGCTGGACCTCGGCAGCCGCCGACCACCAGAAAGAGCAGCTGTCCCACTGCTACTGCACCTACCCGTGTGCGCTCACCGGCTCGATGCTAGCGGACCCGCGCCCTATCCTGGAGGTCTTCGACTATAGGCCCTGAGCGGGAGGTTCAACTTCGATACGACCGGGTCACTTGCGCTCTGGATTTCGCCATATCCCCTCTGGCAATATAGAAAGGCCTGGGTGATTCTCCCCGAGCCCTCTAAGTTCGAATCCCCCCCAGCGTGGTTCATTCGCCTCGATTATCTGGCTGAGAGTGGGATTTGAACCCGCCCCACGTTCCCTTTGGGAACGCGGTGACCCCAAGCGTGGATGATTCAACTGCTAGGCAGTTTCATTAGGCTCCGTGGGTTCAAATTCCACAGAGGGTATTTGTTGAGTGGCGGAGAGAGTGGGATTTGAACCCACGGGACGAGGTCTACCCGCCCACACGCTTTCCAGGCGTGCGCCTTAGTCCACTCGGCCATCTCTCCGTGGATGAGTCTAGCAGGAGCTGCCTGGAGCCGCCACATCCCAGCAAGCGTGTCAGTGGGTCGCACGTGCCTCGTTCTCTTCGATCCGCGCCTTGACGAGTTTCTTCACGAGTGCGGCGGGGAGCGGTTTGTCGGCCGTGAAGTGTGTTTGACCCCTGTTTGCGAGATGGGGGGTCTAGAACTCGCAGAAGTCCTGGTCTGGTTGATAGGCGGGCCGTTCGGCCGACTCGAACACCCGGGGTTCTTTAGGAGTGACGGCAAGGCGTATCAGGCCGGGGAACAGTATCAGGACCGCAGCCGAAAGAATGCAGGCGATTCCGCCGATCGCGAGCGCAAACGGGGTCGAGCGGGCGTCGGCGAGATAGCCCATGAACTGCCCCCCGAGTGCCGCGACGCCTATGAACGTCACGATGTAGAAGCTGACCACCCTTCCCCTCATCACCCTGTCCGAGCATCCCTGCAAGACCGAGTTGGAGGTCGTTCCGACCATCATGAACATCAACCCGAGGCCCACGGAGATAAAGCAAGACAACCAGAAGACCCTGACCACGGAGTATGCCAGTAGGAGCAACCCGAAGGCGAGCATACATACCTTTATTATCTCGCGTTCCTTGTACCGCTTTCCGAGGTACGTCACGAGCGGGGCACCGATCACCGCGCCAAGGCCAAGCAGGCTGAGCATCACCGTGTAAGCGGTTACACCGCGGTGAAGCACGTCTTTTGCCATGGCCGGGATGAGCACCAGGAACGAGAACCCGAAGAAAGACACGAACGCGAGGGCGACCAGGAGGTTCACCATCCACTTCCGGCGCCATACATATTTCCAGCCCTCGAGGACGTCACGTCCAATGCTCTGTGTCGGCGGCGGCACCGCGGAATACTTCGGGTGGACCATCAGCACAGCCGCGATCACGAACAGGAAGCTGGCGGCGTTCACGTAAAACGCGACGGGCGCGGACCATACCGCCAGGACGACGGCGGCGATCGCGGGGCCCACAAACCGCGCGAGGTTCCACTGCGCCGAGCTTAGAGCTATCGCGTTCATCAGGTCGCTTCTGGGCACCAGGTCGGGCAATATCGCCTGCCAGGCGGGGAAGTTGAAAGCGAAAGCGATGCCGATAACGGAGACTGTCAGGAGTATCACGGCTTTTGAATCGGTATGGAACGAGGCCGCGATGCCCAGTGCGAGGGCGCCCAGCATCATGACTGTCTGGCCGATGAGGATGATGTTCCTTCGGTTGTACCTGTCCGCGAAGAAACCGACGAATGGCACTATAAACAGCACGGGCAGGAAGTTCGCCATGTTCACGGCGCCAACCAGGCTGTTTGACTTGAACACGACTTTGACCAGCCAGAGGAGAGCCGCGCTCTGAACCCAGGTACCGATATTCGAGATAAAAGCGCCAGACCACAGGACCGCGTAGTTGCGCTGCCCGAAGGCGGACAGCACTCCCCCGTGAAAAAGCGTCTTACGCCGCTCCCCGCCTTCGGATCCCGCGGCATCAATCACTTTTTCTTCGGCCTGCTCTCGTCTCATCCACCCATTCCGCGATATCTCCGTGACAACCGGGCCAAAACCATGTATTGACCTATCTTATACACAGATGCCCCGTTATCCTATTGAATAGGACGCGAAGGCGGGGCGGACGGGGCGGGATCTATCGCCGTTATGTCCCTTTCCATGAACGGTATTTTTAGAGTGATATTGGCAACCACGGCGGCTTATTCGATCACATGAGGATTAGAACAAGATTAACAATCGTGCTACTGCTGGTTGCACTGGTACCTCTTGCCGGGGTAAGTATCACCGGCTATATCATCGGCCGGCATATCGTGACCCGCCAGGTCCTCAACCAGCTCGAATCGGTCGCCTCGATCCAGAAGAGCCGGGTCGAGAACATGTTGCGTCAGAATGACGAACGGCTCTCCCTGCTGGAGAGCCGGACGACTCTTACAAGCGTCCTCGATACTTACAACAGCCATCCTGGCACAGACGTTCAGACGCTGCTGTATCCCAACCTCATTGGCGCAAGGTCCGCCGTCCAGAGCTTCCAGAGTATCTTCATTCTGAATCCAGGTGGCACCGTCATTGCCTCCACCGATCCATCGATCATCGGAACAAGCAAGGCGGAGGAAGCCTATTTCAAGGACGGCAAGGGACATAACATCTCGGACATCTTCTTCACTGATTCGCACGGCAAGCTGATGAGATATCTCGCCGGGCCTATAACCTACGACGGCAAGCTTCTTGGTGTGATAGTCGTCGTGGGAGACGCGGACAACATGCTCGAGCTCTCTCGCGACTACTCAGGTCTCGGGGAAACAGGCGAGACCGTAATAGCGCAAAAGACGCAGGGTGGCGACATCCAGTACATCACCCCGAACAGGTTCGGAAAGGGCACGCCCCTCGGCACGGTGCTGCCCGGAAACACCGAGAACCTGCCGATGGAAGAAGCGCTCGCTGGACGGGAGATCCTCCTCCAGAACGAGACCGACTACCGCGGTGTGCCGGTTCTGGCCGCCACGAAATATATTGCGGGGCCCGGGTGGGGGCTGGTCACGAAGATGGACAAGTCCGAAGCGTTCGCGCCAGTGAACAACCTCGGCATCGCCCTGATAGTCGTGACGTTGGGAGTCACACTCATAGCTATCGCCTTCGCGCTTTTGATGGCCCGTAGTATAACGCAACCTGTCACCGAGCTTACCGGCGCCGCTCTCGAGATCAGCAAAGGAGACCTGAACCGGCGCGCCCGGGTCTCGTCCCGCGATGAGGTCGGCCAGTTGGGGCTCGCATTCAACATGATGACTGACGAGTTGCTCGAAGCCAGGGCCGGCCTGGAGAAACAGGTCGAGGAGCGAACGGCCAAGCTTACCGCGACAAACAGAGAGCTCGAGGGATACGCGCATACGGTTTCGCACGATCTCAAGGGGCCCCTGGCCGCCGCGGCGATAGCAACATCGCTTGTGATAGAGTATGCCGACCAGCCCGTCTCCTCCGAGGAGACAAAGAAACTGATGGTGGAGCTCCAGGCTAGCATCGACAAATGCTTCACGCTGATCGACGACCTGCTCGCATTCGCCGAAGCCGGTCAGAAGCCCAGGAACATTTCCGTTGTCGATGTTGGATCCATCGTCTCGAGGGTGCTTAGTGAGCGGGCGGCCAAGATACAGGCTAAGTACATAAAAATAGAAGTGAGCTACGATCTGGGCACGGTCACTGCCAACGAGACACATGTATACCAGCTCTTCTCCAACGTCATCGGGAACGCGATAAAGCACAATACCAGCCCGGCTCCGGTGGTGCGGGTGTCGAGCCTCGGGCTCGACGGCGACGGCAGGCATCGTTACATGGTCAGCGACAACGGCCCGGGTATCCCACCGGAAGACCTTGAGAACGTCTTCATGCCGTTCTTCAAGGGAAAGACCGGCGAGACCGGGGTGGGGCTTGCGACGGCCGAAAAGATAGTCAAGATTTACGGCGGCGAAATCAGAGCATACAATGATAATGGCGCATGTCTTGAGTTTTCTATCGGTGACTTTGATGAGAAGCTGGGGGTAGTACCTTGATCATCAGTCGCGCCACTACTGAAGATGCACCAGAGATACTGGCCTTGCAACGCCTCGCCTACCAGAGCGAGGCCGAGATTTACAACGACTACTCGATCGAGCCGCTCACCCAGGCACTCGAGGAGCTCGAGCGTGATCTCGAGGAATACCTCTACCTCAAGGCCGTCGTCCGTGACAGGATAATCGGCTCCGTGCGCGGCAGGATACAGGGTGACGCGTGCGAAGTCGGCAGGCTCATAGTCGACCCCGAGTACCAGAGCCAGGGAATAGGGTCCAAGCTCATGAAGGAGATCGAGGTCAGCTTCTCTGACGCGCATATATTCCAGATCTTCACAGGGCACAAGAGCAAGCGCAACATAATCCTCTACCAGAAGCTCGGATACAAGATATCCGAGATCGAGCCGCTCAACGATAATCTCAGGCTCATGCACATGACCAAGCAGGTCCAGGCCGCCGCGCTCCCCAAGGCCGGCGACTCCCCCTCCATCTGACATTCAGTCAAAAAACCACGTCCTCTCACCAATTTGGCTGCTGGTTTGTTTGTCGCGCGCGATTACAATATCGCTGCAAAAAAGTAGCAAGCCAAGCTAGGAAGACCGAAACATATGTTTTCGAACTCCCACAACATGTCCTGGTTCAGCGGGCGCAAAATGTCCTGGGCAAACCTGCACTCGCTGGCGTTCGGCTTCGGCTCCGCAGTTGATTCGCGCGAGTACCACACACGGTTTCACTCCTACAGAGTGTCGGAGATCGCGACAGCGATGACGCGCGTACTCGGGGTCGAGAAGGAGGAGCGGGACGAGATCCATCTCGGCGCCCACCTGCACGATATCGGCAAGGTGCATATTGCCGACGAAGTCTTGCAGAAGAAGGGCCCCTTCACCGAAAACGACTGCTGGGAGATGCAGCAGCACCCTGAGGCCGGATACCGCATAGTCAAGCGTTCCGGTATGCCCAGGGTGGTGCTCAACATCGTCCGGCACCATCACGAACGCTACGACGGGATGGGCTACCCCGATGGGCTCGAGGGCAAGTCGATCCCAAGAGAAGCCCGGATTCTCGCTATCGCCGATACGCTCGACGCGATGGCAAGCGGCAGGGCTCACTGCGATGCGGTCCCCCTCGACCTCGCTTTTACGGAGATCGAGATGTGTTCCGGGACCCAGCTCGACCCTCACATGATCGAAGTGATCCTCGCCGTCAACAGGGGTTTCCTCGAAAGGTTGTTCAAGCGGGGACAAGACTCGCACGTGCTCGCCGACGAAGCCGTTTTTTACGCCTAGAGACACGACTCGCACATTGAAGGCGAAGGCTCTCGAAGTCGCCCCGTGAACACGCCAGACTCGCTATTCGCGCCTTTATCTACCTGGTGGCTCAAGTGAACAAGACCTTTCGTACCCTTTTTTGACCATTTTATTACCTGGCTCAGGAGGAAATCATGGATGCCGTCTAAAATATCTGTGTAAAGAAGTATCGATCGAATTTCACGGTGAGACCCACCATACGGCGGGTTCAAATCGCGAGATAGTGAAGGCCATACGAGCAGGCCGGGAGGCGCGGAAGCCGTGTTCGACAGCATCCAGTGCGGTTGGCTGCAAAAAGAGATCGAAGGACTCGTACGCAGGATCGGCCAGGAGAGGTATTTCAATGAGGCCCTGCCCAGGCTCCTCGAACAGTTCCGCCAGGAGAACAGCATCACTACTTCCGACTCCCGATACAAGGACGCCAACCAGGTACTCTATCTTTCAGGCTGGTTCTTCTCCGACTGTCGCGGCGACAAGGCGCTGCGCAGTATGGGCCAGTTCCTCCGCTAATCCACCCAACTCCGTGATGCGATAACCTAAACGCATGATGTTGCTCGACGCTATCCTCCGTATTCTGGTCTCGAGGTTCTAATCTCGTCATCGCAGAAAGGAGGCTGCGTCATGCGAGACGTCGTCAGAATCGACCTCAGGGGAAACCCGGGTTACCGCTCTTATTGCTTCCAGAGAGGCGTCGGCGATGTAATGTTGCGTGCTGTCAAGCTCAGGCAATTCCTCTCGAGGTGGCACGAGACCGACGATCGGTGGATGCAGGTAATCAATTACCCGAGGTCGCAACCCTGATACAACCCATATTAATGATAGAGCATTGGGAAAGGATGACCATGCGCATATCAAGTTCCCAAGTATCTATGAATGCAGGCCGCGTTTTTTCCCGCGAGCAGGAGAGCTCGGAGAAGCTCCGAGTCTGGGTCGGGGACGAGCCCCCGGAGAGCAGCACGACCGCTGCGAACGCCAGGCCGTCGGCAGCACTCGCATCTGAGGCCCGTCGGCTCGCCGGGGGCACCGCGGGAATCGTGGCCGCTTCCACGAAAGCCTTCGTCAGCCATGCGGCGGCATCTCAACAATCCGCACCATTGAGCGACGAAGACGTGCTGGATATGTCCCTGGAAGACAGGCTCAAGGTCGTACTAATCGAGTCCATGATCGAAGCTTTGACAGGCAAGAAGGTCGACATAAAGATCCCGCGCCTCGGCGGGAAGGCCGGCGGTAATGCTCCAGAGCCGGCACAGCAGGCCCAGTCCACCCAGTCCCAGCCGGCGAAGCAGGGCTGGGGGCTGGAGTACGACCGGCGCGACAAGGTCACCGAGCAGGAGACCACGGCATTCTCCGCCGAGGGCGTGATCAAGACCGCGGATGGTAAGGAGATAAACTTCAAGACCAACCTGGTCATGAGCAGGAGGTTTGTGGAGGAAAACAACATCAGCATCAGGGCCGGCGACGCGGTCAAGAAAGACCCTCTGGTCATTAACTTCGGGGGCACCGCCGCGCAACTGTCCGGTTCCACTTCCGATTTCGACATAGATGCCGATGGGGTCGCCGACCAGGTGCACCTGCTGCAGCCGGGCAGCGGGTTCCTCGCCCTGGACGTGAACGGGGACGAGAAGATAAACGACGGGAGCGAGCTGTTCGGCCCGTCCACCGGAAACGGGTTCATCGAGCTCTCCCGATATGACACCGACGGCAACGGGTGGATAGACGAGGCGGATCCCGTCTTCAAGAACCTCCTCATATGGTCCAGGGACTTGAACGGAAACGACCAGGTTGCGCGACTCTCCGATAAGAATGTCGGTGCAATCTACACGGGGAAAACGGAGACCCCGTTTGCCATGAAGGACGGCTCAAACACGCTGGTCGGCGAAGTTGTGAGCACTGGTGTATACCTGGACGAAAGCGGCAAGGCGGGCACCGTCCAGCAGATCAATCTCACAGCCTGAGCCTCTGGACTAAAGAAGTAGGTCGCGGTTGCTGTCGGGGCCGATGCGATGCAGGCCCGCCTGAGGGTCGTAGATCTCTCCCTCAGTGTCGGCCTCGACGGCCGCGGCCGGCTTGGCCTTCTTGCGGCGCCTCTTTCGCGGCTCCTGCCCTGGAGTCTTCTTGTCGATCTTCAGGCTCTCCGAGCGGGACAGGTCCCGCACTTGCTTTGACTGCTGGAGCGCCTTCTTCTCGAGCTCACCCTCAAAGCGCTGTGCCTTGTCCTGCTGGCGCGTCTGTGCCGCCTGCTGGATCTTCTCGACCTCTTTGGTATTAGCCATTATGGACTGGATGTCAATTGGACGCATTGACATGTCTGAACCACCCCGCGTGGTCTATCAAACAACCCGCTACTGCTCCAGGTTCTCGATGCTCTCAGGGACTCCCCGGGCAACGGAACCCGCCTCGCCTTTCTCGGACTGCCGGCCGCCTCTATTGCCGTAATAGACCGAAAGATAAAGAACGAATCTTGCAGCAACCCCTATGAAAAAGAAGGTGGCGCCAACAACCAGCGCTCTAGCGACTCCCGCCGAAAGGGGGTACCCCTGGTATATGCTGAACCAGAGGGTCACTCCCCCAGCGATGAGAGACATGTAGAGGAAGATTATCTCTATCAAAGCCAGCATATCAGGCTCCTTGCGACCCGATCCCACGCAGCTCCCGACGCCCGGCCGGAAGCGGTGGACTCGTTATTGTCGTGGACTCGGTGAGGTAAACCGCCGGCAACCCCGGAATGGACAACAGCGAACCCAACCTACCGCTGGATAACAGCTCATCGACCTTGGTCAGCATTAGTATCGTAGCCCCGACGTTCGAACACCTCTGCATCAGCAGCTCCAGCTCGAAAGCGTCCATGTGGCTGTCAGCCACGATACACACATCAAATCCGGGAAGGGCCGCAATGAGCTCCTCGAGCCAGCTTTCCACTTCCGCGATCGGCATTGGAGGCGTATCGACCAGGATAGCGCGATCGTCCGAAACATCGAGCTCAAGCAGCCCGCTGGCTTCGAAAACCGTGACGAACTCCACGCCGATCGTCTCCCAGAACTCGCGCCACCGGACGGCTCCGCTCAACCTGCCTTCTTCTTCGAGGCTCACAACGGTGACAGGGCGGTCCGCGGTGTGCTGCCATGCGAACCGTCCAACCGCTGATGTCTTGCCCGAGCCCGCGAGTCCCAGGAAGACCGCCCTCTTTGGGAGCTCGCGCGACGCTCGCACCTCCTGCTTATTTTCGAGGGAGAGCGCCAGGGGTACGAACCCTCCCTCATCGTGGGAATGCACCTGTTTGTTCACGGTGCGCTCAGCCGGCAACTGGTGGGCGGCCAGCCCCCGCTCCAGCAACATCGCCTTTCGGTCCTTGATCACTGGAGCGGTGGCGTCGATATCAGAATCGACGAGTTCTACCTCCGGTTGGATCTCGTCGTCCTCGCCGCGTAAGAATGCCGACGAATCGTTTGGCGGCGCGGCCGGGACCGTGAGGTCGAGCTCTCTCCGCGGTCCGGTCCGGGCATCGGACTCCTTGTTAATGGTTCCCTCAGGTCCACCCGAGATCGCGGCTACCACCTCGATGGCGCGCGTGCCGAAGAACCCACCGATCCCACCCTCGATCACATCGTGTGTGTCCAGGATGACCGCATCTTCGCCAAGCGCCTGGCGCACCTGGTCCATGACCGTACGTATATCAGGCCCCCTGAACTTCCTCAATTTCATCTCCTGTGCTCCCTTCCGCGCGTGCAATGCGCCCCGGTGGGGCATGGCTGTCTCCTATCCGGTATTTGCAGCCCCTACCATGCCGAGAGGTTTTACGTCGACGTCGTCGTCGAGCTCTTCATACGAGAGAACGGCCAGGCGAGACAGTATCCGCTCCGTCAACTTGCGGACGAACCTCCGCACGGACGAAGAGCATACGAGCACGGGCTGGTGACCCATATTCGCGACTTTCTCGACCTCCGCCGCCAGGTCGTTGATAAACCTCTCCGTCAATTCGGGGTCCATTCCCATGACAAGGTCACCGTCGACCTGGTGCACCGACTCGACAATCTTCTGCTCGAGTGCGGGGTCCATGGTCAGGACCAACAGTGTACCCTCTTCGGTGGCGTGTTGCTGGCTCAGGTTACGGGCCATCGCCTGTCTCACATACTCAGTTAGCAACCCGATGTCTTTGGTCATCTTCGCCCGGTCACCGAGCACCTCGACGATCGTGACCATATCCCTCACCGAGACCCTTTCCGTAAGTAGAGCCTGGAGAACCCTCTGAACGTCTCCAACGGTCAGCAGCGTCGGGACAAGCTCTTCGACGGCTACCGGGTTCTCGTCTTTCACCATGTCGAGCAGTGACTGTGTATCCTGCCTGGTGAGCAGCTCCGCCGCGTGCTTTCTTATAACCTCGGTCAGGTGCGTCAGCATGACCGAGGTCGGGTCCACAACGGTATAGCCCGTGGCCATCGCCGTATCGTAGAGGTCTCTTTCGATCCATGTAGCGGGCAGGCCGAAGGCGGGCTCCGTCGTCTCCAATCCGGGCAGTACCTCGCCCCCCGTGCCCGGGTTCAAAGCGAGGTACCCGTTAAGCCTCAGCTCCGATTTGGCTACGACGCTTCCCCTGATCTTCAACCGGTACTCCTCGGGGAGCAAGGCGATGTTATCCCTGACGCGGATAGGGGGAACGACCATGCCCAGCTCGAGCGCTATCTGCCTCCGGACCAGTACCACCCTGTCCATGAAATCGCTGCCCGAACCCGGGTCTACCATCGGGATGAGGTCGTACCCGAGCTCGACCTCCATGGGGTCGACGTGCACAAGGCCGACCGCGTCCTCCTCAGGTGCCGTGGGCTCCGGCAGGGCGACCTCCTCGGTCTCCGGGGCGGGGGCCTTGATCATGAATCCCAGCACGAGCACGCCGATGCCGAGGAGGAGGAACGGGAGCTTGGGTAGGCCCGGAACCAGGCCTATCAGCGTAATTATCGCGCCTCCGATCTTCAATGCTTGCGGCTGCCTCATGAGCTGGCTCGAGAGGTCGGTTCCCAGGTTGGCCTCGGAGGCCGCCCTCGTCACGATCACGCCTGTGGCGGTCGAGATCAGGAGCGCGGGAATCTGGGTTATCAGGCCGGCGCCGATGGTCAGGAGGCAGTACGTCTGCATCGCTGTGGAGAAAGGCATCCCCTTCTGGAAGACACCAACCGCAAACCCGCCGAGCAGGTTGATGAATACTACCAGGATTGCCGCGATCGCATCTCCTTTGACGAACTTGCTCGCGCCGTCCATCGCTCCGTAGAAGTCAGCCTCCTGCTCTACCTCTTTCCTTCGTTTTCGAGCCTGATCCTCGGTTATGAGACCCGAGTTCAGGTCGGCGTCTATGCTCATCTGTTTGCCGGGCATTGCGTCGAGGGTGAACCTCGCAGCGACCTCGGCGACGCGGTTCGCGCCGCTCGTTATGACCACGAACTGAACGATGACGATGATAAAGAACACGACAATGCCGACAACGATGTTTCCCCCGATGACGAAATGTCCGAAGGAGTTGATCATCGACCCGGCATAGCCGTTGAGGAGTATGTCCCTGGTGACCGCGATATTGATCGCCAGCCTGAAGAGCGTCGCCATAAGGAGCAGGGTCGGGAACACGGAAAAGTGCAGCGGCTCGAGCGTGTACATCGAGACCAGCATTATCAGTAGCGCCATCGAGAAGTTCAGCGCTATCAGGATATCGAGGATGAAAGGCGACAGCGGTATGACTATCAGCGCGATGATAAGCACGACCACGCCGGCCATCATCAGGTCGCTCATCCTGCCCATTCTACTATTACTCATGTCAGTCTCTTTCTATGCCACTTTCGACGCGACGGACCGATCCATGCTCATCACGTATGCCAGGACCTCAGCTACGGCTTTGTAGAGGTCGGGCGGTATCTCCTGTCCGACCTCAACCATCTTGTACATCGTCTGTGCCAGCGGCTTGTCCTCCACGATCGGGATATTGTGCTTCTCGGCCTCCTCCTTGATCCGCTCGGCCACGAAGTTCATGCCCTTTGCCAGGACTTTCGGAGCGCGCATTCCCCGGCTGTATTCGAGCGCGATAGCGAGGTGTGTGGGGTTAGCCACAACGAACGTCGCTTTCTCGACGTCGCTCAACATCCTCTGGCGTGAGAGCTGCCTCATCCTCGACTTGATCGCGGCCCTCAGGTTCGGGTCGCCCTCTGTCTGCTTGAACTCCTCTTTGACCTCCTGCTTGGTCATCCGGATGCTTTTCTCGAATTCCCACCTCTGGTACCCGTAATCCAGTGCGCCTATGAACATCAGCGCCACTCCGACCTTCAGTGCCATACCGAATACCAGCTGCATGTACATCACAAAGAGCTGCGCCGCGCCGGCGCCGCCCATCGTGTGTAGCTCGACGTATCCCTGCCGTATTGCGAAGAACGCCACGCTGGCGACGACGAGGAACTTCATGACGTTCTTTGCGAGTTCGACGAGCGTCTTGGGGCCTAACATGCGCTTGAGGCCCTTCCCTACGTTTATCCTGTCACCCTTGAACTTGAGCGAGGCGGGGGTAAACTTGAGCTTCACCTGGAGCGCGTTGACGAGGAAGCCGATGGCGCCGAGCGCGAGGACGAACGGGGCCATCAGGGACATGATCGATACGATCGCGCTGTTGACCGCGGCCACGGCCGCGGCACTCCCATCGGCATGCCCCGCGATATTGATAGTTCCGGTGAGGAGAAGGGCGCAGCGCTTGAAGACATCTGGCCCCCAGATGCGCAGCACGAGAAAGCCGAACGTGAAGATCACGCCCGTGGTCAAATCCTGGCTCTTTGCGACCATCCCGTCTTTTTTCCGGGCATCTTCCCGCTTTTTCGGTGTGGCTTTTTCGGTCTTTTCCTGTTTGGCCATCAACTAACTCCGGTCACGCCAGCGCCTGGCTCAATATGCGTTCCAGTTGCACGAAGAGGTCCTGCAGGACTCTTACCGTTAGCGGCATCGTCACCATGACGGCGACGAGACCGAGGATTATCTTCACCGGAAAGCCGATGACGAAAACGTTCATCTGTGGCACGGCCCTTGCGATCACTCCAAACACTACGTCCGCGATGAAGAGCGCTCCTACAACCGGCCCCGCCACCTTCACCGCCATCAGCATCACGTCCGACAGGACGTTGAGCACACCCGGCGCGAGCGTCTTCGGGAAAACCATGGAGCCCGCGGGAAAGACCGTGAAGCTTACAACAGTCGCCTTTACCAAGAGCTGCTCTCCGTTCGCCATCAGGAAAATCACGAGGGCGAGCATGTAGTACAAGCGCGACAGGGCGGTGCTCTCCACGTTGCCGGTGGGGTCCATAGCCTGTGAGAGCCCGAATCCCATCTCGAGGTCGATGAACGAGCCCGCGGCCTGAACCGCCAGAAAGATCGCGAGGAAAAGGAACCCTATGACCACCCCAATGAGCACCTCGTAAGCGATGCGCAGGATGAATACCATGTTGATCTGCGCCGCGTCGGTCGCGATGGACACCAGGGGAAAGAGCGACAGGGAGAGCACCATGATCAACGCGGCTTTCACCTGCGCCGGTATCGTCTTGCTGCCAAAGAAAGGCTCCACGAGGAAGATCCCGGTGATGCGGCTCATCACCAGTATGAAAGTAGCCAGCGCGGCCTCGGTGAGTGGCAGCACTCATCGCCACCTCCCCCGGGGCGCTTCACTTCCGCGCACGTGCCTCTTTTTCAACGGCGTCATGGTAGCTCGACTTTCAATGTATCAGGCTCGGAATGCTTTTGATCACCTCGGTGGTGAAAGTTATAAGTGTCCTCATGATCCATGGCCCGGCCAATAGCATCATCCCCAGCGTGATGAACAGTTTCGGGATGAAAGTAAGTGTCATCTCCTGGATCTGGGTGGCGGCCTGGACAATGCTGATTAGCACGCTGACGATCATCGTGACGCCGAGCAGAGGCAGCAGGATTATGATCGCCAGTATCAGCGCTTTGCCCAGCAGGTCAAGCACGAGCAATCACCTCACTTGAAGCTCTGGACCAGGGATTGGACGACCAGGTGCCATCCGTCCACCATCACGAACAGAAGAATCTTGAACGGCAGCGCGATGATCATGGGAGGTAACATCATCATGCCCATGGACATCAGGGTCCCCGCCACAACAATATCGATGATCAGGAACGGAATGTATATCAGGAAAGCTATGATGAATGCTTTCTTCAGCTCGCTTATGATAAACGCCGGCACCAGGACGGTCGTGGAGACCTCCTCCGGCGTCTTCGGCTTCTTGTTGGACGACATCGAGATGAACAGTGACAGGTCGCTCGCGTCGGTCTGCTTGAACATGAATTCCCTTATGGGCTTTATCCCGACCTCGAAAGCCTGCTGCTGCGTTATCTTTCCCTGCATGTAAGGAGTGACCGCGGCCGTGTTCACCGCCGAGATCACCGGCGACATCACGAAGAGACTCAGGAACAGGGCCATGCCGATCAGGACCTGGTTCGGTGGCATCTGCGGCGTGCCGATAGCGTTCCTGATGAACGAGAGGACTACGATTATCCGCGTGAACGAGGTCATGCATATGAGTACCGCCGGCGCCAGCGTGAGCAGCGTCAGCATGATCATGAGCTGTATGAGGGAGTTTCCCTTCACCGGCTGCTGCAAGGCGTTCGTAACAGGGTCGGAAGGTTGACTCGTCGTCTGAGCGTGCGCGGTCATCGTCGTTGCGAGCCCGATGCCCACGATCAGCAACAGGGACAGGAGGATACAGACGAGCATCGCCTTCGAGGGGCGTGCAAGTCTCCGCCTGTTGCTTGCTCCCGACGGCCGCTCTTCGAGCGTTGGGCGCCATGGCCCCTTACCGCCTGACCGTTTTCCAGCGCATGGCGTCCAGCCAGCCGCTCCAACTGGTCCCGGTAGCATTCCCGGTTCCTGCGGCAACCCTGGAATCCAGCGTGTCCTCGAACTCCGAGCGGACTGTATTCTCGCCGCCAGCCTTTTCCATCTCTGCAAGTGCGTCCCCTGACATCTCCTGGATGAGGTTGAGGCCATGTTCGCTTGAGCCCACGAGCAGCATCCTGTCTCCAACTTTCAGCGTGTAGATGCCCGCGTTATTGCCAAGGCCGGTGTATGAAAGGACCTCCACCGGACCGTCCTTGTCTTTTGTGATGCGCCCCCTTGGGCTGAGCTTCTTGATAAGAGCCCTCGAGGCCACGATGAGCAGGATCACGACTCCAAGCCCGATGACAACCCGGATGACCGATCCTGTGACGCTCGGGAAGCTGCTTCTCTTCGTTGATTTGGTCGGCTTCAGGAAGGCGGGTGTATCGTCCCCACCGGAGGATGAGTCTTTGCTCGTCCCCACGGCAGCCGGCTGCGATGACTTCTTCTCCGTCGTCACGGCGGCGGCCGCCGGCTGCGAAGCCTGGGCTTGAGTCGCGGCGGACGCCGCGGCAGGCTGTGTAGCCTTTGGCGTGGCCTGGGCCGCTTGAGACGTCCGTGCCACCGGACCGGCGCCTACCGTGGGTTGGGAGGTCTCGGCCGTGGTCGCCGCAGCAGGCTGAGACGCACGGGTGGCCGCCGTAGCGCCGGCCGCCGGCTGCGTCGCCTGTGAAGCAGTGGAGCCTGCCGGCTGCGACGACCTGGCGGCGGTTGAGACGGGTTGCGAGTCCTGCGACACCAGGGATGACGGCTGTGAGGTGTTGTTCGACGAGCCGGCACCGCCCGCGGGCTTGCTCGCTTCACTTTTGTTCTTGAGCCAGACACCGGCGAAAGTCATTGCGAGGAGCACCAGGATAAGCGCCCCGAATTTCCAGCCGAGAGGCATTTTGCCGTTGGCGTTACCTGGCTTTTTTGCACCAGCCGTCAACTGATTTCGCCCCGGACTTCCGTCTTCTTGACGACCTCGGTAATCCGCACGCCGAAGTCCTCTTCGATAACAACCACTTCACCGCGGGCGATAAGCCTCTCGTTGGCGAATATCTCCACCGGCTCGCCAACGATCTTGTCGAGCTCGATTATGGCGCCTTCGCCGAGGGCCAGCACGTCTTTGACTCTCATTCGAGTGCGTCCCAGCTCAACCGAGATGTCAAGTTCGACATCCATGATTATCTGGTAATTGCCTCCGCTATCCGGCTCTGCCCCGGATTGCCTCAGTGGCTGGAACTCGGCCCGGCCTACGGTCAACGCGGGTTCGGCCGGACGCTGTTCCGACGGTCTTGCCGGAGGTGCCGCACGGGCGGGGACGACGTCCGCCTGCGCCTGGGGCGCCGGGCTCGGCGTACTTCCAGGCTCGGGAGCGGCCACGTCCAAGTCCTCGTTGTCGTCGAGAAGCTCGTTCGCCAGCCTTGCCGCGAAATCACTGGTCACCAGTTGCAGCATCTCGCTGTTCACCAGGCCCTCTACCACGAACTTGAAAGCTATCTGAAGGAACTCCTGGTCGATGCCGAACGACCCGGGAATCTCGCTGAGGTCCTCCCGCAGGTCGATTGGATTAATACTCGGCGGCGATATGTTGATCGGCCTTCCGATCATCTCGGACATGGAACCCGAAGCGCCGCCCACCATCTGGTTCATGGCTTCGGCGACCGTGCCACGCCGGTACTCGTCGAGCTCCCCGTCGATTTCGGTCAGGGGCTCTTCCTCTTCCATGAGGTTCGCGATGATTATCGCGTCCCTCTGCTCGACGACGAGCAGGTTGTCGCCCTCAAATCCCTCTTTGTACTTTATCGTTACGAGAAGGCTGGGCACCGGGTGACTCTCGCAGATCTTGTCCCACGAACCTATGTCGACCGAGGGGGTCGATATCTCCACCGGGAAGTTCAGGTTGGCGGAGAGAACGGTGGCGGCTTTCCCCATCGCGATGTTGAAGAACTCGCCCAGGGCGTCCATCTGCTCTTCGTTGAGCGAGGCCGCGCCCTCGGCGCCACCCGGGCCATCGGAAGCTTCCGAAACCGAAATGCCTTCGTCCGCTCCGACGGAGGCGCTGATCTCGACGGGCGCATCGCTCGTTGCGTCAACGCTCGCGGCCTCGGGCTCGGCTGCGACTTCAGCGCCAGCCTCGGCTTCGGCCGTAATGTCCTGCTGCTCCGCCTGCCCCTGGCCGGTCAGGAGGGCATCGATCTCTTCCTGTGATAGCGGTTTGTCTGCCACTCTTCCTCCCAATAAAAAAGGACGGCTTGCCGGCCGTCCGTGGCTTCTTTATACAGCCCCGATGCGCTACCCGCTCCCGCGATCCCGCACCCGTGGGAGTAGTTCAAAGAATAGAGCCCAACATCGTTTTCGTCCTTCCCTGGGTGCATGGGTGCCAGAGCGGGGTGGTCAAGACCTCGCACGTGAGGAACGAATTGATATCGGGCTCCATCACTTGGCTTGCAGCCTGTCCCTGGCCGCAAAACCTCTTATGTCAATGTCAAAGTACCGGGGGCGCGTGGCGCCCTTTCTCTACGCGAGAACCTTGTTGATGGTCTCGAGGACCCGGTCAGGCTCGAATGGCTTCACGATAAAATCTTTGGCGCCTGCCTGGATCGCCTTGATGACCATCGACTGCTGCCCCATCGCGGAGACCATGACAACCCGTGCATTCGGGTCGAGCTCCTTGATCTTCTGGAGCGCGGTTATGCCATCCATCTCGGGCATGGTGATGTCCAT
>PMDX01000226.1:7047-7293 GCA_003154635.1 Actinomycetota bacterium | reverse complement strand
TCGTATCCGTTCCGGCGGTACGCTCCAGTACGTACGTCGACTTCTCGACCATTATCTTGCCCCCGGTTGTGAGGCTCTTCACGATGATCCCACTCGCGGTGGGAGCCGTGCTGAAATGGTCGGCCATGTTGAAGGTCTTTCTTGTGTTCGCGGGGATCGACACTGTCGAGGACACGTCCTGGTCGATATAGGATATCTGGACTTTCACGGGAAAGCCATTCGGGTTCTGGACGAGCGTCCATGTCT
>PMDX01000226.1:0-7041 GCA_003154635.1 Actinomycetota bacterium | reverse complement strand
AAGTACATGGCTCTCTCCGCGATGATCGGCCTCGAGCCGTGCACGTGCGTCGAGAGGTCTTTGCCTGGGTGGACGTCGTTGGCAGCAATGGTCGTCCTGCTGTTGGCTGCCATGGTAAACGGATTGTCCCGGATGGGACCTTCAGGTGTCATGTATGTAACAGTGACATGTGTAGGCTGGGGGTTCGGGTTCTGGACGAGGATGTACGTCGTGAATCCCCAGTCGGTCGTGCCTTCGGCGAGGTAGTAGTCTGACGCCGGGGCTGTCGTTCCTATACTTCCCGACCCCTCCCTGCGACCGTTCCTGTACATGGCGCGTTCCGGAATCACGGGAACATCCGCGCTGACTCGCACCGAGGCATCCGCGGAGCCGATGTCATCGGCCATGAAAAAAGAACGCCTGCTCTTGGCCGGGACGATTTTGTCTACGACCTTTGGGCCTGCGCCTTCTATCATGTAGGTGAGCTGCACGTGAGCCTGCTTCTTATTGGGGTTCTGGACGAGGATCCAGCATTCGAATCCCCACTTCGACGAACCTTCAGCTAGGTACCAAGTCTTTGAGGGCGCGGTTACCCCGATAGAGGAGTGCCCCTCGAAATAGTCTCCCGAGTTCTCAGGCCAGGCCATTGTACGTTCGACCGCGATTCCCTGGCCGGTCAGGCACTGGACTTTTGTGGAGAAGTCGGCCTCCCCGAGGGTGGTAGACGGGTCAACACTAACCGTGCTCATTGCGGTCATCACGAAGTCGGGCTTCTGAACGGGCCCGTTCGGGGTCATGAACGTCATCCTCACCTTGCACGACGTATCATTCGGATTCTCCACGAATATGTTCGTCTGGAAACCCCAGTCCGTCGAGCCCTCGGCGAGGTACCAGGTGCTCGACAGCGAACTGCTCTCCGCGTGGGCGGCGGGCGCCGGCGCAAGAAGCATTGCGCATATGAAAAGTAACGCAATAAGAAGTAACCGGACGGAAGAAGTTGCTGAGCCGCATTTTTTGCCTCCCCCGAATAAGAGATCCGACTTTCCCCAATCCGGGCAGATTCTATCAGAATTCGGGGAATGGTTCTACTGCTTGAGGCAGAAAAGCATGACGGTACCGAAGAGTCTTGTGTTTGAACAGGGGAATGCGGTCGATAAATATCATCGTACGCAGAGGCCCGCGTTCATTCGCGGCTTGAGAGTCCCGTTCCGGTCCCAGATCGGGTAGACGTTCATGACGACCACGTTGCACGCCGCGACGACTCTGGGATGCGCGAGAAGCTCGTCATACGTCTGGCTGGTGGTCGTCGGAACACCGGTTGTCTTCACCTTGTTCATGTACTGGATAAGCTTGCTCTCGCTCAGGCCGCTTCCGCTGAGCGTCTCATCGCCCACTACCGCAAGGTCCACCTTGCGATTTCTGCAGAGTGAGATAAGTGTTTACCTACTCGGCAATCTTCATCAGGGGAAGCGCGATGCTCGATTGGTGACTCTCATCGTGCGAGATCCTGTACTGCGACGGCTTGAGCGACGGGAACACGAACAAGGGGTCGGACGCGCACAGCACTAGCTTCGCCCTGTGACCGGGTTTGAAACGGTGCGCNNAAGCGAATTCCTCGACCGCGCCGGCGTCGATATCGCTTTTCATCATCGCCGAGTGCGTTACGAGGCGGCAGAAACCTTTCGGAGCGACATCGTAGAGCAGCGCGTTCAACTGGCATTCCGTTGTGGAGGACGTCGCGAATATCCTGGCCTTGGATATGCCGACCAGTGCCGTTTCCCTTTTGAAAGGTCCAGTGGTAAACGCGATGCTGTCGCCGGGTATCGTCCATGGGATTCCCGGGATGGGCAAGTTCCAGAGAACGTTGGGGCGGAACATCGGCGGGCCCGACGACTGCAGGTTGCTTACGGTATTGTTGATGAGCAGTTCGGTGGGCTGGTTGCCCTCCGGGATCGCCCGTGACAGGGTTCCGGTATTCTCCGCCGCCACGCCGCCAAGGTAATAGGTGACGTCGGCGAACCCCTCCGGGGGCCAGTGCCTGGCGGTGCCCATCTTCCTGTTCCAGGGCTGGAAGAACGTGACCTCGGGCTCTTGAGTGATGCCGTTGTCGCGGTCGTCCTTGAGCCAGTAGTCGAACCAGCGCCTCGTCTCGGCCCATATCTGGTTCGGAACTGGCACGTCGCCCCGTGCGGGGTCGAACCCGTGCAGTCCGTTGGAGATGTGCAGTTTCTTTGGAACCTGGAGTTTCTCGTAGAACTTGAGCACCTGGTTCGGCTCGAAAAGGTCGTCGTTCCAGGAGTGCACGATGAACACCGGGCACTTCACCTTGTCCACGTCGAATATCGCGGACCTGGTGTCCAGATCGTCCTTGAGCTTGCCGGGTTTCATCTCGATGATGGCCGTCTTGAGCCATCGTACGAGGTCGTTCTTAGGCCTGAAGCGGTGTGCCCAGATTCCACTGACGAACAATCCGATGCTCCAGGCGGGCTTCCAGCAGCCGTTTGGAACGAGAGATTGAAAGAGGTCGGTCCAGCCGTTCATCGGCACCGCGGCCTTGATCCGCGGGTCACGTGTCGTGGCGAGGTAGGAGTGCCCTCCTCCGTAGGAGATGCCGGTAATACCCAGCCGGTTGGCGTCAACGGGGAAGCCCTGCTCCCCGGCGACCAGCCAGTCAATAACGTCCTCGAGGTCGCAAAGCTCTTTGTCGGGTGCGGCGCAGTGAACCTGGTCCTCGGAGGTGCCCCATCCGCGGCACGTGTAAGTGACCACTATGTAGCCGCGGCGGGCGAATGAGGCAGCATAGAGGAGGTCGCACTGCCAGCGGGAAAACATCCACGAGTGGACCATGATGACCGCCGGGAACGGACCCTCGCCTTCGGGGATCCATACGCTGGCGTTCAGCCGGGTGCCGTCGCGCGAGGTGATCTTGTGCGTCACCCTCTCATACGGTATGCGCATTATGCCCTCTTGCTCGAGCTGCTTCACCTCTTCTCCCTGGAGCGCTTTCCACGCGTCGTAAAGTGCCCTGGACAGCAAGAACAAAGGGAAGAATACGAATGCCACCCAGCGCCAGGTCGACCTCTTTTTCTTCACCTATTCACCTCCATGTCTACCTCCTTGGATTAGAAGTCTATAACAACCGGCCTCCGACAAGAAGTACCTCATATTCCAGTTTGCAGGTGAGGCGCATGAGTCATAGAAGATGTGGTACTGCTGGAAGAAAAGGGCGCGCAGCGCGAAGCAAGCAGAGGAAGGGTGGTCGGCGATGCACGAGACACTGAAACTGATCAAGCGCAGAAGGAGCATAAGGCAGTACAAAGCCGAGCAGGTTCCAGAGGCGGAGCTAAAAGAGATAATGTCCGCCGCCCTGCTCGCGCCAAACGCCCGCAGCATGCAGGCATGGCATTTCTCCGTGATACAGCAGCCTTACCTGCTCGACAGGATGGTCCACGTCATACGCGAAAACCTGATCGTCTCGGGAATCGAGTTCCTCGTCGAGCGTGCGAGCACTCCCGGGTACAATACCTTCTACGGTGCTCCAACCGTCATCATGATATCCGCCGACGAGAACTCGGCGTTCGCCCAGATAGATTGCGGGGCGGCTGCAGAGAACATCGCGCTGGCGGCTACTTCCATGGGCCTCGGCTCGTGCGTCATGACGTCACCGGCCTTTCTTTTCATGTCGGAAGAAGGAAACGCGCTCAGGGAGGCAATCGGGATTCCTGACGGCTACAAATACGTGTGTTCCGTCACTATTGGATATGCCGATGGGGAACACCCCGAGACTCCCGACAGGAACGCGGACGTCATCAACTACGTCAGATGATGCCACCCGTGGACCAGGAGGCGCTCCTGGGTTTCTTACCAATGATGCCTGTTATTACGGTATCGATGGTAAAGTTGGCAAGAGGTATATGCCGGGTTGGGCGGATCCAGGGGGGCTGTGATGAGCGATACCAGGGGCGATGTCACCATCTACGGGGCGGGAATGTCGGGGCTTGTCGCAGCGATCAACCTTGCCCGCGGCGGCTTTCACGTGACGGTGCACGAGAAAGAGCCGGGCTACGGCGGCTCGAGGCTCTTCAACCCATCGACGCACGTCACGCCGATGGACCCGGTCAAGACCTCCGACTATATCGGCATAGATGTGACGAGCGCCTTCCACCCCGTGGTGGAGTGCCCGGCGTACTTTCACGAGACGAGGTTTCTGATGCCGGTCGAAGGGGTCTACGCCATCGAGCGCGGAGACAGGCCTCCGAGCCTCGACACCCTTCTCTACGGGGAGTGTGAGGGACTGGATATAGAGTTCGCCTTCGGGTNNTCGATATACCTTACCTGAAATGGCAAGGCTGGGTATCGAGAGGGGAGCTTGCCGTCGGCGACATGGCGTGGATGTGGTGGGACGAGTGTATCAACGAGTACGGTTACTTCTCCGCCGTGAACGGTTATTACTACGACCAGTTGTTCAACTTCGGAGAGCCGGTAAGCCGGGAGGCACTCAAGAAATATGTCTCGTTCATGGCGCACCATGAGGGCCTCGAGCACCAGGAGTGGCAGCCCATAACGGGAGCGGCTCCTGTCGCGGCGCCCGACAATCCGAGGCTCTTCCGGAGAGGCGCGATAATGTGCGGGACCATTTCGGGCGCCATGGACCCGATGCTGGGATTCGGCATCTCAGGGGCGCTGGTCTCAGGCAAGGTCGCCGCGCTCGCGGTAACCGACCCCGATGCGGCCGAGGCCGAGTTCAAGCGCTTTGTCAGGCATTTCAAGGCGAGCTTCTACATGAAGCAGCTCGTCTGGAACAGGTTCATCCGCCCGAACGTGACCGCGATAGCTCGCTCCATCAATATCGTCGGCGTCGAGCGCGCGGAATGGCTCGGCAGGTTCTTCGGGGCCGGGCACCTGCCAGCGACAAGCGCTGTGCCGGGCTTTGGGCCCATCAACTGTTCGTAGACCGGGACGTGGCGCGGCAGTTCGAAACCGGCGGCAACGCAAGGGGGATGGACATGAGTGGCATGAGTGACGATGTAACGATCTACGGTTGCGGCATGTCGGGGCTTGTCGCCGCTATCAACCTTGCCCGCCAGGGTATCCACGTAACAGTGCACGACAGGGAGCCCGGCTACGGCGGTTCGAGGCTATTCAACCCTTCCACTCACGCGACCCCGCTCGACCTGCAAAAGACCTCGGACTACATCGGTATCGATATCACCAGCGCCTTCCATCCGGTCATCGATAGTCCGGCGTACTTCCACGAGACGAAGGTGATGCTTCCGATCGAAAACATGTATGCGGTCGAAAGGGGGAACAGGTCCACCAGCCTCGATACGCTTCTCTGGGAACAATGCCAGTGGCTCGGCATCGATTTCATATTTGAGTCGGATTTGAGCAAAGTCAACCTCGATAAATTCTTCCCGCGGACCATCCTAGCCTGTGGATTAAACGCGCCCGCATACGAAATGTTGGGAATACCCTGTTCGAAGTGGCAGGGCTGGATGTCGCGGGGCGAGCTGGACATCGGTAACATGTGCTGGATGTGGCTGGACGAATGTATCACAGAGTACGGGTACTTCTCAGCCGTGAACGGCTACTACTTCGATCTGTTGTTCAGTGTCGACCCCGTCGGCCCTGAGGCGCTGAAGAAGTACCGGACGTTCATGTCGCGTCACGAGGGGCTCGAACACCGCGAGTGGCAACCGATCAGTGGTGTCGCCCCGATCGGGGCTCCGGACAACCCGAGGCTTTTCTGGAAGGGGGCGATACTGTGCGGAACCATTGCCGGCACGATGGACCCGCTGCTGGGGTTCGGGATATCCGGGGCGCTGGTCTCAGGCAAGGTCGCGGCGCTCGCGATCACCGACCCCGATGCCGCTCAGGTGGAGTTCAATCGCTTCACCAGGCATTATAGGTCGGCTTTCTATATGAGGGACCGACTGTGGCTAAGGCACATCCGCCCAAGAGTTGGAGCAATGGAGCGTGCCATCAACCTTGTGGGTGTGAAGCGGGTCGAATGGCTCGGTCGTCTCGCCGGTTCGGGCCGTCTGCCGATAAAAGGCGCAATACCTGGCTTTGGACCCGTTAACTGTTCCTGATGCGCGGCGCCTGAAACGGCGGCTACGCCGGGTCCATCAGGAAAACTTCTCCCTGATAATCAGGTAAGACCAGGGGACCACGTTGCCCTGAATGTAGGAACGAGCCCGCGAGCCCCATGACCCGACGCAAACGAGCCTGCTCGTCCCCTCGAGGGAGAGGATGGCTATTGTTTGGGTCGCAACCTGGCGCGAAATGACGATATGACTCTGCCAAATGTCCAGCGGAATCCGTAACGGCCAAGGTAAAAGAGGAACCGGTGAAAACCCCCGCGGGGNNCCCGGACAAGCTCTTCGGCCGAACTGTTCATCGCGGTCCTTGTTGCTTCGAGTTCTCGCTCGAGCTCCCGAACCCGCTCGTCCGAGGCGAGAAGCACCTGCTGTTTGTCGTCAAGCGCTTTTTCCACGCGCCGGACGTATGGGACGGCTTCCTCGAGCTCCAGTTCCTTCTCGTGCGCGTAGCCCTCGAGCGCCCGATACTGGTCCCTCAGTTCGTCGATCCTGTTGTACCCGTATGATTCGTCGCGGTAGCCGCGATTCATTGGCAGCATACGGCCCCACTTGGACCTGAACCTTCTCCGTGCGCGCTCGTAGTACTCGGCATCGTCTCCGCCTATCGCATCGAGGTAGGTACCGGCGTCCCGCGTTGAACGGCCTTTCTCTTCTGCAACATGATCCAGCTCGACCGCCGCCGTGTAAACGAGGTATCCAGCTTCGACATATTGAAGCGAAAGATCGACGTCGTAGTAGTGCATCAGGCCGTAACTTTCGTCGAGTCTGAATCCCAGGTTCCTCATTACCCACCCCAGGCCGTCGATGGTGGCAACCTCGGTGAACCGCCAGGTGGGGCGGAAACTTTCGTCGTATCGCGCCATGTCCACGACGGTTGTCTCGTAATCAAGCGTCCCGTCCTCATTGATGGTGTGACGACCGGCAAGGCCGACGATTCCAACGTCCGGCCGGCGTTCCAGGA
>PMDX01000287.1 GCA_003154635.1 Actinomycetota bacterium | reverse complement strand
TGCCGGAGCCCGGTGATATCGAGGTCACTGTGGGAGCCGCGTGGGTATCGGCGTACCAGACGCCCTGGCTGCTGGTCCCCGCATAGAGCCTGCTGTGGCCCGCGTCAAAGGCAAGGGAGGATACGTACGTAGCGCTCACCCCTCCTCCCGTATCCGACCATGAATCTCTGGTGGGGTCGTAGCACCAGACGCCCTCGAAGACCTCGGTGACCCAGCTGGCGCAGCTGACATAGAGCTTGTCGCCGCCCCAGGCCATGGAGTAGATCCTCAGTGGGATCGAAGGGGGCATGCTCACAGCCGACCACTTGTCGGGATTCGGGCTTGACGGGTCGTAGCACCAGACGCCCTTGACCCCCGACCCCATCGAGTCCCAGCAGTTGGCATAGAGCAAATGACCGCTCCAGGCCAGGGAGTAGACCCTGAAGCCGCTCACTCCACCGCCCGTCTTCGTCCAGCCCGTGCCCGTATCCGCCAGGTCGTACGACCAGGCGCCCTCGTAACCGGAAACAGTGTCGTAGCAGGCGGCGTAGAGATGGTCTCCGCCGATGACGAGCGAGGTGACGTTGAAGGTGTCCAACTCTCCATGGCTTACGTCCGACCAATTGCCTGTCGCGCCGCCCGCGGGGTCGTAGCACCAGACGCCATGCCCAACGGTCGCGGCGTAGAGCAGGTTGCGGCTGGCGTCATAGGCAAACTCGTTGATCTCGAAGGTGCTTACATCGCCACCCGTGTCCGACCATATGTGAGTGCCCGGGTCGTAGCACCAGACGCCTACGTAGGTGCCCCAGGATGGGTCACGGCAACCCGCGTAGAGTTTTCCTCCACCCCAGGCGAGCGACAGGATCCCGTAGGAGCTCACCGCGCCGCCCGTGTCCGACCAGGTACGTGTGGAAGGGTTGTAACACCAGACACCCTGCATACCCGTCCCCGCATAGAGCAGGTTGTGGGTTGCGTCGCATGCAGTTGAAGAGATGCTGTACGTGCTCACCCCGCCTTGCGTGTCCGACCAGGTGGACGGGGAATTCGAGAGGTCGAGGCGCCAGACGCCCTTTCCAGGCGTCCCCGCAAAGACGTACTGGTTGTACATGTCGAGGGCACCATAGGTGAGTGAGGTGATTTCGAAGGTGCTCACACCCCCACCCGTGTTCACCCAGTCAACTTCGTTCCAGTAAGGATTGGCGTCGTCGTGGTACCAGACACCAGAGAAATTGACGCTGGCCGGGTCAGAACGGCCCGTGTATATCCGGCTCTGTCCCGAGTCGTAGGCAAGAGCGGTTATCCCGAAATTGGCCAGCCTGCAGTCCGTCCACCTGTCCGGGGCAACGCTCACCGGATTGTAGTAGAAGAGGCCACTGTTCGGGCTCCCCGCGTAGAGCAGGCTATGGTTGGTATCCCATGCAAGAGAGTAGATGTAGCAACCGCTCACATACGTCCCGTCCGTGTCAGACCACTTGTCGGCCAGGCCGCTTGCGAGGTCGTAGCACCAGACTCCTTTCGCAACCTCACCGTGGCCGTCGTTGAAAAGGCAGCCTGCGTAGAGTCTGCCACCACCCCAAGCGAGGGAGAGTATGCGGAAGGTGGTAACCCCTCCTCCCGTGTCCGTCCACGTGCCGCCGCCGGAAGGGTCGTAGCACCAGACGCCCTTTCCCACGATGCTCGGGTCCCAGCAGCCGGCGTAGAGCTTGCCTCCACCCCAGGCGAGAGCGGTGATGTAGTAGTTGTTCACCTCTACGGTCGCAACGTTCACCCATGTTCCGGCGGCGGCGTCGTAGCGCCAGATACCCTGGCCATTGGTCCCGGCATAGAGCTTGTTGCCACTATCATCGTAGGCTAGAGAGGTTATGCCGAGATTGCTGACCGCGCCACTCAGAGAAGTCCAGGAGCCTTCCTGGTACTTCCACACGCCTTTGCCGGACGTAGCGCGATAGAGGATATTGTGAGTGTCGTCCCAGACCATTGCCGGCGCGTCCCCGTTTCCCGGACCCCGGGAATCGATCCAGTCGAGTCCCGTTGCCGCCCTGGCCTGGCGAGCGAGAAAGAGTGGGGAGAGGCCGCTTGCCAACAGGACAAGCGCCGCCAGAAATGTGATAGAAAACCTCAACCTTTGCCGCCGTACCATTCGGACACCCTCCTCACTGGGGCTGCCTATAAATATAATAACGCAGACACCGGCAGATAATATACGTACAAATCGCGTTGCTTCAAGATAGCCCCCGCCGTCAGGTTTCGTATCCGATCGTCACCGTGCGGGCGGAAGGCGAAACGAGGACCGCGTTTCCCCGGGCTTCGACCTCCTCCCGGTCGGATTCGCAGGACGCGACCTCAAAGGGGACGTTGAGTTCGATCGCGGCCGGTGCTCGCTCGAACGAGTCGGGAAGGTTGAATGTCGCGGAGCTCCCTGCGCACTCGACCGAGTAGGAGACCGGCCCGAAGAGCGTGGGAGCATGCTCGACGGCGATGCGGTTTCCAGACTCAAACCATTCCCGCCTGGGGACCGGCAGCAGCACGAGCCTATCGCCTTCCTCTAGCAGCATCAGGTTTCGCGCGAAGCTTACGAGCTCGGCAATAGCCCAACCGTGGTGTCCGTCGCCGTAGGCGCCGCCGCCGCTCAGGGGGTTTATCGCTTCCGGGTAAGTGAACGTCGAGGTGCGGTGCAGCCAGACAGCGTCAAATATAGCGAGGGCGTAAGGGTCGCGGCGCCGGAGGTAGCACTGGGCGACCTGGAGCGACATGTACGCGTTCAGACCCTGGTGCATTATCCGGTGGAAGTGCATGTCCTGGTAGAAGCATCGCTCGACCAGTTCATCGACCGTGTTCCGCATCAGCTCCGCCGTTGCGTCGATGAGCTCCAGCGGGTAAGTCGCCGCGACCGACCCGATGGCTCCCGCGTCGACGTCGCGACCGGGGGCGCACGGCATGACCTTGCGTCCCAGCCGCTGCTCGACCTTCGACCACGACTCCTCGAGGCACGCCCACAGGTCGTTTGCGAGCCCGCGCATGAACAGGGCGTCGGCCTGATGGCCCAGCTCGAGCGCCGCGGACGCGCCGGCCCTCAGCCCGGCGACGGCCCACAGGTCATCCCAGTAGTAGACATCGTTTGCTCCGAAGTGCTCGGCGCTCACCCCCGCGGGAAGCAGGCCGTGCCTCGGATCCGTGGGCTCTAGGCCTCTCTGAAGCATCGAGTCCAGCCATAAGGCGCCCTTGAGAATGGAAGGGTATGAGTCGCGGAGGAACGCCGCGTCCCGAGTAACAAGGTAGTGCCTGAACAGCGTCCACATCGCCTGTCCGTTCGAGTCCCACTCAGCGTCGTGGGAGCGGAAGAACCCGTCCTTTGTGAGCATATCGGGGTAAGTCGAAAGGACGTCGGCCGCCATGTCCGGCCTGCCGATGAGGTCGAGCGCCGGGACAAGGTACGCGGCGTCGCGGAACCACATCATGTGATAAGTGCTCGGGCCGGGGGTGATCGCTTTGCCGTCAAATAGCATCAGCAGGAATGCCTTGTTCACGTCGAACGACTTCTGGACGGCTTCATCGGGCAGGGATATGCGCATGCCTTCCGAGGTCAGCTCAGACCATTCCGAGTGCAGCTCCGCCAGTTTCTTCCCGCACGTTTCACGCGCTTCGCGGACCGGCAGCATCCTGTTGAAACTCGGGTGGACCCCCGCCGTCAGCGGACAGGCGAAGCAGATCGCATCATCACCGCCGCCATCCAGGTTGAGGTCGTAGACTGCCGCGGCGGTAGCGAGGCCGGTGGGCTCCCGGACGGAAAGCCCGCGCGGTCGCTCGCGCCCGGGGTCGCGTATCAGAGTGGCGACGTCCCCGTGCTCGAGGTCGGAGACGATGACCCGGGAGGGTTGAGCCGGTAAGTACAGGATCGGGCTTGCGTCGGCAGCGAAAGTCCTCGAGACAGGGTCGTACACGAGATCGTTTATCGCGCACAACGACTCCGGGTTGTAAGGCCGTACGGTGACGACCAGCGAAGCTGCAACGGCCTGGCAGTGCGCGTTCGTCACTTCGGCTGTGGACAGGACTACGGGCATTGTATCCAGCGACGCGACAAACGCCGTCACGGAGCATTCGAGCCCGAGCGCTTCGAATTGCGTCCTGACCACTGGCAGCCCGTCGATAACCTTCTGCTCGACATGCTCGAGCTCCGAGGGGCAGACGAGCTTGTCACCCACTTTTAACCAGACATCAATGGATGGCGCGAAAGGCCAGGGCGTCAACAGGCCGCGCGGGTCCACTATCGCCTCGTTGGGAAAGCCGCAGATGCCGATGCCTGTCCAGTCCCTGTGGGTCAGGTTGGGCGTGAGCCAGGAGTGGCCGTGTGGGACGAAGGAACTCGAAGATGGAGACGTCTGGCATCTAAGCCAGTAAGGCAGGACCCAGCCTTCCATCACCTGGCCGGCGAACGTAGTCAGGATGAACCCGGACCACATATCGGAGCCCAGCGGGAGAAGCTCTGTCGGGAAGCCGCCGCCCGATGCCGACAGCTTGCCCCAGGACCCGAAGTTCCGGACCGCGCTATCGGGTATGTGCAGCCTCCCTGCAACCTGTTTGATCACCGCGCCTGTCGTCCTGGACCTCATTGAGCTGAACAGGGAACTCAACTTTGCTCTGGCGCCCATGCTCCCTCCCGGTCTCTAGACGAGGCGATCTCGATACGTTCAGGTGAGCGTCCGGGTCACCATGTATTATATAGGCACGAGTGAGAGGAACCGTACCGGAGAGATCATGCCAGAAGGAAAAGCTCCTGAAAATAAAGCGCAGGCTGAGCGGGCCGAGGCCCGAAAGCTTCCACCGCCCGTCGCCGCGCTCGAGCGCACGGCGGCCCCTGTCAGTTCGCTGCAGGGGGTGGGCCCGGCGATAGCGCGCAAGCTCGCTCCCCTTGGCATCCGCACCGTCGCCGACCTCCTGTATCACTTTCCGCGCAGATATCTCGACCGCTCGTCCCTGACTGCCATCGGCAGCGTCAAGACCGGCGAAGAGACAACTGTCCTCGGCAAAGTATGCGATATCGAGAGCAGGCCGACGCGAGGGCGCAAGAGCGTACTCACGATCACCATCTTCGACGGCACGGGCTACATCTCAGGCGTATGGTTTAACCAGGAATGGCACAAAGAGCGACTGAGAGAAGGGGTCGAAGCGGCTTTCAGCGGCAAGGTCCAGTACCAGTACAAACGTCTCCAGATGGTAAACCCTTCTTACGACGTCCTCGGCGGCGAAGAGGGCGAAGACCGCGCCGAGGCGATCCATACCGGGCGCATCATCCCACTATACCCGGCCACCGCCGGCGTGACGTCCGCCTCGCTCAGGCGCCTCGTTAAGAGGGCGCTCGAGGCGGTCTCAGGCATGGCCGACCCGGTGCCGAGATCGGTCCGCGACAAGTTTGACCTGACGCCGCTCGAAAAAGCGTTGCGCGAGATTCATTTCCCGAATGATAACGCTGCGCTCAAAAAGGCGAGATATCGCGCCGCTTTCGATGAGGTATTCATGATGCAGGTGGGCCTTGCCCTCCGCAAGAAGCACTACGAGGCTCAAGCCAGGGGAATAGCCCATGATTCATCCCCCGGTCTCACCGTCGACTTCGCCCAGTCGCTGCCGTTCGAGATGACCGGTGCGCAGAAACGGTCGTGGCGCGAGATATCCGCGGATATGAAAAGCGCCACCCGGATGAACCGGCTCCTCCAGGGGGAAGTGGGCTCGGGCAAGACGGTTGTGGCGGTGCTGGCGTTGCTCAAGGCCGTTGAAAACGGCTACCAGGGCGCCTTGATGGCGCCGACGGAGGTGCTGACCCAGCAGCACTACGAGCGCATCGGCCAGATGCTCGAGGGGCTCGGGGTTCGTGTCGAGCTTCTCACATCGAGCACCGGGCGCACCGTTATCGACAACGTCGCCTCCGGCGAGGTCAACATCGTCGTAGGTACTCACGCCCTCATACAGCAGTCCGTCAGCTTCGCCCGGCTGGGGCTTGTAATCATCGACGAGCAGCACCGGTTCGGACTCGATCAACGCGTCTCTCTTTCGGAAAAAGGTGAAGACCCCGACATCCTTCACATGTCGGCCACGCCCATTCCGCGCACGCTTTCAATGACCCTGTTCGGCGACCTCGACGTATCTGTCATCGATGAGCTGCCAAGGGGAAGGAAAGGGGTTATCACTGTCGTCTCTGACCAGTCCCAGCGCAAGGGCGCTTTTGCCATGGTCGGAAGAGAGATAAAGGCGGGGAGGCAGGCGTTCGTGATATGCCCGCTCATCGAGGAGTCCGAGAAGCTCGATGCCCGCGCGGCTGCCGACGAGGCAAAGCGGCTCGCGGCGGAGTTCCCGGGTTACGACATCGGGTTGCTGCACGGCCAGATGAAGAGCGATGAGAAACGCAAGGTGATGCGCCAGTTCGCTTCGGGCCGGATAGACATCCTGATATCGACGTCCGTGGTCGAGGTCGGGGTTGACGTTCCCAACGCGACGGTGATGATAGTCGAGGACGCCGACCGCTTCGGACTCGCCCAACTGCACCAGCTCCGCGGGCGGATCGGCCGCGGCTCAGAGCGGGGGGTTTTCATCCTTTTCTCCGATCCGTCCACCGATGAGGCCAGGGCTCGTCTCGATGCCATCAAGCGCTACGATGACGGCTTCGAGCTTGCCGAGGCCGACCTCCGCATCCGGGGTGAGGGCTCGCTCTTCGGCAACAGGCAGTCGGGACTGCCCGACCTCAAGGTAGCGAAGCTGTCGCGCAACTTCGAGTTGATCCGACGCGCGCGTGAAGAGGCCTTCCGCCTCGTTGCGGCAGACCCGGACCTCTCGAAGATAGAGCACGTTCTGCTCCGCTGGGAAACAAACCGCCGCTTCGGCGGCTCCCTTGACTGGCTTTTCAAAGGATAGCGAGAAATGAGAGTGATAGCCGGAACCGCCCGGGGCACGCGCCTCTACGGGGCAAAAGGGTACAAGATCAGGCCCGTGCTCGATCGCGTCAAGGAGTCGCTCTTCGCGGTGCTCGACGACAGCGTGGTCGACGCGAGAGTTCTCGATCTTTTTGCGGGCGTCGGCAATCTCGGCATAGAGGCGTTGAGCCGAGGCGCGGCCCAGGTTGATTTCTTCGAGCAGCACCGCCCGACCGCGGACGCTATCAAAGACAACCTCGAGCGGGCGCATCTTGCCGATGAAGCCCGTATCTATATGGTCAAGCTGCCGCGTGGCCTGGCCCTTGCGGACGGGATGTATGGTTTGATTTTTGTCGACCCCCCATTTAGAATTGATAAACGCTTGCTGGAGCGGTTGTTTAAGATCATCCGTGAGAAAGGGTTGCTGGAGTATGACGGATTGCTGGTGTACCGGCATTCACCTCATACGAGCTTCGAACCACCGCTTGCGGAATGGTCACTTGAAGAGCGGCGAGATTATGGCGATTCGATCATCTCGTTTTACGGTTTGAACAAACAGGCGGACAACGCCGGGGGTACCAACGTTTGAAAGTAGCGCTTTGTCCGGGGTCATTCGACCCGGTTACAAACGGTCATCTCGATGTCATATTGAGGACGGCCAGTCAGTTCGATAAGGTGGTTGTCGCGGTGGCGGCAAACCCCGAGAAACTGCCGCTCTTTGACGTTGAGGAACGGCTTGAAATGCTCAACGAGTGCCTGGCGGAAAAAGATAACGTCGAGGCAGTTGCTTTCGATTGCCTTCTCATAGACATGGCCCGACAAGTGGGTTCCACCGCAATTGTGAAAGGGCTGCGAGCCATGTCGGACTTCGAGTTCGAGTTTCAGATGTCCCAGTTTAACCGGCAAATGGCCGAGGATATCGAGACGTTCCTCGTCATGGCCAGCCCTGAGTACACCTACCTGAGCTCGAGTGGTATCAAAGAGGTAGTCTCCTATGGCGGTAGCATAGACGGCCTCGTGCCCGAAGGGGTGGCGAGGCGGCTCTACGACAAGTTCGGTGGGCCCGCGGCTGCCGGCGCCTCGGGAAAGGAGTAGCTACAGATGGATATTTTCGCTCGCCTGGACAAGCTCGAAGACTTCATCGCCAACTCCAAGCGGGTTCCGCTGTCCTCTTCGGTCATGGTCAACGAGGCCGAGTTCTACGACCTTCTTGACGACATCAGGGCAACGCTACCCAATGAGCTGAAGCAGGCGCGGCTCATCTCCAAGGACCGCGAGCGCATCCTGGGCGAAGCACAACGCAAAGAGGAAGAGCTCCTTGAATCCGCAGAGAAGCGTGCCGATGACATGGTCCAGCAGACCGAGATCATCAAGCAGGCTGAGCTCGAGCGCGACCACATGATCGACGAGGCCCAGGAGGAAGCCCGCAAGATAGTATACGACGCCGAAGACGTGGCCGACCGCATCTTTGGTGAGCTCGAGGCTTCTCTCATCGAGGTCAAGGACTCCACCGACGAGATTCTCGGCCGCATCAGCATGTGGCGCGAGAAGCTTCGCGGGTATGCGGAGGGTCCCGGCGCAGAGGAAGAGTACGAATACGAGCGCGAGCCCCAGGACTAAAGGTCGGCTCGATTTCCTTCCGTGGTGCCCCTGAAACGTCAGGCTCCGGGGAGGTTGCTTCAGATATCAGTACCTCGGCGGCGGAGCGGCAGGAAACGCCTTGTTCGGCGCGAAGGTTCGCCTTGAGTGTTAGCCATGAAAAATCAATCAAAGATACCCAGCCTTAAGATCGACATACCAAGCGCTCTGCCGACGGTCGGCGACAAGAAGACGTTCGTCGGCTCGGCGATGCTCGTGCTCGTGGATACCTACGACATCTCTATTGACCCCGGCGATGAGATAGGTTGGAAGCTCGACCTGAGACGCATCGCTGGAGGAGTCGAGGTCAACGGCGCTATCTCCGGCGTCATAGAGCTCAGTTGCTATCGCTGCCTTGAGATGTTCGAATTCCCCATCTCCCTGACGGTTCGCGAGCACGCGCTCTGGCTCAACGAGGAGGATGTCGACGAAGGCGATGCACCAGCGTCGGAGTACATGGTCATCGACGGCGTTCTCGACCTCGAGCCGATAATCCGCGATGTCATAGCCCTGTCTTTCCCGGCCCGCCGCGTTTGCGACGAGGCATGCCGGGGGCTCTGCGTGAAGTGCGGGGCGAATCTCAATGTCGAAGATTGTGGGTGTGAAACCGGGCATATAGATGCGCGCCTGAAACCGCTTGAAGAGTTGAAACGCAGGATGGAGACGAGCGGCCAGTAATCCCGGGACAGGGGATCGGGACAGAGGAGGTCCGGATGCTGAAGTTGTTGGCTCACCCGCTGTATGCATGGTTCGGGCTCGTGGGAGCGAAGGTTTCCGTGCTCATCGGACTGGCGTCGGCCGTCACCGACAGGAAGATCTTGAACATGGACGCCGACGACTGGTTCCAGCTCTCGGCCCTGTACATGCTCTTCATCATCGCCGCACTTCTGGCTCAAGCTGCCGCCAGGCTCGAGAGGAAAGAAGAGGCCTGACGAGGGTCATGCCTCGAACCAATGCAGGGGCTGGTTCTTCAGTCGCGAACCGGGCTTCAGGCCGGAGCGCGCGCCAGCGCTGGTGACGACCGGCCCCGGCGATCAACTTGACTGGGTAAACGCCCTCAAGTAACCTTGTTAAAGAATTCGACTGGAAGCAGAGGAAATAATGGCTGTCCCGAAACGCAAGACATCAAAATCCAACAGGGATTCACGAAGGTCGCACCACAAGCTGCGCCCACCGACTCTTGGCGAGTGCCCGCAGTGCCACCAACCCAAGTTGCCCCACCGAGTATGCAGAGAGTGTGGCTATTATAATGGCCGCCAAATCTTCGAGGTTGAGTGAAAGTTCGACCATAAGGAGCGGTTTTTTCGAACCCCGATCGATTGCCGTGATCGGGGCTTCATCGCATCCTGATAAGGTCGGATACGCAATATTAGCCAATATCATCAAATCCGGATACGAGGGTAATGTCTACCCGGTCAACCCGAAGTGTGACGTCATCCAGGACATCACATGTCACGGCGACGTTTCCTCCCTTCCTGAAACTCCAGACCTCGCGGTGGTAGTCGTACCGGCGAAGGCCGTCCCGGGCACGGTGAAAGCCCTGGTGGAGAAAGGTACCAAGGCCGCGGTGGTCATCTCGGCGGGATTCCGCGAGGTGGGCATCGATGGCAGGCGGCTCGAGCATGAGGTAGTCAAAGCGGCGGCAAAGGGGGGGATGAGAATCCTCGGGCCCAATTGCCTGGGCATTATAAACACCGCTCTTCCCATGAACGCGAGCTTCGCGCGGAAGATGCCCCCGAAAGGGTCGATAGGTGTCATCAGCCAGTCCGGCGCAATGTGCACGTCGCTCATCGACTGGGCCAGGGCGGAGGGCGTCGGCTTCTCCAAGCTCATCAGCCTCGGCAACAGCGCCGACCTGGTCGAGAGCGACTTCCTCGACGCGCTCGCGCGCGACGANNGCGCCAAGGCCGCCTCGTCGCACACGGGCGCGCTGGCCGGAAGCGAGGGTGCGTATACCGCGGTCTGTGAGCAGGCGCCCGCTCTGCGTGCCTACTCGGTCGAAGAGCTCGTGCGGCTGTCTCTGACGCTTGCGACGCAGCCGATCCCCAGGGGCGGCCGCGTGGCGATAATCACGAACGCCGGGGGCCCGGGCATTATAGCCTCCGATGCGTGCGAGAAAGCCGGGCTCACCCTTGCCGACATAAACGGCACATCCCTGCGCAGCTTGCGCAGGTACATGCCGGCCGCTGGAAGCCTTCATAACCCGATCGATGTGTTGGGCGACGCGGATGCGATGCTCTACGCGATGGCGACGGAAACGATGCTGGAGGATTCCGGCATCGACGCGGTCATCGTCATCCTGACCCCGCAGGCGATGACCGAGATCTACAGGACAGCGGACGAGGTGATCCACCTTTCGCGCAATACCGACAAGACGATCATCTGCTCATTTATGGGCGCGGGCTCAGTCGATGCACCGGTGAGCAGGTTGCAGAAGGCCGGCATCCCCAATATCCCGTATCCGGACCAGGCGATGCTCATACTCGGCAGGATGCACGAGCGGCTTCTCCACAAGAAGCGGCCGCCGTCGCGGCCGGTGCGTTTCCAGGTCGACCGCGACCGGGTCAAAAGCATCTTCAAGTCGTACGAGGAGAAAGGGACCATGCAGGTCGAGACCAATGACTGCCGGGCGGTTCTTGAGTCATACGGCATCCCTTTCGCGCCGTTCCAGGTGGCATCCGACGTTGAAGAGGCCAGCGCCGCGGCTAAAGAAATGGGCTTCCCGGTCGTCATGAAGATCGTCTCGCCGCAGATCGTGCACAAGACCGACGTCGGCGGCGTCGTTTTGGGTATAGAGACGACCGAAGGGGTCGAGGACAACTACTATGACATGGTCAACCGTGCGCACAGCGCAGTTCCCGGCGCGGAGATCCTCGGCGTAAGCATTCAGAAGATGATGCCCCCCGGACGGGAGCTCATAATCGGCATGGTCAAGGATCCCCAGTTCGGCCCAATGGTGATGGTAGGCCTCGGTGGCATCTACGTTGAAACATTCAAAGATGTAGCATTCCGTCTCGCCCCCCTCACCGCCTGGGATGCGGCCCAGATGCTGCGTGAGCTCAAGGCCTATGCGCTGTTGAACGGTCTAAGGGGGGAAGCGCCGGCGGACATCGAAGCGATAGAAGACGTACTACTCAGGATATCGAACCTGGCGGTCCATAACCCGGACCTGAGCGAAATGGACATCAATCCGCTCTTGGTCTACAATGCGGGCCATGGTTGCGTCTGCGTTGATATCCGAATGACACTTGGGGGGTAGTTGCTGTTGGCTGCCATACTCGTAGTCTCATCTGAAAGGTACTCAGGCAAGAGCAGCCTGGTTGTGGGTCTGGCACTGGAACTCCGGGACAGGGGTTTCGAGGTCGGGTACATGAAGCCGGTAGGTGTATACCCGATAAAGGTAGGCCAGATTCGGGTGGACGAAGACGCCTACTTCACCACCGAGGCCCTTGGACTCAAGGATGACCTGACCGATGTTTCACCATATTTCCTCACGTGGGATAACCTCACCCGCTACATGCGAAAGCTGCCGGGCAACCCTGCTTCCAAGGTCCAAGCGGCATACAAGAGGCTCTCAGATGGCAAGGACATCGTGCTCATCGAGGGCGCGCAAAACTTCGTACACGGACGTATCCTGGGCCTCTCGGCGGTAGAGCTCGCCGGACTTCTCGAATGTGGGGTGCTACTGCTCGACACATTCAACGAGGAGCTCACGGTCGACCGCCTCCTTTCGGGCAAGAGCTTCTTCGGGAAGAGCTTCCTCGGAGCGGTGCTCAACTGGGTGCCGGAGAGGCGCCTGGAGTTCACTAGGGGATTGCTGACCCGTTTCATGGCCACAAAGGGCGTGCAGCTCTACGGCTCAATACCCGCCGACAGGATCTTGAGGTCGATCACCGTTGACGACCTGGCGCTTGCTCTCAACGGGAACATGATCTCCGCCAAGGACAGGGGAGAGGAGCTCGTAGAGTCGATGATGGTCGGCGCGATGGGCCAGGAGCAGGCTCTGAGACTTTTCAGGAAGCAGGCCAACAAGGTAGTTATCACCGGCGGCGACAGGTCGGACATACAACTCGCGGCGCTGGAGACGCCGACCAAGGCGCTCATCCTCACGGGTGGACACCGGCCCAGCCCGCTGGTCCTCGGTCAGGCCGAGGAGATCGGTGTNNCCATCATCATCGTGGATTACGACACCGCGACGACGGTCGAGATGGTCGAGGCTGCAATAGGACACCAGAAGGTTCACAGCCCCGCCAAGATCGAGAGGGTCAGGGGATTCATCCGTGACGGGCTGGATCTCGATTCGTTGCTCGCACAGATCGGGACCCGGGTCCTCAAGTAGGACCGGGTCGATGCGGATGGTCTCGAAGTCGTGCCATCCCTTCGCCGAAGCCGGACAACCGTAGGATATTTTAGTCGAAAGGCACTCGCGCACACGTGAGCTTACCCGAACCTGTTCTAGAGGGAGTCACGGACCTGCTCGGATACAGGTTCGTAGACAACCATCTTCTCTTCCAGGCTTTATGCCACAGGTCTTATGCCAACGAGATAGGGCTCCCTTCCATCGAGTCCAACGAGAGGCTCGAGTTCCTCGGAGACTCTGTGGTCGAGCTGGCCGTCACTCACCTCCTCTTTGAGGATTTTCCCGATTACCCCGAGGGGGAGCTCACGAAGCTCAGGTCCCCCCTGGTGCGGGGCAAGGCTCTCGCCGATGTCTCAAGGCACGTGGGCCTTGACAAGTACATCCTGCTCGGCAAGGGCGAAGAGATGACCGGGGGCAGGCAGAAGCAGTCCATCCTCGCGGACACTTACGAAGCCGTCGTAGGTGCCCTCTACCTCGACGGTGGTTTCGATGTCGCCCGCGGGTTCGTCATCTCGTGCCTTGAGGATATGATCAGGGAGATCGTAAAGTGGGGGCCCGGCGACTTTAAGAGCGAGCTTCAGGAGATTGCGACCAAGCGCGTGGGCTCCGTGCCGCGCTACAGGATAAGGGACGAAGGCCCGGATCATTTCAAGACGTTCCATGCCACGGTGGAGGTCGGTGACAAGAAGTTCGGTCCGGTGGCGGGTACTTCCAAGAAAGAGTCGGAGCAGGGTGCGGCGCGCCTTGCGCTCATGAAGCTTGGCTGGAGGCGGGAAAGTGACGAGGGACACTACAAGCCGCGGGTGCGTACTGGCACTGGACGTGGGCGGGACCAAGATGTCGCTGGCGGCGGTGGACAGGCAAGGCGGGATACTTCACCGCAACGTGATCGCCTCACCGGCGAGGGACCCGGAGAAGATGCTGTCGTCGCTCCTGAACCTCGTCAGTGGTGGCGTAGAATCGTGCCGCGCCGCGGGTCTTGAGGTCGAAGCGGTAGGCATCGCCGCCGCGGGGTTTATCCTTCAGCAGGATGGCCTCCTGCTTGAATCTCCAAACATCGCATGGTCGATGGTGCCGTTGCGCGACCTTGTCGCTAAAGCCGCAGGTCTGCCGGTTTTTCTGGAAAACGATGCGACTGCCGCCGCGGCGGGTGAGCATTTCGCGGGAGCGGCGCGCGGTGTGAACGATTTCGTCTATCTGACCATGGGCACTGGCATCGGTGGAGGCGCGTTCACTGGCGGACGTATCAACCGTGGCTACCGTGGGACGGCGGGGGAGTTCGGCCACATGACGCTCGACCCTACTGGACCGATGTGTGGATGCGGCCGGCGCGGCTGCCTCGAGGCACTGGCGTCCGGCACGGCGTTGCGCCGCGACGCGGTGAGGCTCGCCTCACGTGACCCGGGATCACTTCTGTACAGGCAATGCGGCATAGACCCGGCGGCGGTAACGGGCGAGACGGTCTCCGATGCCGCGGAGCGCGGCGACCGGGCGGCACTTGGCGCATTCGACAATGTGGGCTACTATCTCGGCCTGGGCATTGTCAACCTCGTCCACATCTTCGACCCCGAGATGGTGGTTCTCGGGGGAGGGATGGCTGGGTCAGGACATCTCCTGATGGACAACGTTCGCAGAGTGGTAGCCGAGCGCGGGATATCCTGCCTGGTGCGCGATGTGACCATCATCATCTCCGCTCTCGGTGGAGACGCCGGGGTTATCGGGGCCGCCGCGACGGCCTGGGAGGGTATAGAGAATGAACCAGCGAAATAGTATCGAAATGTTTTATCACTGTCTGGCCGCCGCCAGGGGGAAAAGTTGTACCTGAGGTCGCTTACAATAAGGGGGTTCAAGTCTTTTGCCCGGAAGACTATCCTCGAGTTTCAGCCGGGCGTCACTATAATCGTAGGGCCCAACGGGTCAGGAAAGAGCAACATCGCTGATGCCGTCATGTGGGTGCTGGGTGAACAGAGCCCGACCTCGCTACGAGGGAACCGCATGGAGGACATCATCTTTTCCGGGAGCGCCAGCCTCAAGCCCGTAAACCTGGCCGAGGTCACGCTGACTCTCGACAATTCCAACAACATCTTCCCGCTCGAGTACTCCGAGATCACCGTATCCAGAAACGTTGTCAGGGGTGGGGACAGCGAGTACAGGCTCAATAACAACTCGTGCAGGTTGCTGGATATCCAGGAGCTCCTCTCCGACGCGGGGGTCGGGCGCACGCTCAACTCCGTGATCAGCCAGGGACAGCTCGACGAGGTCCTGACGTGCCGCCCTGAGGAGCGCCGCGACTACATCGAAGAAGCGGGAGGTCTCCTCAAGTACCGGCGCCGCCGCGAGAAGGCTCTGCGCAGGCTTACCCGCATGGAGGAAGAGCTCGTCCGGACCAACGATGTCATGCGCGAGGTCAGGCGCCAGTTGAGGCCGCTCCAGCAGCAGGCCGGCAGGCTCGAGAAGTACCAGACATTGATACTTGAGCTGGCCGATTCGCAGTTGAGGCTCGATGTTGCGCGCCTGCGCATGATGCAGAAGGACTGGCAGCAGCATCAGGACATCCAGGGAGAGCGAGGCAAGAAGCTCGAGGCGCTCGACGCCGAACTCGCGGCAAAAGCGCGCGCGGCCCTCGACCTCGAAGAGCGGCAGTCGGGTTGGCGCGAGAAGGAAGCGGGGCTCCGTGAGAGCCTCTATTCCCTTGTTTCCATGCACGAACGGCTCAAAGCCATGCTCACGGTATGGGGCGAGAAGAGCAGGCGCACGGTAGCGAGCGTCCCTGCGCCGGACCCCGAAGAAATCGCGAGGCTCGAGAGCTCCAACCGCGAGGCGCAGGAGATGAAGCAGGCTCTCGAAAACGAGTCACTTGAGCTGCTCAAACGCGAGGCCCAGCTTGTAGAACGTGTCTCCGAGCTCAACATGCGCCTTGGCGAAGCGACGAGAAAAGTCGCCGCGCTCGAGGCCAGGCACGAAGTTCTCATGTCGGCCGAGAGCGGTCTTGGCGCCGCCGGCTCTGTGCTCCTCGAGGAAAAGCGCGAGATGCTGACGACCCTCGAAAACGAGAGCGCGACGGTCGCGTCCGAGATGGCGAGCCTCGATGAAACGCGGGCCGCGCGGCTCGAGGAGCTGGCTTCTCTGGAGGCCGAGCTCGAAGAGATCGAGAAAGCCAGCCAGGGGGCCGAGGACGGCTTGCGCGCTTGCGAGCGCGAACAGGCCGGCTTTGCGGCTACCCTGGAGCTGCTGGTGCGGCTGGAGACGCACACTTGGGAGACCATCAACACCATGGCCGCCCTCAAGATGTCCGACCCCACCGGAGGAGGTCTCGGCGGTACGCTCGCCGAGAGCCTGAAGATAGAACCGGAATACGACACGGCGATAATGAGCTTCCTCGGACCGTGGGCTTTCGGCCTGATAGCGCGGGACGGCGAAGCGATAATGCAGGCGATCAAGCACCTCAAGGACCAGGGGTTGGGACAGTCGCTCTTCTTCCGGCACTTAGATGCCCGTGAGACCGCGCAGGACGTTGAGGTTCCCGTGCCCCCGGCGACCGTCCGGGCAAGGGACGTCGTCAGCGCGCCCGAGTGGTTCGATTCCGCGCTGGACACTCTCCTCGACAGTGTCTTCATTGCGACCGATGTGGAGGCGGCTTTCGAGCTGGCGGATCAGTACCCACACATGCTTTTTCTTTCACCCGACGGCGATGCCATCTCAGGTGGAACGCTCATCAAGGGTGGAAGCGTCGACGTGAATCCGGTACACCTGGAATTGAACGCGTCGCGAAGGGAGAAGACCGAGGACGAGCTCCAGGCTTCCCGCTGGCGCATGGATGCGCTCGAGCTCGAACTACAGGCAGCCGAAAAGCACCGCGCGACGCTGAAGGGCAAGACAAAAGAAGCCCTGTCCAGGCTGGACGATTCAACAGCAGAGCTTGCCGGGCACGCCGGTACCCTTGATTCACTTGTGCACCGCATTGCGGCGGTCAAGAGGGATATCGAGCAATTGAGCGGCGCGGACGACGCCGAGACTGGAAGCGAGACCGACCTCAGCGGGCTTTCCGCGAGCATCGAGGAGCTGAAGGTTCTTGAGATCGAGACAAGAGGACATCTCGAGGATGCCGAGCGCGAGCGTCGCGAGGTGGCGGGTCGTTCGTCATCTACAGCCGCACGCCAGGCGACCGTGCAACGCGAGCTCGAATCGGGGCTCGCTCGCGAGCGCGAGCTCAAAGCCGCCGCCAACGCGGCGCGCGAAGACACCGGTGGTCTGGAGGAAGCCTCAGAGGCGGTTATCAAGCGCCTGGTTGAGCTTAACCGCAGACTTGTGAGCCAGGTCCGCGAGTCAAGGGAGAAGGTCCGTCAGCAGCTCGATCAGGGGGCGGTCAAAGCCGAGGAAGAAGCCCGGACCCTGAGGACGCTCCGCGACGAGGTCGGTAAGCTCCAGGACCGTCACGAGGAATTGAGGGACCAGGTTCACACCGAGGACCTCTCCAGGGCGGAGCTAAAGATAAGGGTCGAGCAGCTCGTAACCAGGATAGTCGACGGCCACAAGGTGCCCATAGAGTTTGCTCTTAAACAGCACCCGGAGGAGAAGCCGACACCGGAGCTCGAGGAGAAAGTCGAGAAGCTCGCGGCCCGCCTTGAGCACATCGGTCCGGTTAACCCTGAGGCGATCACCGAGCGAGAGGCGCTGGAGCAGCGTTTCGACTTCCTCAAGACCCAGCTCGACGACATCGAGAAATCGAAGACACAGTTGAGGAGGGTGGTCAGGCAGATCGACAAAGAGATCGAGGACAAGTTCGTTCAGACGCTCGCTCTGATCAACGAGCATTTCAAAGACATCTTTTCGACGCTCTTCCCGAACGGGAGCGCCGAGCTCGTGATGACGGACCCCGAGGATCCCATGAACACCGGGGTCGAGATACTCGCCCAACCCGAGGGCAAGAAGCTCAGACGCATATCGCTGCTCTCCGGAGGTGAGACCTCCCTGACGGCGCTTGGGTTCTTCTTTGCCCTGTTCAGGGTACGGCCCAGCCCGTTCTATTTCCTCGATGAGGTCGAGGCGGCGCTCGACGACGTCAACCTGCATCGCTTCCTCGACATGGTAAAGCAGTTCAAGAGCGAGTCGCAGCTCATCCTCATAACGCACCAGAAGAGATCGATGGAGATTGCCGATATCCTTTACGGCGTCACGATGCAAGAGGACGGCGTCTCCAGGGTCGTATCGCAGAAGCTCGAAGAGGTCGCGATCTAGATGGCGGCGGCCAACTCAAAGAAGAAGCGCCCCCGCAAGGAGCGCAAAGAACAGAAGAAGCTGGCCCGCAAAGCTACTTCCGAAGAGCTCGAAACCTCAACCGAACGTGAGCCGGATCCCTCAGGCCCGCCCGCGCCAATGCCGGAAGAACCGTCTCTCGAACCTGAAGAACTTGAGCCGGATCTCGACCTTCTTGAGCCGGATCCCTCAGGCCCGCCCGCGCCGTCAGGCGAAGATGTCATATTCCTCGAATCCGCCGAAACCGGCGAAAAGCTCGAAGAAGAGCCTGAAGAAGAGTTCGAATACGAGGAAGCCGAAGACGAAGAGGAAGAAAAGAAATACAGGCGAGGGTTCTTCCGCTCTCGCAAAGTCCTCTCCAAGCCGTTTACCAGGGCAGCAATGCGCAGGGCGATCGATCCCGAGTTCTGGGACGATGCTGAGGAGGCGCTCATCACCGCGGATACCGGGGTCACGTGCGCTACCGAGATAGTCGAGCGGTCCCGCAAGCGCATTCTCAAGGAAGGCGTGAAGGACCTCGAAGGCTTGAAGCAGGTTTTCCGCGAAGAGGTAGCGGACATGCTTGAATCGTTCGGGCCCGTTCCCGCGCCACCGGCCGAGAAGCCGCACGTCCTCTTTGTTGTAGGAGTGAATGGCGTTGGTAAGACCACGACCTCCGCGAAGATAGGCTGGCAGCTCAAACAGCAGGACAAGGCGGTGCTCTTCGCGGCCGCCGACACGTTCCGCGCGGCGGGCATCGAGCAGATGGAGATGTGGGCCAACCGCATCGGCGCTCCTGTCGTGCGGCACAAGACCGGCGGGGATCCGGCCGCGGTGGTGTTCGACGCCGTAGAGTCCGGCAAGGCCCGCAACATGGACGTGGTCATCATCGACACGGCGGGGCGCCTTCACACCAAGAAGAACCTGATGGAGGAACTCTCGAAGATGTGGCGCGTCGCAGACCGCCAGCTCGAGGAGAGCCCCCAGGCGGTCCTGGTCATCGACGCCACGACAGGGCAGAACGGCGTGAACCAGGCCCGCATTTTCAGCGGCGCGATGGACATCGGCTCCATCGCCCTCACCAAGATGGACGGCACCGCGAAGGGCGGCATCGCGCT
>PMDX01000273.1 GCA_003154635.1 Actinomycetota bacterium | reverse complement strand
GATGAAGGTGTCGATCAGGCCGGGCGATACCATAGTCACGCACTCCCTGGGATCCTGCATAGCTGTTGTGATACATGATCCCGATGCGGAAGTAGCGGGCCTCCTGCACTTCCAGCTTCCCGATTCCAAGAGCAACCCCGACCGGGCTTCTGATAATCCCTACATGTACGCGGACACCGGCATCCCGTTGCTCTTCAAGTCGGCCTACAAACTCGGGGCTGAGAAGAAGAGGATGATCGTCAAGGTCGTGGGAGGTTCGAACGTGCTGGACAGGAACGGCTTCTTCTCTATCGGTGAGCGAAACTACGTCGCCACCAGGAAGATCCTCTGGAAGAACGGAGTGTTCATCGACGCCGAGGATGTGGGGGGCGAATCCTGGCGGACCGTCCGGGTCGAGGTCGCCACGGGACGCATGCTTGTGAAGAACAGCGAAAGGACTTTCGAGCTCTAGAAGGAGCCGGTGCGACATGGCCTTCAATATCCTCATTGTGGACGACTCCCAGATTATAAGGAAGATCATCCACAGGACGATTCTCATGGCAAACGTTCCCATCGGGTTGCTCTGGAATGCGAGCAACGGGCTGGAAGCGCTGCAGGTTATCAACAACGAGTGGGTCGACCTGGTCCTCCTCGACCTGAACATGCCGGTGATGACGGGCTCGGACTTCGTGGAGAAGATGAGCGAGAAAGGCCTCATAGACAAGGTACCGGTGATCGTTGTATCGACGGAAGGCAGCGAGAGCAAGGTCGAGAGACTGCTTGAGAAGGGCGCGCGGGCGTTTGTGCGCAAGCCTTTCACACCGGAGGACATAAGGAAGACCGTCCGAGAAGTGCTTGGAGAATGGGATGGATGCGAAGATACGGCAGGAGACTCTTTTTAAGGTAGTTTGCGAGGTCTTTGCGACCGCGGCGTTTGCAGTCGTGGACTCTCCCGAGGAGGAGCCTGCCACTACCCTCAAGGACTCCGGGGAGATTCTCTGCGCGAGGCTTGAGTTCACTGGGCCGTTCTGCGGGGTGATGGCGATTGCGGCACCTCGCGAGTTCGCGAAGATCGTGGGCACCAACATGCTTTGCCTCGAGGACGATGTCGCCGACATCTTCTTTGACCGCTACGACCCCCTCAAGGAGCTCCTCAATATGGTATGCGGCTCGTTGTTACCGGCTCTCGCAGGCCCGAAGCACGAGTTTGCCATCGGCGCGCCGGAAGAGGTCGCGTTCATGGAGTATGTGAAGATGACGGAAGATAAGAACGACAGCAGGACCCTGATCGACTTGCATATCGAGAGCTTCCCGGTGGAGCTGCTGATGCTGGCCAATCCCGAGTCCATCGAGATGGTATTGGAGGCGTAGCCTTGATCAACGTGCTGGTCGTGGATGATTCCGCCGTCGTCCGTCAGATACTGAGCAAGGAGCTTTCTAAGGATTCCTCTATACGCGTGGTCGGGACCGCCCCGGACCCTTATGTTGCCAGAGACAAGATCTTCAAACTCAACCCGGACGTGCTGACCCTCGATATTGAGATGCCGAGAATGGACGGCCTCACTTTCCTCCAGAAGCTAATGAAGTTCAGGCCGATGCCTGTGGTAATCGTAAGCTCGCTCACCCCGAAAGGGAGCGAAATGGCCTTGAGAGCCCTGCAGTTGGGTGCCGTGGACGTGATCCCCAAGCCCGGCTCCTCGTACTCGGTAGAGGACATAGCCATACAACTTCTCGACAGGGTGAAGGCGGCCGCGCAGGTGAACATCGATAACGTAGCGACGCGGACCGCCGAGAGTATTGACAGCATCGCTGGCATGCACCGGCTCTCGATGCTGCGCACCACGGAGAAGATCGTAGCCATCGGTGCGTCGACGGGCGGCACGGAGGCGATAAGAGAGGTCATCACGATGTTTCCGGCCAACGGCCCCGCGACGATAATCGTGCAGCACATGCCGGAGAATTTCACGCGTTCCTTCGCCGAAAGGCTGAACGAGGAGTGTGCCATGGAGGTCAGGGAAGCGGCCGACGGGGATATCGTGCGCTCGGGGCTCGTGCTCATTGCCCCGGGCAACATGCACATGGTGTTGCGGAGAAGCGGCGCGCAATACCACGTGAAGATAAAAGACGGCCCGCTGGTCCAGCACCAGAGGCCCAGCGTGGACGTCCTGTTCGCCTCGGTCGCCAGGTACGCGGGCCGGAACGCGCTCGGTGTGATACTGACCGGGATGGGAGCCGATGGCGCGGCCGGGTTGGTCGATATGCACGAGAACGGGGCGGCGACCATAGTGCAGGATGAGAGAAGTTGCATTGTATTCGGGATGCCGAAGGCTGCGGTCGCTACAGGCCATGTGGATACGGTGGTGCCACTGGAGAAGATAGCGAAGCAGATAGTCAGCGAACTGGGTTAGAGAGATCGATACAGAGAACATGGCTTTTACTTTCTTCTTTAGAGACCCGAAGACTCTCAACGCGGCCGTCACAACGATGGTCCCAGTCGTTCTGGGGAGAAGCAGCATACGCATCTGGGACGCCGGATGCGCGGCCGGCGAGGAGGCCTACACCCTCGCAATCATGCTGGCTGAATCCCTGGGGCCTCACGCTATCAGGAACCTCTCGATAGAAGCGACCGACCACGAAGAATCGCAATTTGCACAATTCGAAAAGATCATCAGCCTTGGCGAGTATCACAAGTCGAATGTCGAGAACGTTCCTGCCCAACTGCTCGAGAAGTACTTCGTGCCTGCCGGGAGGCCGGGTTATTTCATGGTCCGTGATGAGCTGAAAAGGCGCGTATCATTTACCAGGCATGACCTGCTCTCACTTGTGCCGCCGGGAGGTGACTACAGCCTGGTCGTCTGCAAGAACGTCCTGCTCCATTTCAAGCCGGCGCAGCGTGTTGAGGTGATCAAAATGTTCCACAAGGCCCTGCTGCCGGGTGGATACTTGGCTCTGGAGAGGAGCCAGGAACTGCCTCCTGAGGTGTCAGGGCTTTTTGAGCAGTCCTGCAACGGCTTGCAGGTCTTCCGGAAGGTCGAAGCTCCTTGAAGGTAATCGCCATCAATACGGATGGAAAGGAATACAGTTGTAATGCATATCTGGTCCTGGGCGACAGCAACGCGTCCTCCTCAGTCAACACGCTGGTGGATGTCGGCAGCACCGCCGGCGCATCACGCGTGATAGAACAGATCCAGGCGATCTTTACCGGCATAGGCAAGAGCGCGGTCGAGCAGGTAGTGCTCACCCACGGGCATTTCGACCACGCCGGCGGGCTACCCGCTATCAAGGACATGTTCAACCCGCACGTTTATGCTTACGAGCGGCGCGAGGGTGTCGATGATTCTTTTCACAGAGGCCAGATCCTGAGGATGGGCGACAGGGAGTTCAGGGTCCTGCACAGCCCCGGCCACTCGCCCGACTCCATCTGCCTGTACTGCTCTGAGGAGCGCGTGCTTTTCAGTGGGGATACTCCCGTGAATATCCGCGCCCTCGGTGGCTGCTATTCCAGCGATCTTGTGCGTTCGCTCAAAAACATCGCTGCGCTCCGGATAGATGTCATCTACTCAGGCCACAACGAGCCTATCGCGCGGAACGCCGAAAGGATCATCCGCGCGACATTGGACACAGTTACAAGCAGCGCCGTCCACTTGGAGGGGTCATAAGACGGGTCAGGACTGCTTGACGTACGCCGTTCACTGAGGGAGACCGAGGCGGAAATATCGGACCCTCCGTAATCAACCGGATGTCGGATAACCGGAGTGCGCTAAGGGCGGCGCATCACGGCTTGTGCGTGACCAGGATCATGCAGTCCTGCGGCGTCTGGCCTGCGGAACCCGCGAGGGCGGCGGCCTTTCCAAATGTTGAATGCCCACCAACCATATGTCGGATGCCACACCATGCCCCTACGAGCTTTCATAGACAATACCTGGGTACGAATAATGATGGATGGGGCCGGGCCAGGCCCCGAAGCAGGGGTGCAGTCAAATGGACCTAAATCCAGCTGTTTCAAAAGAGCTGGCGCAGGCGGTTGACAGAGTGGGACAAGTTGATATCCTGGTCGCTATCCCGGCCTTCAACAACGAGGATACGGTTTCTTCGGTCATGAAGATGGCAGCTGAGGGTCTTTCCACGTTCTACCGCTCGAGGCGGTCTGCGATCTTCGTCTGCGACGGCGGCTCCCTTGATGATACAAAGGCCGTTGCGACCAACACCGACATCGGCCTCACCGTCAACAAGATCGTTGCTACCTACCGGGGACAATCGGGAAAGGGAAACGCCTTGCGCGCGGTATTCCAGGCGGCGCGCTCGCTCGGAGCGCAAGCCTGCGTGCTGATGGACGCGGACCTCAGAAGCGTCACACCGGAGTGGGTCCACAACCTGGCCGAACCGGTGATATCGCACGGGTTCGACCTGGTCACTCCATACTATCGAAGGTACAAGTACGACGGCACGATCACCAACATTATCGTCTTCCCAATGATAAGCTCGCTCTTCGGAAAACGGATACGGCAGCCTATCGGTGGGGACTTCGGTCTCTCGAAGAAGCTGATAGATTTCTTCGCGTATCAAGATGTCTGGGACAACTACGTGGGTCAATTCGGGATCGACATATGGATGACCGTGTCTTCTCTGGCCGAGGGGTTCAAGGTCTGCCAGGCAAACCTGGGCGCGAAGGTGCACGACGCCAAGGACCCCGCGTTCTCGCTTGGGCCGATGTACGTGCACGTGCTCTCCACGTTGTTCAGCGGCATGGGGANNACGTGGAGATCTTCGGCAGCTCCCTTCCATGGGAACCCGACCCGATTCCAATATCGGTCACCAGGCTCATCAAGGAACTGCGGACCGGCGTCCAATACTTCGGCCCGCTCTACGAGCGCATCTTCGATGCCGAGAGCTACAGCAGGTTGGAGCGCCTGGCCGGTGGCAACGGGTATGACCCGGACGAATTCCACATGCCGGCTGATCTCTGGGCGCGGATACTCTACGACCTCGCTATCCAGTACAACCTGTGGGAAGCGAATACACACAAGCTTATCGACCTCTCGGCTCCTCTCTACTACGGTCGTATCGCGTCTCTGGCAAACGAGATCCGGTT
>PMDX01000294.1 GCA_003154635.1 Actinomycetota bacterium | reverse complement strand
CAGACCCTTGCCCTTTACCCTGATAACCTCACCCGGCTGCGTGCCGCCGGGCACCTTCAGCGTGAAATCCTCATCAAGGGAATGCATCTCTATGTCGACCCCTAGAGCAGCTTCGACAAAATCTACCATCACCGATGTGTAAAGCTCGTTTCCCTTGCGCTTGAAGTCGGGGTGGGTCTGGATATCGATTGCAACGTAGAGATCGCCGGTGCCTCCCCCCCGGATACCGCCCTCTCCTTTGCCCCTGACTCGAAGTCGGTCGCCACGCTCGACGCCAGGAGGTATGGATACCTGTATCTTCTCGGAGACCGGCATCAGACCGGTGCCTTCACATTTCTTACACGGTTCTGTGATTACCTGGCCGGCGCCACCGCAACTACCACAAGTCTGCGCACTGACGAGCGTCCCGAGAATGCTCCGACGCGACGTCCGCACCTGCCCGGCGCCCTTGCAGGCCTCGCACGTGCTCATATGCGTACCGGGCATCATCCCTGTGCCGGAGCATTCGTCACAGGTCGCGCGCCTTTCGAGCTCGACCTCCTTCTCGACTCCGGCGACGACGTCGGCGAGCTTTATATCTACAACCATCTCCATGTCCCGGCCGCGGACCTTTCCGCGCGGGCCCGCACCGCGACGCGTGAACGGGTCGGAGAATCCTCCGCCGAAGAAAACGTCGAATAGGTCCGATATCGATGAGAATCCGTCAAAGTCCAACCCGGCCCCACGCCTGAGTCCGTCGAGGCCATAGGCGTCATAGTCCCGCCGTTTCTCCGGGTCGGAGAGTATCTCATTGGCGAAGGTGAGCTCCTTGAACTTGTGCTCGCCGTCGGGATCGTCATGCGCCACATCGGGATGGCACTCGCGCGCCTTCTGCCGGTATGCGTTCTTGATGTCAGCCTGTGAAGCCTGCCTGTTGACGCCCAGGATTTCGTAGAGGTCTCGATCGATGTCGTTGTGCACCAGGTTCCCCCGCTCAGTCCTTGGGCTGCAGGAACCTGCGCCCAAGGTTCTCGGCCATCAGCTCGACCATGCTTATCGTGCGCTCGTAGTCCATGCAAGTCGGGCCCACGACCCCGAGCGACCCGAGAAGTCCGGAACCTATCGGGTAGCTGGTGCCTACGAAAGCGCACCGCTGAAGCTCGCGGAGCCTGTTCTCCTCGCCGATGCGTACGGTCAATCTCTTTTCGCGCATGAGCTCCTTGAGAAGGTCGAGGATAAAGTACTGCTTCTCCATTGCCTCGAGAAGAACCTGCGCCCACTCGGTTCCCCCGATGTCCATCTCACGGACGATATTAGCCGTACCGCCTATGAACACTCTGTCGTCGATGGTTCCCAGGTAATCACCGATGGCATCGAGCGCGCCTGTCATGAGCTCCTGCCCAGCCTCGCCAAACCGCACCCTTCTGGCAACTTCCTGTGTGTTGATCCTGTCGAGCGCCAGCCCTGAGAGCGATTTCTCGAGGTGTCCCGCCGCGCGCGCAACGGTATCGCTTCCTACTTCGTGGTCGAGAGTCAACAGGCGTCTTCCCACCTGGCCTTTCGAGGTTATCACTACAACCATCACCTGGTATCCGCTCAGACGGATCAGATCGACATGCCTGACGGTGTCCGCCGCGCTGAACGGAGCGAAGACCATGGCGGTCGTATGCGTGAGCCGTGACAGCAGCACCGATGCCTCCTGCATGAGGCCCTCGATCTCTCGGGTACGGGCATCGAATAGCTTCTCAATGGCCTCTGCGTCGCGCATCGTCGGCTTCGCTTGCCCCGTCAGCATATCGACGTAGTATCGATAGGCGATGTCGGTTGGCACCCTGCCGGCCGAGGTGTGTGGTTGGGTCAGAAGCCCGAGATCCTCGAGCACAGCCATCTCGTTTCGTATCGTCGCACTGCTCACCTTGAGGCCTGTCGATTCCGCTACGGCACCGGAACCGACAGGTTTTCCCGTCAGGATGAACCTGCGCACTACCGCTTGCAGTATCTTTTTCTTGCGTTCATCTATTTGTACGATCATCCAAACCTCCGATGATCTCGTTTACATGATTTTAGCACTCAATGTGTTTGAGTGCTAACCACGAATTACTACCTTAGCCACCCGAGTCTTCGGACTTTATCATCGAGACGAACGCTTCCTGCGGCAGCTCCACCTTTCCGACCATCTTCATGCGCTTCTTCCCGGCCTTCTGCTTCTCCCAGAGCTTCCGTTTTCGCGTGATGTCCCCGCCGTAGCATTTGGCCGTCACGTCTTTTTTTCGTGCCGGGAGCGTCTCGCGGGCGATGATCCGTCCCCCGACGGATGCCTGTATCGCAAGCTCAAACAACTGCCTGGGAATAACTGATTTCAGCTTCGCGGCGATCTCCCGGCCGCGGGCCTGCGCTCTGTCTTTCGGCACGATGCTCGAGAACGCATCGACCACTTCCCCGTGAACCAGTATTTCGAGCTTCACCAGTGGCCCCGTACGGAAATCTTCGAGTTCGTAATCGAGGGAGGCGTACCCTCGCGAGTGGCTCTTCAACTGGTCGTAGAAACCTGAGACAAGCTCCGCTAGAGGCATGTGGTAAGAGATCTCAACCCTGTTCGTGGAGAGGTAGATCATATCGCGGTACGCGCACCTCCTCTGCTGGCAGAGCTCCATGACAGGCCCGACCATATCGCCGGGTGTGATGATCAGTAGGCTTATGTATGGCTCCTCGACCCTCACGACCTCGTTTGCGGGAGGCATCTCGGAGGGGTTGTTCACAATGCAGACGTTTCCAGCCTTGTCGGTTACCCTGTATACGACGTTTGGCGCTGTAACTATTAGCTCGAGCCCGTATTCACGCTCGAGCCTCTCGCGAACCACGTCCATATGCAGCAGCCCGAGGAACCCGCACCTGAAACCGAAGCCAAGAGCCAGCGAAGTCTCCGGCACGAAGTTGAAGGCAGCGTCATTTAGCCGCAGTTTCGCAAGAGCCTCGCGCATTTGCTGGTAGTCGCTGTTCTCTATCGGGTACAGGCCCGCGAAGACAACAGGCTTTGGTTCCCTGTAGCCGGGCAGGGCCGTCGAGGCACTCTCCTGGTAAGTCGTGAGGGTATCCCCAACCGGTAGTTGCGACACGTCCTTGATGCCCGTGGCGACAAAACCGACCTCACCGGTTGATAGCGAACCTGCCGGCACCATGTCCGGGTTCAGGTAACCCAATGATTCTGCCTGCGCACGGGCCCCGGAGGCCATCATGCTTATCTCCATGCCCGTTCGAAGCTCCCCGGAAACTACCCTGACAAGCGTCACAACGCCGCGGTACTGGTCATACTTGGAATCGAAGACAAGTGCCCTGAGGGCTTCGTCTGGTCCCTGTGAAGGAGGTGGTATCTTTTCAACGATCGCGTGCATCAGCTCCTCGACGCCCGCGCCGCTTTTCGCCGAGCAGAAGAGAACGTCCTCCGGCTCGACACCCACGATCTCAACGAGCTCGTCCCTGACCCTCTCGGGCTCCGCAGACCCAAGGTCGATCTTGTTGACCACCGGTATCAACGTCAGGCCGTTCTCTTCGGCGAGGTGCAGGTTGCCTATCGTCTGGGCTTCTACCCCCTGCGAGGCGTCGACAAGGAGAATTGCGCCCTCGCACGCTGCGAGCGTCCTCGATACCTCGTACGTGAAATCGACATGGCCCGGCGTATCGATGAGGTTTAGCTCGTAAGTCTGGGAGCCCAGCTCGTACGTGAGCCTGACTGCCTGCGCTTTGATGGTAATGCCCCGCTCCCGCTCCAGGTCCATCCGATCGAGGAATTGCGGCTTTTCGTGTCCCGGCTCTATCGCTCCTGTGAGCTCAAGCATCCTGTCGGCCAGTGTCGATTTGCCGTGATCTATGTGCGCGATTATGCAAAAATTTCTAATCTTCGAGGATTCCAGTCTCCAACACCTCCGTAGCTGCTCCACCGCGTTATCATAGCAGACTCCACCTGGCCTGCATTTGTCATTGGCCAACCCGGGCGGATCTTTCCCGGGGGTCGATCCGGCTTTGGGCGGCCCAACACCGACGAAGGAGGTCACTCGTGTCGACAGTAGCAGGCCCCTGTGCTAAAATTCCTTGAGCCGTGGCTTGGAGCCACGGTTTGTTCAAGCCAACAAAAGCCCGAAGGAAGTAGACATGCCGAATATAAAGTCGCAGATCAAGAGGATGCGCAAGTCCGAGGATCAGCGCCAGCGCAACCGCTCCGTAAAGTCAGCGCTCAAGACGAAGATAAAGAAATTCGAGACGGCCCTCCAGTCAGGTGACGCAGACGAAGCCAGGGAGAAGTTCGACGACGCTTCTCGCGAGCTCGACAAGGCCGCGACCAAGGGCGTCATCCACAAGAACAAAGCCGCAAACAAGAAATCGCGCATGGCGCGCGACGTCAACTCCATGGGCAGCTAGAGCCAGATATCGCGGGCGCCCCGAAATGGGGCGCTTTTTTTATCCCACCCAACGGCTTTCAATGAGACATCTCTCACCCGATGATATTTACAATGAGCATCTCGAGAACGTGCGCCTGGTAGTCTGCGTCGGGAAGGTATTTAGTGGAGTGCATCTCGACTTGCGCTCTCTTGAACTCGCCGAAAGCAGAACGTAACCTCTCCGCGGAAAACCTCTTTGATTGCTGAACGCACTTGCCGACCAGGAATGGCGGAATCGAGAGCTCCGTGGCGATGGCGGGGTACTCATGGCCGGCGGCCAGAGACCTGCACCTGGCAATGAGCCTGAATTGCCGTAGCAGCAGGTTGAATATCCTCTGCGGGCTCTCACCCTGGCGTATCAGCCTGTTGAGGAGGAATATCGAGAGGTCGCGCCTCCTGTCCGCGACCGCGTCCACGAGCTCGAAAACCCCCTGCTCGGCGGCTGGTGCCACAACCTGCGCAACGTCGGCAACTCTGACAATTTCGCGGTCTGCAACGAAGAGCGAAACCCGCTCTGTAGCATCTTGCAGGTCGCGCAACTCGCGGCCTACGTTCTCGAGCAGAAGATCGCGAGCCGGCGTCTCGACCCTCTTGCCTCGCTTCCTGAACTGCTCTGTAATCCACTCTTCGAGTTTCTGCTGCTTTCCGCGGCCGGATAGCGAGAACTTGAGCACTTCGCCCGACGCCTTCGCCTTCTTGAAGAGCGCTCCGCTCTCCATTCGCTTAAGGGTGCCGACATCCCGCGACTCTCCCGGCCCGGAAACATGAGCGACCATCACCAGGGTCGTTGCCGGGTTTGGGCGATCGAGGTATTCGGATATGAGCTCCTGACCCTTGCGAGGCAGTTTGTCGATATCGCGTGCGATTACCAGGCGGCGTGACGACATCAGCGGGATCGTCTCCGCGGAGTCCACTATACGCTCGGCGCCTACCTCGGGTGCGTTCAACACCTCCATGTTGAAATCAGCGTCAACCTGTGACGCCAGCAGGTCCTGAAGGCGCTTCAGTGCGTTCTCAACAAGCAGCTCTTCGTCACCGTAGAGGAAATATATGTTCTTGAGTTCTTCGACGCTTTCTACGCGCTTCTTGGGCATTTTCACCGCCTCGCTTTGACGAGGCCAATTCTACCATTGTCCACCGACAGTGATATGTCTCCATCGGTGTCTGTTCGCGCGACTCTGATGCCCCGTGAAGCCAGAAGCTCGAGGCACTCGTGAGCCGGGTGTCCGTACATGTTATCCCGTCCCACGGATATCGCGGCAACGGCGGGGTCGCATGCCTCGTAGAACCTCGCCGAGGCCGCCTCACGGGCACCCTGGTGCGGGATCTTGAGAAGGTCGCACTCGAGGTTCGGGTGACGGCCGAGGAGAGTATCCTCGGCCTTGGGTCCGATATCGCCACTTAACAGCGCGCGCATCCCCGCGACGCGCGCCATGACAACCAAGGAGCAATCGTTTACGTCTTCAGGGATCTTCTCCAGATCGAGCGGCGCATACAGTACATCAAGCTCCGTTGACGATGAAACCCTGAACACCTGGCCTTCACGAGCTATCGTCCGTTTGACGCCTTTGCTCTCGGCAACCTGGATCATTGTCCGGTACAATCCCGACATCTTCGGCAAACCTGGGTCTATCAGCCGTCCAACAGGAAGTTGCTGCAGAACAGTAATAAGACCGGCTTCGTGGTCGGCGTGCGGATGTGAAGAAACGATAGCGTCGAGCTTTCGCACGTTCAAGGCCTCGAGCTTCTTCATAAGGAGCCGACCGTCGGGTCCGCCATCAACGAGCACCGAGGCGCCCGAACGGTCCTGCACGAGTATGGCGTCACCCTCACCAACGTCGAGCACGGTAACGCGGTTACTTGAGCTGAACGCCGCAATTGGCGTGCACGGTACGAGGGCCAGCATCACTGCCACCATGAACGCCACGGCCGGTTTGAACAGAGCGCCACCGGAACGCACGCGAAGGATTATCGTTGCGAGTGCATACAGGTAGATAACGACGGAAAGGACTCCGGCGGTCGTTCCAAATATCCCCGCCTTCGGAACCGCGGAGAAAAAGGAAGCAACGGCGACTACGTATCTACATGCAAACCGTATCGGTATGGCAAGCACAGTCGCAGCGGGAGCACAGGCTCCACCTAAGATCGCGAGTCCCCAACCGGAGACCAGCAGTGGTCCTATCAATGGTATTACGAGTGCATTAGCCGCGATAGCCGTCACCGGCACGGCGTCTCCCCTGAAGAGCATAAGCGGGATTATCGCCAGTTGTGTGCCCGCGCAGACAGCGATGAACGTGCGAAAACCCGACGCCTTCAAGCCCCTGACCGCGTCTCCGATGACGAACTGCTCCGAAACAGATTCCCCAATAACGGCAGGTCCATCAAAAACGNNCGATGAACGTGCGAAAACCCGACGCCTTCAAGCCCCTGACCGCCAGCACTATTCCACAAGCCGCGACGAAAGAGTACTGGAACGTCGAGTCGAAAAGCGAACGTGGGTTCAGCGCGACGATTATGACCCCCGCGATGGAAAGCCCGGCCAGTGGGTCGTAGTCTCGCCCGGTCATGGCGCCACCGAAAGCTATTGCCGCCATGATAGATGCCCGCATGGTCGAAGGCTTGAAGTTCGAAAGCGCGAGAACGAGCGCCGCGGCGAGGCAGGCACAGACGTATCTCCCTTTACGTCCCGCCCCTGCAGCCGCGAGAACTCCCAGCACGACGAGCGCGACAGAGCCAACGTGAAGGCCCGCGACCGATACTATGTGAGACAGCCCGCATGCCCTGAGATTCGCCATGACCCCTGGCTCGATCCGGTCGACCGTTCCGATCGTCATGCCCTCCATCAGGCCCGCTACACCCGAAGGCAGATCATGCCTGTATCGCACGGAAAACCAGTGGCGGGCGCGGTGGACCGTCATGGAAACAGGATCGGGCGCGACGGGCGCCCCCTTGAGATTCTTTTCAGTTACTTTGAGGATGCTTGCGGCACCATGGTCCAGCAACCAGCCAGCGCTGTTGGTGCCCGTCAGAAGCGTTCCTCTCGCTATCACGACCGAACCGCAGTAATATTTTTCTACGTCAATCGACCCATCGACCCTTACGAGCGCCCTCTCACCGCAAGCATACTCATGTCCCTGGAGCGCAAGCGCTTCCGCCTGAAGAAAGAACGAGGAAGACTCACCCGTGTTTACCGGCGTTGAGACCACCCTCCCC
>PMDX01000281.1 GCA_003154635.1 Actinomycetota bacterium | reverse complement strand
GGGTCAGGTCTTTTATTGTTTACGATTGCGGTGTGAAAAATCAGCTTGAGTTCGGTTCGTAAACAATAAAAGACCTGACCCCCCATTACGGTAAACAATAAAAGACCTGCCCCCCCATTGCGCTGGCCGAAGGTTTCGTGGAGGTAGTTAAGAGATGACGATACGCGAGCAGACGGAACAGCTCGAGAAAAAATTTCTGTCACCCCGCGCCGCGCTGGTCGCGAACACTCGAGGCAGAGAGCGTTCCGAGGAGTCCTGCTCCATCCGCACGGATTACCAGCGAGACCGCGACCGCATTATCCACTGCAAATCTTTCAGGCGCCTGAAGCACAAGACGCAGGTCTTCCTCGCACCCGAGGGGGACCACTACCGAACACGGTTGACCCACACAATGGAGGTCGCCCAGATATCACGCACCATAGCTCGCGCCCTGCGGCTCAACGAGGACCTCACGGAGGCGATAGCGCTCGGACACGACCTGGGGCATACACCTTTCGGACACATAGGGGAGAGCGCGCTCTCCGAGTTTCTTCCGGGCGCCGAGCAGTTTCACCACAACGTTCAGAGCCTTCGCGTGGTCGAGGTTCTGGAATACCAGGGCAGAGGCCTGAACCTTACCTGGGAGGTCCGGGACGGGATACTCAACCACACAGGTGATACGAAGCCCTCGACCCTCGAAGGCCAGATCGTGCGTACGGCCGACCGCATCGCCTACATCAACCACGATATCGACGACGCGCTTCGGGCCGGGCTGATCAAGCCTGAGGACCTCCCAGAGGAGCCCGTCATGGTCCTGGGCCAGTTTCCCGGACAGCGTATCGACGCACTGGCCCATAACATGGTCGAAAACAGCCTCGATTCGGACACCATCCGCCTCAGCGAAGAGATCTCCGCGCTCATGAACGAGCTCAGGCAATACCTGTTCGACGAGGTCTATATAGGTTCGATCGCCAAGACCGAAGAGGACAAGGCGGTATACGTGCTCAAGTCGCTTGGCGAGTATTACATGGAACATCCCGAGAAGATGCCCCCGGAGTACCAGCCCGGAGAAGGTGAGAGCCTTCCCACCAGGGTTTGCGATTACGTCGCCGGCATGACCGACCGCTACGCGCTAGCGAAATTCAACGAGTTCTTCCTGCCACGGTCCTGGATGGTCTAGCGCAAATGTCGCCTGGCCCGGGAATGACTCCAGAGGTTATGACGTATTAGTTAAAGAAGTGATTATCCGGCGGCGGCGAGCCGTCCGAGAAACGACTCTCACGAGGTAGCAAGAGACTATGGCCGGCGGCCGAATCAGGAACACGGATATCGAGACGGTACGCGAGCGCACCGACGTCGTCCAACTCATTAACGAGTACGTGCAGCTGCAGAAATCCGGGCGCCAGTTCCGTGGTCCGTGTCCATTCCACAAAGAGAAAGACCCCTCGTTCTACGTCGACCCCGCCAAGGCTGTGTTCCACTGCTTCGGGTGCAAGGTCGGCGGCAACGTCTTCGATTTCGTTATGAAGCTCGAGGGGCTGAACTTCTCCGAGGCGGTCGAGCGCCTCGCGGACAGGCTGGGATACCAGTTGACCTACGACGCCGGTTCGGAGGCGGACCTGAAAGGCAGGCTCGAGAAAGATCGCCTGTTCAAGCTGAACCAGACCGCCACCGAGTACTACCATTACCTCCTGAAAGAGTCTGACGCGGGCAAGAGCGCCCGGGCGTACCTGGCCCAGCGCGGCTTCGGTGACCGCATCATCGACGAGTTCAAGATCGGCTTCGCCCCGCAGGGCTGGGAGAACCTGGCGGGGTTCCTGGCCAAGAAAGGCTTCTCACCGGCCGAAATGGTGACGGTCGGGCTCTGCCGCGAGCGCTCGCAAGGCCAGGGCTCCGGCCACGGCGTCTACGATGTCTTCAGGGGCCGGGTCGTCTTCCCGATACTGGACCACAGGGGACGGGCTGTCGCGTTCGGGGGGCGAACTCTTCCCGGGCAGTCTTCCGACAACGAGCCCAAGTACCTGAACTCGCCCGAGACCCCGATCTACAGAAAAGGTTATACTCTGTACGGTTACTTCCAGGCTCGAGCCGCAATGCAGGACACTCGCGAAGCGATCGTAGTCGAAGGATACACCGACCTCCTGGCTCTCAGGCAGGCAGAAGTGGGCGGCGTGGTCGCGACACTGGGTACCGCCCTTACCGAAAACCACTTCGACCTGCTGGCGCGCGTCTGCGATAGTGTGTATCTGGCTTTTGACGCCGATCGTGCCGGAATCGACGCGGCCAGGCGGGCGCTTGAATTTTTCAACAGGTTTCCGATCGACGTCTTTGTCGTTACTCTCCCTGAGGGAGAAGATCCGGCGAGCTTGGTAGAGAAGAACGGGGCTGAGGCTTTCGCCGTTCGCAAAGATCGCGCCGAGCCCCTGCTGGATTTCTCGCTCCGCAAGATCGTGGAGGGCTGCGATACGACCACGGCGATGGGGCGGCAGCGAGCAATGGCTGCTTGCGTGCCGGTCCTGAGCCGGGTCTCCGCGGATGAGTTTCGTCCGGTCCGCAACGAGCTTGTGCGCATCGTCGGCGGCCTCCTCGACATGCCGGAGGAGACCATCGAGGTGTACATGCGCCAGGCGGTCAAGAGCGGACCGTCGAGAGGAAGGCAGCCCGCGGGCGACGTCAGGCCCCCGGCGATGTGGGATAAAGTCGAAAATGAGGCGTTGCAGGTTCTGTTGAACGACCCTGAAGTGCTCCTGGAACAGTTATACCTGGACGAGGACTATTTCACGGACGGAGGCAATAAAAAAATATTTGAGATGTTAAAGGAATTCGTGGCCTGTGACGAAAAGGATTTACAGGCTGAATTTGATAGCTTTGTTAGGGGCATGCTCGAGCGGCTGGGTGATGACGCTTTGCGAGTCAGGGTCACGCGTCTCCTCATGGAGCCTGTTCCGGACTGCAGTCCGGGGTATGAGCACAAGGTATTCGAGATGCTCCAGCTGAACTTCTTCAAGAGAGAAAAACGACGCATAGAGTTCGAGATAAGCAAGGTCAACCCCAGACTAGAGCCAAAGAAGTACGAGGCGCTGTGCGCCCACCAATTGGAGATCCAGCAGGTCATCAAGGAGCAGTTTCCCTATGACCACAATTAAGACCGGGCAATGGATGCCCGCGAGGATGTGAACTTCTGACATATGGCGGAAGATTGGAAAGACCTCGATATCGATGAGGTGCGCGAGCTTGCCGCTTGGGGCAAGGAGCGCGGGTTCCTGACCACCGACGAGATAGTAGAGCGGCTCAAATCTGTAGAGCTGACACCCGACCAGGTGGACAGCGTATTCGTGTACCTGTCCGAGATGGGTATCGAGATAACCGACGAGGCGGTCGACGAGATCAAGGAAGAGATGGAAGAGGAGACTCGCAAGGGGCGCGGAAAGTCCAGCAGCGCAGACCTCGACCTCTCTGTCCAGCCCGCCACCAACGACCCGGTGCGCATGTACCTCAAAGAGATCGGAAAGGTCCCCCTGTTGACCGCCGAGGAGGAGGTATCGCTTGCCAAGCGGATCGAAGCGGGCGAGGAAGCCTCGGCGCACCTCACATCGGATGAGAAGCTCAACTCCGACAAGGTGCAGGGGCTGCAGGAGATCGAGGCCGACGGGCTCGAAGCCAAGAAGAAACTCGTCGAGGCCAACCTGCGCCTGGTAGTTAGTATTGCCAAACGCTACGTCGGCCGTGGCATGCTGTTCCTCGATCTGATCCAGGANNACCTGGTGGATACGCCAGGCCATTACACGCGCTATCGCCGACCAGGCTCGCACCATCCGCATCCCGGTGCACATGGTCGAGACGATAAACAAGCTGGTCAGGGTGCAGCGCCAGCTGCTCCAGGACCTGGGCCGCGAGCCGCTCCCTGAGGAGATCGCGGCCGAGATGGAGCTTTCCCCCGAGAAAGTGCGCGAGATATTGAAAGTCAGCCAGGAGCCTGTCTCTCTCGAGACGCCCATCGGGGAGGAAGAGGACAGCCACCTCGGTGACTTCATCGAGGACTCCGGAGCCGTCGTACCAGTCGATGCTGCGGCTTTCAAGCTTCTGCAGGAGCAGCTCGAAGAGGTGCTCGACGACCTGAACACCCGCGAAAAGAGAGTGATACAGCTCCGGTTCGGTCTCCTCGACGGCCAGCCTCGAACGCTCGAGGAAGTGGGTCGCGTATTCGGAGTGACCAGAGAGCGCATACGCCAGATCGAGTCCAAGACCCTCTCCAAGTTGCGCCATCCTTCCCGAAGCGGCCGGCTTCGCGACTACATAGAAGATTAACCCCCGGTCTCGCGGGAGGAAATCCTCACACGACGGTAAATCCTAGGAATGCAAGGGCGTTTCGTCCACATCGATGAGAGGAGGATCTCGTGTGCGCGGAAGCATATCACGAGCCGGTCGAACTCATAGACGAGGAAGCGCGCAACTACCACCGCGCGATAGTATCCCTGATCGAGGAGCTCCAGGCTGTCGACTGGTACCACCAGCGGGCCGTCGCGACCAAGGATGACGAGCTCCGAAAGATCCTCGAGCACAACCGTGACGAGGAGAAAGAGCATGCATCGATGCTACTCGAGTGGCTGCGCAGAAGAGATGAAGCTTTTTCGGGGGAGCTCAAGGAGTACCTGTTCACCGAAGGAGACCTGGTGCAGATGGAAGAGGAAGGTTGACACCTGGAATCAGTGTACGGCGAGCGGGGCACACACGAGCTGCTCGAACGGCTCTATAGGAAGTACAACCACCGAGAATATGTGCACCCGGATCCGCTCGAGTTCGTCTACAACTACGCGTCCCCGGAGGACCGCGAGATAGTGGCGCTTCTGGCATCGGTCCTCGCCTACGGCAAGGTCAAGATGATATTGCGAAGCGTATCCACGGTACTCGACGCCATCGGCCCGTCTCCTTCAGAATTCGTGGCGTGCTCCTCCGAGCACGCACTTGGAGGAGCACTCGCCGGATTCAAACACAGGTTCACAACCGGCGAGGAGTTGGGTGGGCTGCTCGTCGGTGTAAAACGGATGCTCGAGGAGCACGGCTCGCTGAACGCCGGTTTCACGTCGGGTTTGTACAGGAGCGATAAGACTGTGATGCCGGCTCTATCGCGCTTTACCTCGCAGTTGGCAAGCATGGCGCGTCAGTCTTGCGATTTCATGCTTCCTGACCCTGCCAGGGGCAGCGCCTGCAAGCGGCTCAACCTGTTCCTCCGGTGGATGGTGCGGCACGACCGTGTCGATCCAGGCGGCTGGACCGGCGTGCCACGCTCGAAGCTCGTCGTTCCGCTGGATACGCATATGTACAAGGTCGGGCGGAGCCTGGGGTTCACCTCGCGCAAGAGCGCCGACCTGCGCGCCGCCCTCGAGATAACCGAGGGCTTTCGTGGGATTGTGCCGCGTGACCCGGTGCGATACGATTTTTCACTGACTCGGTTGGGGATCCGTGATGAGGAATCAATAGAAGGTTTTCTGGCCGGGGCGATGGAACGCAATAAACCGTGTACTTGATTTATGTTATCCGTGATGGAAGAAAGGAGGAGATATGGCCGAGTTGAAAGGATCGAAAACGGAGGTCAATCTGCTTACCGCTTTTGCCGGTGAATCGCAGGCAAGGAATCGCTACACCTACTTTGCGAGCCAGGCCCGCAAGGACGGCCTTATCCAGATAGCCGACATCTTCGAAGAGACCGCCAACCAGGAAAAAGAACATGCAGAACGCTTTTTCAAGTTCCTGGAGGGTGGCACCGCCGAGGTGAACTGGTCGTTCCCGGCGGGGGTTATCGGCACCAGCGCCGAGAACCTCGCTGCTGCTGCGGACGGCGAGCATTACGAGTGGACCGAGATGTACAAGAACTTCGCGGACATAGCCCGTAAGGAGGGTTTCGAGGAAATCGCGATAGCCTGGGAAAAGATCTCAGTAGCCGAAAAGCAACACGAGAAACGCTACAGGGGGCTGCTCGCCAACGTTGAAGCCGGCACGGTTTTCAAGAAAGCTGAGCCTGTCGTCTGGCGATGCCGCAATTGCGGCTACCTGCATGAGGGCGCGGAAGCTCCAGCCACCTGCCCGGCGTGCGCTCATCCGCGCGATTACTACGAACTCCTCGCCGAGAACTGGTGATTTCTCTTCCCTCCCTCCTCGAGGGGGGAGGGTGGGGTGGTGTGTTTTACGGACGATGCTCGAGTTGTCGCGAACGCACTTGAGCTTTCGACCTTCCTACACCGAAATAGGGAATTCACCGGCGTTGTCGAATTTGGAAACGGCGATTGCCGCAAGGCGCAGAGTAATCACACGATGCCGGCTCGGCCGGCCAGGAAGGGGGATCTACAATGGCAGAGCGCTTACAGGTCTACGAGTGCGAGGTTTGTGGAAACATCATTGAGGTGTTCCGGGAGGGTGGCGGGACGGCCCTCATCTGCTGCGGCGAATCCATGAAGCTGCTCGTGGAGAACACCGTTGATGCCGCAAAGGAGAAGCACGTTCCCGTGATCGAAAAAGTCGACGGCGGCATCAAGGTCAAGGTCGGAAGCGTAGCGCATCCGATGCTCGAGGAGCATCATATCGAGTGGATCGAAGTGATCGACGGCGACGAGATACACGTAGCGTTCCTCAGCGCGGGCGACGAGCCCGAAGCGACGTTCCCGCTGGACAAGACCGACGTCGTCGCGAGAGAGCACTGCAACCTGCACGGATTGTGGAAGTCGTAACAACCACGCTTTCGGAGAGGATACCTAGGGGGTAACTGCGAGATGGGCGGACCATACCATGCCGTCAAGATAAGCGATCACGTATACTGGGTCGGGGCAATCGACTGGGACATCAGGGACTTCCACGGATACTCAACGCCGCGGGGCTCGACGTACAACGCATATCTTGTTGTAGGCGATGACATCACTTTGATTGACACCGTGAAGGCTCCGTTCAAGGACGAGTTGCTGTCCCGCATCGCTTCCGTCACCGACCCGAAGAACATCCGCTACCTCATCTCCGACCACTCCGAGATGGACCATACCGGAGCGCTTCCTGGCGTCATAGAGGCGATCAAGCCGGAAAAGGTCTTTGCGTCAACGCTCGGCGTCAAAGACCTGACGGCGCAGATGGACCCGGGCCATGAGATCACAGCGGTAAAGGATTCCGAGGGCCTGGAGCTCGGCGGTCTGCATTTCACGTGTTTCGAAACCAGGATGATCCACTGGCCGGACAGCATGATAACCTACCTGGCCGAGGACAAGCTCCTCTTTTCACAGGACGGTTTCGGCATGCACCTTGCCTCGAGTGAGAGGTTCGCCGATGAGATCGTCGACTGCCCGGTCTTCGAGGAAGGCGCCAAGTACTACGCGAACATACTACTGCCCTACAGCAACATCATCCTCAAACTGCTGGACAGGGTAGGGAAGCTCGGGGTAGAGATCGATCTCATATGCCCCGATCATGGGCCCATCTGGCGCGGGGACAACTGCGCAAGGATCATCGAACACTGGAAAAAGTGGGCTACGCAGAAGCCGGAGCTGAATGCGGTAGTGGTCTTTGACACCATGTGGGGCAGCACCGAGAAGATGGGGAGAGCGATAGCCGAGGCGCTGGAGGACGAGGGTGTCCCTACGGAGGTCATGTCTCTCAAGTCGAACGACCGTGCCGCCGTCGTGACCAAGGTGCTCGAGGCGGGAGCTCTTCTCGTTGGCTCGCCCACGATTAACAACATGCTCTTTCCGTCAGTGGCTGATGTTCTAGCCTACCTGAAAGGGCTCAAGCCCAAGAACCTGGTGGGTGCGGCTTTCGGCTCTTTCGGCTGGAGCGGTGAGGGGAACAAGCAGGTCAACGAGATCCTGACCGACATGAAGGTCGAGCTCGTGGCGGACCCGTTGAGCGTAAAGTTCGTTCCGGACGACGAGGCTCTGGCGAGTTGCCGGGACCTCGGCTCCGCGGTAGCGAAGAGGCTGAAGGAAGTGGTCGACAGTGGAAGCTGAGATGGATCCGAAATCACTCTGGAGCATCAGTTACGGGATTTTCATTGTTACCACCGTCCTTGACGGCAAGGCGAACGGCCAGATCACGAACACGGTAATACAGGTAAGCGCCGACCCGCCCAGGGTTGCTTTTGCGCTGAACAAGGAAAACTTTACGCACGAGCTCCTCTACAAGAGCGGTGTTTTTGCGGTTTCTGTACTCGACGAGAACACGCCCATGAAGTTCATCGGAACATTCGGGTTCAAGAGCGGGCGGGATATCGATAAGTTCGAGGGCGTGGCGCATTTCGAGGGGACAACGGGTTGCCCCTGCGTAACAGAGAACGCGATTGCGGTCTTCGAGGGGCGCGTGTTCGACAAGATGGATGTAGGAACTCACACGCTGTTCGCGGGGGATGTTACAAGTGGCAAGGTGCTCACCGACGGCAAACCGCTGACGTATGCACAGTACCATGCCAACAAGGGCGTAGCGCCCAAGGCGGCTCCCACCTACAGGGCACCAGAATCACAGACGAAAGGGGATTGATTCGATGAAGAGATATGTCTGCCAGGTCTGCGGTTNNCGTGGCCCCCGGCACCGCTTTCGAAAACCTTCCCGAGGATTGGGTCTGCCCCGTTTGCGGCGCGGAAAAATCCGAGTTCGAGCCAGAGTAAACAACAACTCCTTGCGGGTCGGCGGCTTGCCCGGGCCTTGCACCAGGAGAGATGCGGATAGTGGCAAGCCGAGTGGATCCTGTAGAGCCTGACCTCAGCCTTAAACCGGCGCGTCGGGCATTGTGTCGCCTGTTGCAGCGTACCAACCTGGCTGACGCGCATGGGGGTAACAATGGCGGTAAGAAACGTTGTCGAGATCGATGAGGAGAAATGCGACGGATGCGGGCAATGCGCGTCCGCGTGCGCCGAGGGAGCGATCGAAATAGTCGATGGCAAGGCTCGCCTTGTGAGTGACGTCTACTGTGACGGCCTTGGAGCGTGCATCGGTGAGTGCCCCCAGGACGCGATCACCGTCGAACAGCGCGAGGCTGCGGATTTTAGTGAACGAGCCGTGAAAAAACGGCTCTCTTCGATGGAATCCGAGACGCCGGCACTGACAGCCTGTCCCGGCTCGTCGCCCAGGACCATCGAGCGCTGCGAGCTGGTCGACATGAAAGGTGAACCGGGCGAGGTATCAAAGGTGAGATCCCAACTCGGCAACTGGCCCGTCCAGTTGAAGCTTGTTCCCGTTGAGGCGCCTTACCTCCAGGGAGCCGACCTGCTCATCGCCGCCGACTGCGTGCCGTTCGCCTTCGCGGATTTCCATCGCAAATTCCTTCGGGACAAAGTGCTGATGATAGGTTGCCCGAAGCTCGATAGCGCCGAGTTCTACAGGAAAAAACTCGCGGAGATCTTCGCGCGGAACGATATCAAGTCGATTGAAGTCGCCTACATGGAAGTCCCGTGCTGCTTTGGGCTGGTTCACCTGGTGCACGAGTCGCTGAAGGAAACGCGCAAGGACATCCCACTTAGCCTCACTAAAGTGGGAATAAAGGGTGACGTGATAGAGACGGTCGTTGTCGAGACCGGTGGTGATCAATAATGGCCGATCAGATCTGCCCGGGACAGAACACACTCTTTTGGAAGCCGGAGGACATCTTCGAGGCACATTGCCCGATTTGCGATCACCCCGTCGAGTTCTTCAAGGACGACGTATCGCGCAAGTGCCCGCATTGCGGTTACCGTTTTCCGAACCCACGGCTGGACATGGGCTGCCTCGAGTGGTGCCCGTACGCCGATAAGTGCGCCGCCGCACTGGCCGAAGGCCGTCCCGCCGGTCTCGACTCCAGCGAACCCGAGCCGAAACCCGAACAATCCTGACCCCTTTGTGTCGGACTGGATCGCGTTGCTTCTCTGGTGTTAATCTAATCTACGCTGTATGTCCGCATTTTGCTCGACGATGCAAGGGTTCACTGGAGGCATTAATGATAGAGGTGCACAGTTACGAGAAAAAAGAGGTGGAGGATACACCCCACGATGTAGACATCCGCAAGCTCCTCGAGACGGAACACGCTCTCGTTCTCGAGATAAAGCTCCTGCACGGCCAGGGCCAGAAAAAGCACATCGCTCCCGTTGACGTGTTCTTCTACGTGCTGGAGGGAAGCGGCACGATAGAGATAGACGACGAACAGGTCTACGTATCAGAGGACCAGCTAGTCCAGTGCCCGGCCGGATCCCCGCATCGGTTGTTCAGCGAGGGTGGAGAACCGTTCCGTTTTCTGGTCGTGAAAACACCAAGGCCCACGGAGTCTTCCCGGATTCTTTAGGATCCACCGCTCCACCAGATCGGCCATGTGACAACCATTCCGACGTTGCCCCATGCAGGCACCTTCTCTATAATGAGATTTCGTTACTGCGGATTAGAGTTCTCTCCCCGGTAGCTCAATCGGTAGAGCAACTGGCTGTTAACCAGTGTGTTGCAGGTTCGAGTCCTGCCCGGGGAGCCAACACTCTTCTACACAATCACCTCAACTCACCGGGCAGGAATCGAACCTGCGGCAACAGGCGCCGCGAAGCGGCTGCCTCAACCCGGGGTCACCGCGCGTCTGAGACGCGTGGGGCCGAGTCCTGCCCGGGGAGCGTAAGAAAGGCACAATTCGAAATTGGTCCGTTGAGGAATCCTACTTTCTGGGCGTAACCATAAGTATTTTTGGAGCTAGTTACGGAATCGCTGCCTGCGTTCGACTCTGGTTGACATAAACGTCAGTACTACATAACATCATTGATTGAATCACGCATGCGGCACGTAAGCACTGTTTCTTTAATTCTTATGGGCAGTGGGGGAGTTCGCTTGAGAAAAAGGATTTTCAGGCATATAGCGTTTGCAATAGTCCTGTTGTTCGTGGCAACCATCTTATGCTCCGGGTTTCCCGCTCGGGTGTCGAGCGCTGAAGCACTGCCGTACAATCAGGTGTTCCAGCGAGACTATGTGTCGAGCGTGGACGGCGTCTCCTTACCGTGCAGCATATACATTCCACCCAACGGGGTATCCCAGTACATGCCGGTCTGGGTGGACCTACACGCTCTGGGCGGTCCAGGTGGCGTCCGGGCGGACTGGCAAGAATGGGCGCGCCAGCGCGGCTGGATGATCATCTCGCCGTGGGGCAGGAACTTCAAGAGCCTGTGGACCGACGGGCTCGAGCCGGCCGGTACCACCAAGGAACCATGCATCTACGACGATTTCGCGACAGGCGCGGCTGGGTGGGTCCCGGGGGACGGTAGCTGGGCACAGAACACCACCGATCAATGCTACCAGCAGTCCGAGACCTCCGGAACCTGGAAGACGGCAATGAGGGGCTCTTCCACGGGAGCAGACTACTCGGTAAGCGTGGACATCAAGGAGCTCGCCTCGGGAGCGGGCAACAGCGCTGAGGGGATCGTCTTCAGACGACAGGCCAACGGGGACTGCTACTGGCTAGACCTTGCCAGCTCCGGACAGACGAAGCAGTTGCGCCTTCTCAAGTTCAAGAGCGGTACCTGGACGCAGCTTGCGGTTGATGACCTGGGGGGTTCCTTTGACCTGAGTGTCAAGCATAATATCAAATTAATGACCTTCGGGGATTACATGGAGGTGCGCCTGGACGGTCAGGTGCACGAACTGGACCCGACGTATACATATCACCAGGACCAATCCGAGTCCCCCGGACGCCACGACTCGACTTTCACGTCTGGAGATGTGGGCCTCGTGAGCTACGGCGGCAGCCACCAGTTCGATAACTTCCGCGTGCAGAACGAGTTCCTCTACGGACAGAAAGACCTCATGGACACCATCGAGCAGTTCTTGGAGGAGTTCACCTCGGACCCCAACTACCAGGCCGACCCCAGCCGCGTCTACCTTTCGGGCTTCTCGGTGGGAGGGACCGGCGCATGGAACCTGGGCTTGCAGTACCCCGACATGTTCTCGGCTATGCACCCGTCGGTAGGGGTGACCGATATGTTTGAGGAGTACAAATGGATGGACACCCAGCGCCCGGAACAGGTCTTCAATGCGAACGGTACCCCGCCTCGCTTCTACAATGAACAGGATTTCTTGTATAACGATATGACCGAGGAGATACTCGGGGGCAGACCGGGGAGCGCCACCGAAATCAACAGCCGAATGCACGAGTTCAGCGCCAGGTACATCCTGGAGAACGCCCTGAATATGCCAATTCGTATAGAGCACCCTGCTTACGACACCATATCTCCCAACAACAACGGGCCGATGGAGGTCTGGTGGGAGTCAATGGACGGACTCATCAGCGCCACCACGCAGGCGACCACGGAGTACGCGAACAGCCAGTACCCGTGGAACAAGTGGAAAACTGTCTCCAACCTCACGAGTACCAGGAAAGAGACGGCCATGTACGGCGAGAACGGGGAGGTCCCCGGCGACCCGAACAACATCTGGGACAACGCAAGGTACGATATGTACTACCTGGGAGGCGGCCACGGGTGCTGTTACAGTGATTGGCTCATGGCCGGTAGAGACGTTTTCTTCTTCGAAAGGGCGCTGAGTGACCTTGGCGACACCCACGTCGACCCGGACGAGGTGGCTTACAAGACCTATGACGACGTGCACAACAAGGCCTGGTGGCTTACCGTCGATATAGCGTCCCCCAACCAGGACCATCCAGGGCTCGCTCGCGTGAAGCGCGACAAGGCCAACAACGTAGTTCAGGTCCACGCCAAAAACGTTCGGACGACCATCCTCGACCTGAAAAGGATGGGGATGGACACGGACCCCGGCAAGAAGCTGACGATAGATGTTGATAACAAAACGATTGAGTCCGAGCCGCTGGTCGACACTTCGAATGCAACAGACCTGAGACTGACAGGTGAGTGGGACACCTCGGCGAACTATGTGGTAACGGTCAACGGCAATATCGCGCCGTTCACCCTGACACCTACCTCACTGACGATTTCAGGAGTACAGACCCAGACGGCGTCTGAGATATGTATAGATTTCCCGCAGACACAGGGCAACATGTTGCCGGGCGGAACGTTCGAACAGGGAGCGGGCGACTGGACGACCTCGGTCTCCGGCGGCGGTCAGGCGGAGTTCGAAGTCACCAACCGGAAACCCGACGCGCATTCCGGCGTGGGCTCCGTCAGGATAAAGGACACCGCGGCCGCCGGTGCGCCATTTATTGCCTCGTACGCTTCAAAGCTTGCAGGTGTGGTTCCCGGCCAGCAGTATACGGCCGGCGCGTTCGCCAAGACCAGGGCGCTTCGCGCGAATAACAGGATGTATGAGAACGGCAGGTACAGTGCCGACGAGAGGTACAATGCTCGGGCGCGCATCGGCATCATATGGCTGGACGGCAACGGTTCTCTTCTCTCGGAGAGCGATTCCGCCAGCCTGACAGACACAAATGACTGGAAGCCTCTCGAGGTGAAGGCCCAGGCGCCCTCGGACGCGGCATACGCCCAGGTAATTCTGAAAACCGAGAGCCCCGATACCGCCGGTAACGCTGGAAGCGCGTGGTTCGATGATGTTTCGCTCAGGCGCGGCTACGGCGTATCCGGTTCGATACCGGCACTGAGCAGGGTGAATCCGAACTCGGCCGTCAACAACGGGGTGGCCAGAGTTGAGCTGGGTGGTTCCGGTTTCGCCAGCGGTGTGGCTGTAAGGCTCAGGAAAAACGGCCAGGCGGTCATCAATGCGACCGACGTCAATGTAGCCTCAGACCAGATCACCTGCAGTTTCGATGTGACAGGGGCGGCCGTAGGCGACTGGGATCTGGAGGTCATCAATACAAATGGTGAGCGGGCGATACTCCCGGGCGGTTTCAAGGTAACGCCGATCACCGGTCCGCTGTCGGTGACGGCGATCAATCCCGGTTCCGGAACCGCCGGAGGCACGGTGCCGGTCACTGTGGCCGGAACGGGATTCCAGCAGAAGGCTTCGGTGAGGCTGGAGGCGAACGGCGTTGCGCCGATCGTCGCCGAAAATGTTAGCGTCTCATCCGCGAGCAGTATTGCCTGCAACCTAAATCTCGCCGGCGCTCAGGCCGCGGTCTACGATGTGGTTGTCACGAACCCGGATGCGCAGACTGCAAGGCGGACCGGCGCCTTTACCGTGAACGCGGCCACTCCCGCGTGCGGGACGGGTGGCGCCTCCGGTATCCTGATGTTCGGCCTTGTTATGGGGTTTCTCGCCATCGAGGGGTTAGGCTTGGCGAAGAACAGGCTTCGCGGTATCGGGCGCGTTGGACAGGCAGGGTAGGTTTCGGTATCCTCATTTGAAACTTGATAAGCAGGAGCGATGGATGCCGCCTCTCACATTGCGGTGCCCGGGGCGATGAGGCGGTAAATAGGTCGCCGCAAGATATCGAGAGATCGGTGGAGTTCAGGCTTTCATGGCCCTGACTTTTTCACCGATCGTCTTCGCCGTCGAGCTGTCAGAGAAGAACGTTACCGATTTTTCGATGCCGGTAGAGAGCGCCGGCAGTTGTTCGGCAGTAATATCTTCTGGAGTGGTGCCGAGAAGCTCGCAGTTCTTCTTGACCGTCGCACTGGCGATAAAATCACCCAGCGCGTCTGAGAGTACACGCGTTATGTCCCTGGCCAGCGCGTTAGCCAATCGACACCCCTTTCTTTGGAATCAAACAACACGAACGCCCGCTGTCTCAGTCGTTGTTATCGGCTTCCATCTCCTTGTCGAGTTTCCTGAGTACCAACTGTCCGCTCTTGAGAAGCCCCTGTATCGCCGCGTAGTCGCTCTTCGGGTTGACCTTGACTTCCCCTTCATAAGTTCCATCCACAATCTGTTCGGCAGCTGTGTTCAACTCTTCTATCGGCTCAGATACGAACCTGCGAATCAGGTAGCGAAGCCATATGGTCGAGAGCAGGAAGAAGACCAGCACGGCCGCAACGCTTGCAATAGTGAGCGTGACGATGTTGCTGTTCCGTTGGTTGGTGAAATACGAGTCTATCTCCTTGACCTGCTTTGTGACGTCGAAGACCGTCGACATGTAGAACTTGGTGTTGATACCCATCTTAGTGAGGTCTATCGGATAGAAGACGTAGATGAGCGTACCTTTGAGGTTCCCGAATTCGTTGATTATCGTATATCCCTTTGGTGGGGGTTTCGTAAGTATTTCGCTCTTGTTGGCTTTGACTCCAGAGTTGGCCAAGGAGTCGTATACTTTTCCGTCTTTGATGAGCGCCACGAATGAAGAGGGCGTCGCAATTGCGGAGAGATNNGCGCGCTTGGCGCTGTGCTCGGCGGTCACAATCATGGTCATAGCAAAGTAAGCAACGATGATTATCACCAGAACGACGACCGGGATGGCAAACAACCAAGTGAGCTTGCGCATCTCACTGCCGGTCTTATGCCTCATTATTACCTCCTGCGCCCACGATATACTGCTTGTTCCCTAGTAATCGGCAACTCGAACACATTCTTGAAGTATTTCTAAGTATGTTGAACGCTCAAAAGGGGGATACGGGAGGGGCATACAGGTACCCGCGACCGCTCGCCAGGGTGGGGGCCACTTGCACAACGCAGGGCGACCAGCTATGTTCGACTCGGCCCAAGCCGGTCTTATCCTGCACGCCGAGAAGTGAACATCCTATTGGATCCACCACCACAGGAGAGCGCAAGGGCGGGGAGAAATGAACGTCAGCACTTCTCGGAACACACTTGGAGCCTGAGTCAGCCCCGGCCGTTGAGGCGGGGGCTTCTGCGGGCGTCAAACAAGAGCTCAAGGTATGAGGGAGGTTTGATGAGCGCAAGTGACACAAGCGGAAAAATGCCCGTGTTGTTCATAGGTCACGGGTCGCCTATGAACATAATCGCGAATAACGCCTATACGCGCAGTCTCGAGTCCCTGGCGCGC
>PMDX01000098.1:263-25708 GCA_003154635.1 Actinomycetota bacterium | reverse complement strand
CGAGGAACTTGTATATTGCGTCGACGTCCATGGGTATCGCCATCGAGACGATGGACCTGCCTCCCGGCATTGTGTAATCGAGATCCATAGACGGTGGCCCGTTGAGGCGCTCGGGCCCCGCCACGCCGACGACGTCGACCCCCCTGCTTCGCACGAAATCCTTGATGCTCTCTTCCAGTCCACTCATCTCGCGTCCCTTCGGTTCTCCTGGTCGGGCGGCGTGAGTCAATCCTTCCCGCCCAGCACCTCGTCGATCTTGTTCAGCAGCTCGATAGCACTGAAGGGTTTCAACAGGTAGCCCTGGGCAATATCCTCGAATGTCTCTTCCATGGCATCGAGATCGACCTTGCCGGTCAGGAAAATGACTCGCGAGTCATCGAGGCGAGGGTTGCGTCTCAACTCGCGCAGGGTCTCGGGGCCACTCATGACAGGCATCTCCACATCCAGCACGATAACATCGGGAGGCGACATCCCCGCCATCTCGAGCCCCTCAGCGCCACCCGGTGCCGCCGAGACCTCGAAGCCCTCCATCTCGAGGGTCATTTTCACCCCCGAGCGCAGGTCCGGATCATCGTCTATCAGGAGCACCCTGATGGGCGCACCTCTCTTCCGGCCGGTCAAATCCGCTCGTCCTTCGCTCGCGGCCCGAAGGCCTCAGCCATTCCGGGATAACTTAAATCCAATGGTAACAAAGTGCCGGTCCTTCGCAAACGGGATTTCCCACGTCAGGCGGTGCAGCCGACGCCGCATTTGGACTCTCCGGTGATATTAATTAGAATTATGGCTCAAGGGGGGGGTGAACGGAAGTATGTCAAGAAAAACCATAGTAATAACCATCATCGTCCTGTCGATCGCCCTGCTTGCAATTACAGCGTTGTCAGGCTGCGGGAGTGAAGCGGCGACAGCGCGAAAGTATATGAACCAGGCAGACCAGGCATACGCTGACCTCACGACAAAGCGGCTCGAGCTGCAGAGACAGCAGGAATCCATTCTGCCCGCCATCATCAGTGGGGACCCGGCCAAGATAAAGCTGGATTCCTCTCAGCTTCCCGGCATCGGGAAGGCGCTGGCGTCGTTGCAGGACTCGGCAAGAACAGTGCTGGCCGATTACCGCAAGATCGGCTCGCTCAAGGACGTTGCCGAGTACAAGACGTACGAGTCGATGATGGTCGCTTCCCTGGACATGCTCATCGCCTCGATCGACACCGGAAAGGCGATCGTCACGGAGTTCACAAACCTGACGAACAGGCTGAACTCCGGTGCGCAGGTGGATGTCAGCGGTGAGAAGGGGCGTATATTCGACGTGATCAACAAGGCGTTGGACCAGGGTACGAAAGCCCAGGAGCTACAGAAAAGGGCGAAAGAATACCAGGCAAAGCACAAGCTGGCAGGTTAGAGAACCCCCCATCGGGTCCTCCGCGCAGGTCATCTTTGCCCCTTGAATCGCTACGTGCTTTCGCCTATTCATTGTAAAGTGGCTCGACGCGGGTTACCATGCGAGGTTCAAATCATGAGTTTTAGGGCCCGGCTGTTCAGCGGCTTTCTTCTGATAGCGCTCATCGCGGGTATCACAGGCTTCCTGGGCGTCTACGGCTCCAGGCGGATCGAGAGCGATTTTAACAAATCGACGCGCGCGCACGCTCAGGTTCTCCGGCTGGGCAACGACACAATAACGCAGTGGCGCGACGCGGTCTCGAACCTCGACCACTACATAATCGGTCTCGGGGCGGGAATAGACAACAAAGCCACAGCCAACGCCTATCGGCAGACGAGAGACGGTGCCAACGATTCCTACGACCAGCTCCTGAGAGCTTTGCCCGGCGACCAGAAATCGGATGCCATGGGGTGGAAGGCGTCCCTCGACCGCGCCATCGAGCTCGGCGACCAGACGCTCAAGCGGCTCGAACAGGGCGAAAACCCCGCCGCGGCCTCGGGCGACATGGCCAACATAACCGTGAGGACCAGCGAGGCGGAGCAGGCACTCCTTTCCTTCATCGCCGTTGAAGGCCAGCAGTTCCAGACATCGCTCGCGAACGCCCAGCAGGCAACCAACAGCCTCATGACCCTCATGCTCGTGCTCATCGGGATCGCCCTGGCCGTCGCCGTGCTTTTCAGCTACTACATCTCGAGGGCGATCGCCCGCCCGATCACCAGGTTGACCGAAGCGACCTCCGAGTTGAGCAGCGGCAACCTCGGCATTACGGTCGAAGCCGCGTCCCGCGACGAGATCGGGACGCTGGCCATGTCGTTCAACGCGATGTCCGAAGATCTCAAGGAGTCGCACGAAGAGCTGACGGCGTTGACGGCCACCCTCGAGAGGCGCGTCGCAGACAGGACCGCCGAGCTCGCCCGCTCCAACGCCGAGCTGGAGCAGTTCGCCNNTGCAGGCGCTCATCAACGACCTGCTCACGTACTCCCGGATCGGGACCCGCGGCAAGGAGTTCGTACCGACCGACATCAACAAAGTGCTTGACGAGGCACTCGAGAACTTGAAGGAATCGATCAAGGAGAACCAGGCAGTGGTCATACGCGACGCGCTGCCCACGGCGGAGGTCGACGGCCCCCAGATAAGGCAACTTTTTCAGAACCTCATCGGCAACGCGGTGAAGTTCCACGGCGAGGCCAGACCCGAGGTCCGCGTGTCGGCGGAACGCGAGGGCGTTGCGTGGCGGTTCTCCGTCAAGGACAATGGCATTGGCATCGAGGAAAAGTACGCGAGCCGCATCTTCGAGATATTCCAACGGCTTCACGGCAGAACCGAGTACCCGGGCACCGGGATCGGCCTGTCCATATGCAGGCGGATAGTCGAGCGACACGGAGGGAGGATCTGGGTGGAATCCGAGCCTGGAACGGGATCGACATTCTACTTCACAGTACCCGCTGAAAGGGAGGACGGAAATGAGTGACCGGAAAATGGATATCGTCAACATCCTCCTGGTCGAGGACAGTCCAACGGACATCGACCTCACGCGGGAGGGGCTCGAGATGGGAAAGCTCACCAATAACCTCAAGGTGATCGAGAACGGCGTTGATGCCCTCGCTTACTTGAGGAGGGAGGGCGAGTACAGCGACGCGGTCCGCCCCGACCTCGTGCTCCTCGATCTGAACCTGCCGGGCAAGGACGGCAGGGAAGTGTTGGAGGACATCAAGAGCGACCCCGATCTCATGAGCATCCCAGTCGTCATCCTCACATCATCAAAGGCCGAGGAGGACATTGCCAGAACCTACAAGCTCCACGCGAACTGCTTCATCACAAAGCCTGTCAACTTCTCGCGGTTCGTGGAGGTTGTAAGGGGCATCGAGGACTTCTGGTTCTCGATCGTCAAGCTGCCACCGGCGGAGTGAGATGAGCGAATATATTAAAGTTCTTCTGATAGAGGACAACCCCGCCGACTCGGACCTGATCGAGGACATACTGTCCGGCGTTGAGGACCAGGTGTTCGAGTTCGTAACGGCTGGCCGGCTTTCGGTCGCACTCGAGCTGCTGGCTGATCGAGGTATCGATATTATCCTCTGCGACCTTTCACTGCCTGACAGCCACGGTCTCGAGACTTTTCTTGCCGTGCGAGACAAAGCGCGCAATCAACCTATCATCGTCCTCTCTGGCCTCTCAGACGAGACGGTCGCGCTAAAGGCAGTGCGACAGGGGGCGCAGGACTACCTGGTCAAAGGCCGTGTCGGCAGCAACCTGCTGGTGCGCTCGATACGATACGCGATCGAGCGGAACAGGATGCTGGTCGAGCTCGACGGCTTTGCCCACACCGTGTCACACGACCTGAAGGGACCGCTCACCTCCATCAGGATTGCGAGCGAGACCCTCGAGAGGGTCCTGGAAAATCCTGAAGATGCGCGAGATAAGGTAACGGAGCTCTTGCGCATAATGACGAGCAACGTTGACAAGTCAAGCAGGCTGATCGCCGACCTGCTCATCCTTGCCGAGTCCGGGCAGCGGCCAACCGAGCTCCAGGACGTCTACATCCTCGACACGGTTCAAACAGTGCTCGCCGACCTGGGGGGTGAGCTGTCGAAGAAGGGAGTAGCGGTAGAGCTCGGAGAGGATCTGGGCACCGTGAGGGCAAACCCCACGCACATCTACCAGGTGTTCCTGAACCTCATCGCCAACGCCATCAANNGGGCACGGGCATCGGGCTTTCCATCGTCGAGAAGATAGTGAAACTCTACGGCGGGTGGATACGGGCCGCGAACGACGAAGGAGCCTGCTTCGACTTCGCTCTCGCGGACTACCCCGAGTAAAGAGTGACCGGCCCGGGGTGAACACATTGGGCAGGAATCAATGCCAGGCCCCGACAACGTCGTACCCGCAACCTCCGCACTTCCTTGATGGAAACCCCTTGATTTTGTGATTCCAATAACTTAACATTATTGTTAAGTATCATGGAACAGTTATTAGCAGAGCGCCTGGCTCTCGAACTGAAGATAGACGTTACCCAGGTTGTGAGGGAATACTGGGAAGTCGTTCTGTTGAACCGGCTCTTCGAATACCCTGGCGGCAAAGACCTGGTATTCAAAGGGGGCACCGCCCTCAGGCTTGCCTACGGCTCCCCGCGCTTCTCCGAGGACCTATACTTCTCGTTGCTCGAGGATAGTATTGGAAAGACATTCAAGGAAATGGCCTCCGGGCTCGTAAAGCCGTTCGCCGCAGCGGACATAACCGACCTGACCGCCAAGCGATGGGCTTACCTCTGTGAGATCAGGATCACAGAGGGGTACCTGGCTCAACCATTCCGGGTCAAACTTGAGGTATCGAGAAGGCCCGCTCCGGGCTACGAAAGCGAGCTGCGTCTCATCACCTCTCCCACCACGCCTGTCCAGGCTCTTGGCAGGGTCGCGGCCCTGGAGCAGTTATTCAAGGACAAGCAAGACTGCATCATGGGTCGAGATGCGCCTAAGGACGTATTCGATCTGTGGTTTATCTCTCAGAAAATGGGAATCCCGTACAAGCCGCCGGAAACAAAGATCGCTTCAAGAGAGCTGAGGCGCGAACTCGCCAAGTATCTTCCATCTGACTATCACAAGGTGATCGGGGAACTGCTTTGAGAGACACGGAACTCATAAAGACCCTGAGAGCGACCCAAAAGGCGTTTTTCACCATTTCGGATCTAGAGAAGATAACCGGCCTGGAGAGGAAAAGCCTTTACATCTCATTGAACAGGTGGGTCAAGAAAGGCGTTCTCGAGAGAGGCGGCAGGAACATCTACGTCGTGGCGGGCGAGCCCTTCACGCTCGAGGCGGTAGCAGGTCAATCTTATTTCCCATGCTATCTTTCGTTCGAATCGGCTCTCTCCCGGTTCGGCGTGCTGAACCTCGTGCCATATTCACTTTCCTTCGCAACCACCAGGAAAACAAAATCGGTAACCTTGTTGGGCAAGATGGTGGACTACAAACATTTGAAAGCAGAGCTTTACTTTGGATTCACTCTTGAGCAGGGACTCTATATCGCCGAACCAGAGAAGGCGTTGCTCGACCTCGTTTACTTCGCCTCGTTCGGGAAGACGACAATTCCAATAGAAGAAATAGACATGAAATCTATTTCCAGAAAGACCCTCGATGAATTTGCCAGACGGTTCCCTCCCAGGGTTATCAAGGCGCTCGAACGATTGAGGTAATCAATTTGGCTTACGACGAGCAACAGCGATTATTCTAATTAACGAAGGGAGAAGAGCTGTGACAAATGTATGTGTAACAGTTCATGTCAAGCAACCTGTAGAGAAAGTCTTTGATTACATTACAACGGCTTCAAACTGGCCAGAGTGGCATCCGTCAACGGTCCGTGTTTCGGGGGCGGTGTTTCACCCCGCCCTCGAGGGTGAAACGATCGTTGAAACAGTAAGACTTGGCATTGCGCGGGATAGATTCACCTGGAAGGTCGAGGAGCGGCTGGCCCCCAACCGATGGGTAATTCGCGCAACCAGCGAACGTTACAGACAAAAAGTAAGAATTGCATACACGTTGACAGCAAAAGACGATGGCACGCTGTGGGAAAGGGAAATGTGTTTTGACATACCGAAATCGCTAGAACTTCTTGATAAATTATTGTTCAGCAAACTGGTAAGAAGAAATTCGGAAACCGCTGTGCGACAGTTGAAAGAAGTGATGGAATCATATTGAAAGGAGGGTCTCGAGTCTCTTGCCCAAGAATAACTCTGACCTGCAAGTCGTTAACCTGTGACTGGCTGATTCGAATTAGTCTACCGGCTCTGGATGACTGCAACATCCCGGTGCGATCTCATTGTCTCTCAGCACCTGTTGACACACACAACTGTTCAAAGACTTCCTCGGGGCTCAACAGGGCTTCACACTATAGCCTGGCCCTCTCGTGGCGGTAGTTGATAATGCGTATTTCATAATGACCTCGGGAGCCGCGGTTAAGTTGTGGCCAGGTTTCCGGTGTCTAGCCATCGGCCGGCAGCGGACAAGATCCCGTCCGTCCGCGTGACGATTTATTGAACAGCAGGCATCCTGTGCCGTCTTTTTCTCCATGTAAGCAGACCGGGCTCGTCCTTATGCCGCGGCGGTTATTGCTCCACGAGCATGTGAGAATGGCTGCCGCGAACGTGGACGGTTACAAAACCGTTTCGGTGGATTGCAGAAAGAGCGTCTTTCCCGGATGCGCGGGGCAACCTCGTCAAACGGCAACCACGGCCTCGGCGATCTCGACTGCCCGGCGGGGAGGAAAAGGAAGTCCTTCCTTTTTCAAGGCCTCGAGGTATCCCGCTATCGCCTCGCGGGTATTATCCAGGGATTCTTCTTTGGAGCGGGTGAACCGGCTCATTCGGTCTGCACACATTTCTTGAAGCACTTAATCTCATACGGAGGCGACATCCGTATAATAATATCGAAGTCGCGGGAAGCACGTGGGGTTTCGGAGAAAATGACAGGCGACATGGATATTACCGAAATACAGAAATCACAGGCTCCATGTTGTGAGATCGTTTTTGCTTCGGTGGAATCCTATCCCGAGGACGGGAGGGCCAAGATAGCTGAACTCATGCCCGATGCCCGCACGGTTGCTGTTCTCGGTCATCATGTTGAGGCATCACTTGAGTGGGTATGGTACCCCTCTAAGAGCGAACGTGGCGGGATCACCTGTGGCGCTGACCTCCACGCGAAAGCAGCCATCGAGAACATAAGTAAGGTCCTCGAATCAAATGGTTGCCGGACCCTCGTCCTGCCATATCCCAAGTCATGCGGAATCTCCTTCAAACGGCTCGCCGCAGGGACCGATATGGGAGAGATGGGGTACAGTTTCCTGTTCCTTCATCGTGAGTGGGGACCCTGGGTGCATCTACGCGTTCTTTTAACAGACGCCGATATTACCGAAACACGGGCTCTGGAGGCGGCGGACATCTGCCTTCATTGTGAGAGTTGCATTGAGGCCTGTCCTGGCCAGTGTTTATCGATCGGGCACCACGATCGGGCAGCATGCAGGCGCTGTCAGCAGGCCGAAAGTGACCGGCTGGGCATCAGAGGAACGTACATCTACGAGTGCGAGGTATGCGCGCGTGCATGCCCCGTTGGCGATCAGCCCCTCGGGGTTATCATCCATGATGGGGAAATCCAGCCGGGAAAGCCCCTCACCTGACACACATGTGATTGCCTTGCGGCAAAGATGGATCGGGAACAATGACCTCGTCCCTGACATAGTGAAGCCTTACGACCTGTTGAAAGTACCGCACTGTACTCTTGGTGTATATCAGGCTGTGCTATTCGCTATTTGCTGCACTCTTATTAGTTGAAAGCCTCAGGCCCACTCGCGCCTCATGATCTCGGCGACGGCTTTGTTGCTGGGACTGTCACCGCGGGCAACGCAGACAGAGACATCCGGCCCCACCGTTTCGGCGATCTCGGCGATGTCTTTGTGTGTGAAACCGGGGCATAGCAGGATGGAGTGGACGCCTTCCCGCTCGACGAGCGCACCGGCCGTCTCGAGCGCCTGCTCCTGGTCTTTGACTACTACTACGAAAAGCTTGTACTTGCCCGTGTCGATAACAGCCCCGTGTTGCTCCGGATCCGCATCAGGGGCGTGAGCTATAAACGCTGCCTTGAATGCCATTATCATCCCTCCCATTCTTTTCGGCCGTGCCGGCCGTCTCCGACAGGAACTCGATCACCACATCGGCGAGTGCATCGGGATACTGGTACATCAGCCCATGCCCGGCGCCTGGAAACCGCACCAGCGTCGACCCCGGTATCCGCTCGTGGAGGATGTCGGCGTTCTCCGGCGGCGTCGAGACGTCCTCCTCCCCTGTCACCATCAGAACGGGGCAGTCGATGCCAGGCAACCGCTCGTAGACCCCCGCCCATTCCTCGTACGCCTTGTTCTGCTTTACGATGCTTGTCAGTCTTACCAGTTCCCTGGGAATCGGAATCCGCCGCCAATAGCCCCGGTGGGACTTCATCCATTTCGGCGGAAACAGAATGGCAAGCACACCCTCGAAAGGGACGTAACGCCCGCGATAAGCTTCCTTGAGCACGCCCAGGTATTTCGGCGCGGGCACCTTCTGCGGCCCGCCGCAGTCGCCCGCGTAGACGACAAGCCTCTCGACCGTCTCGGGGAATTCGACCGCCAGGCCGAGTGCCACGTCTCCACCGAGAGACCAGCCGAGCGCGTGTGCCCTGTCGAAGCCCAGGGCCTGTATCAGGCCCGCCGTGTCGGCAGCGAACCGGTCGATGCTCCACGGCGCGGTCCCGGAGGTCGTGTGCCCCATGCCCCTGTTGTTGAACGTAATGACCCTGTAACTGGACGCCAGCCGCTCGATGAAGTTCTGGTCCCACATCTCCATGGTAGTGGCGTACCCGCAAATCATCACGAGCGGCTCACCTTCGCCGCGCATCCTGAATGCGATGTCGATATCGTCGACGCGGACGAGCCGGTGGGAGTCCTCGTTGCGCTTTCTATAGCGGCTCGGATCGGGTTTCAACACCACTCCTGTTCCCTCGGTGTTAAACACCTGGAACCCGGGTCAGCATCGCTTGTCTGCGCGACGACGAACCGTTTTCCCCAGAGATGACTCCGCCTGCCCGCTAGTACGACTGGTTCGTCTGCGGGGCAACGGGCGTTCCCTCCGAAGCGTTCCTGACCGTTATGGTAGTGCCGCCCTTGCTCTGGGTTGACTGGCGGACAGTTATCAGCTTGGTCGTGTTTCCGGACTTGAAAGACAACATTGTAGTCGGCGTTCTGCCGCCTGCGGCCCAACCCTGGGAACCGGACGTCTCCTTGTAGCCGCTCTTGCCCTTCAGCTTGTTGTTGTACCAGGCGACTACCTTGTCGGACGCATCGGGCGTCCACAGCGTCGCCAGAGGCTGAAGTTGCGACCTCGAGGGCACGCTTTGCCCGTTGAAGTTCGGCGAGCTCTGTCCTCTCCAGTTTGGGTAGCTGCCGCCTCCAGGAAAGCTACCGCCGAACCGTCGCGGGCCGTTAGAGGGCCTCTCCGCCGAGGCGCTTTCCTTCGTGGCTCCCGGATATACAGGCACGCCGAGTGATGCCTCGCTCACCTCTCCGCCCGACTTGTTGGAATTGCCCGTCGCGCTGGTCGATCCCCCGCAGCCCGCGGCGGCGAAGACCGCGACGAGCAGGATGGCCAGGGCTGCCATCAACAGTGGTCTCTTCATCACTTACCCCTTCACATGTTTGGCGTCAGCGCTGCGCGACCCGGTCGCGCCTACGCTCTGATCTCGTTCAGATGGCCGTCCACCATGCGGAAGGCCCTGTCGGAGACGTCCAGAACGCTCTCGTCGTGCGTAACCATGAGGACGCACTTGTCGCTTTCGTGCGCCAGCCTGGACAGGATGTCGATCACCGTTCGGCCGGTGGCGGTGTCCAGATTGCCGGTGGGCTCGTCGGCCAGGATGATGTCCGGATCGTTGGCCAGCGCCCTGGCGATCGCGACCCTCTGGTTCTCACCCCCGCTCATCTTGTTCGGCCTCGCTTTGAGAAGCCTCCCGCTGACTCCCATCCCATCCAGAAGCTCTGAAGCACGCCTATTCTGTTCTTCGGGCGAGACTCCAGCCAGGTCCATGGGCAGCATCACGTTCTCGAGAGCGGTCAGAGTCGGGATGAGGTTGAAGAACTGGAAGACGAATCCCACGTGCTTCCTTCGGTACCTGACCAGATCGGTCGCAGGGTCGAGGATGTTGCTTCCCGCCACTTCAATGGCGCCGGTCTCGGGCTTCTCGAGCGATCCGACGATGTACAGCAGCGTTGTCTTGCCTGAGCCCGACGGCCCTACGATGGTGGTTACCTGGCCCCTGCCCGCGGTGAAGCTCACGGAGTCTACCGCGGTGACGTCACCGGCTTTCACCTGGAACGTCTTGCTCACGTCCGTAGCGCTGAGGATCTCTTGTTCTGTCATGTCTGTGACCTCATTCCATGCTCAGGACCCGCGCGGGCCTCAACCTGATTATCCAGAACACCGGTATCGCCATCCCGACCAGGCTGATACCGACGAGTATCAAGATGCCGTACAGGAACAGCGAGCCGCGGTAGACGACGTTGAGTTTGGCCGCCTGCTGCTTCTGGCTCGCGCTGTTGAACGAAAACCTTCCGCCGTTCTTGTAAAGGTTATCCTGGTTCAGGAACCGGCTGGCCGCGCCGCCAAAGCCCCCCGGCGCGCTCTGGGAAGCGGCCTGCTGGCTCGACGTCGATGTGCTCTTGGGGAGCAGCCAGTTGCCCAGGCTTTGACCAATGAGCGCCGTCGCCCCCATCGCCAGGATGATCGCCACCAGGCAGACGCACAGTATCTCGACCGCGAACTGGCCGATCACCTGCCGGTCGGTTGAACCAATCGCCTTGAGGATGCCCAGCTCGCGCGTGCGGTTGCTCACGATGATGACCATGGCGAGCAGGATTATTACCGCGCAAGCGCCAAGCGCTCCCGCGAGACCGATCACGGAGGTGTTCCTCGCCTTGAGAAGCGGGTCCGCGATAGCCTGGTAGTCGGAGAGATCGGTGGCAAGCTCGTACTTGTCGCCCGTGCCGGACGCGTCCTTCTTGAACGTCGCCTTGAGCGCCGCCGTGTTATCAACGGAGTCGAAGTAGTAGGAGCCCAGCGACACGTAGGCCGGCGTGCTGTTGAGCTTCTGCACCACCGACAGCGGGGCGAAGAACTCGTTTCCGGCGGGATTGAAGCTGGACACGCTGGAACTGCTGCTCTGGCTCTGCTGCTGCGTCTGGACCGTCTCATAGATGCCGATGATCTTGAGGTCGATGGTGGAAGCGACACCCGACGCCCCGCTGACCTGAGCTTCGACGGTGTCGCCCACCTTGAGGCTGTTCTGGCTTGCGAGGTTCTTCTCTATAACCACCACCGGGTTGGCGTTCTTGTAATCTTCGTAGGTGAACTGCTTGCCCGATATCAGCTTCTTCGCTCCGGTGGTGAAATCGGACGCGGAAGCCCCGTTCGTATTTCCAGCGAAGTAGAAGCTGTTCTGAGTCATGCCCCCGGTTCCGAGGCCTCGTCCACCACCTCCACCTCCCTGCCCCTCACCGTTGCCCTGGCGCAACTGGAACAGTTGCTGCATGTTGGTGTTCGTCAGCCCCGGGACAGTAACGTTGGTCTCGAGGACCTCGTCGTAGGTCTGTATATGGTTGTCCTTCGAGAACTCGTCCGCGAGCGTCGCGGGCACCAGGTCCGATACCCTGTTCGCCTGCTCCTGCGCTGTCGTCATGCTGCGGGCCTCGGCGGCCCGCTCCGCGGCGGTCCTCTGGCGCTCCGCTTCAAACTGCTTCATCTGGTACGCGGAGCTAAGTTTGATCTCAGCGTAGTTGCCGACCGTCCCCTTGATTGTCTGCATCTGGTTGTCCGCCGCCAGCTTTACGGCGAGCATGGACATGCTGAAGGTAAGGCAGACAAAAAGCAGGACCACCACTATTATGTTGCGCGTGTAATTGCGCCTGAAGCTCCTGAACCCTCTGTGGAATATTCTCATCTGTCTGACCTGCCTCTCAGTCCGGATAGCCGGTAAGCGGTAGCGCCACCTGCGTGCCGTAATCCGTGCCGCTCGTCTTGTATATGACCAGCTGGGTGTTTGCCTTGGTGACACTTGCGTTCGGGGCGTTCGTCAGCGGGTTCAGGTCGAAGAACACGAACACCTTGTCCAGCTCTTCCCCGACCTTGAGCTTGACGGTCACCGGGGCCAGGTTCGTGTAATCGAGCAGCGTGGCCGATATCTCGTTGTCGTTGACATAAGCGCCGTAAGTACCCGTGGTGCCGTAGTAGTCCGAGTAGGTGTCCGCGGCAATGCCCGGGCCCTGCAGTCGGAATGAGTACTGGGAAAGGTCGACGAGGCCGTCGACTCCGTTGTTGAAGATCTTAAACTCCACCTGGAGGTAATCCCCCGGCACGGCGCGCGCGCTGGAGGAGATAACGCCCTGGTTCGTGTTGGGCCTCGTGGCGCTCACGATCGTGAACTGCGCCCCGGCCAGGATCGCGGAAGCCGACGGGGTGGTCGACGCCGCCTGCGTCGAACCGGTGCTCTGGGCCTGGGTGCTCTGGGCCTGGGTGCTCTGGGCCTGGGTGCCAGTCCCCGTAGACTCGGCCGTTGCCTGTTGTTTGGTCGTTCCTGGCGGGAGTTTGGTCGTCGTGCTGGTCGTCGACTTCTTTGTGGTCGTTCCGCTCCCACAGGATGCCAGGTAGACCGTCATCAGGGCCAGCGCTACCGCGACACACAACACGAGACTGATTCTACCGACTCTTCGCCTTGTGTTATTCATTCTTCCTCCCTTTCCCGAGACATCGCCATCACCCATCCCCTGCTTCAAACAAACGATTCATCGATCAGCGTCAACATGGTCAGGAACGCCTCCCTCTCCCTGTAGCTCGCCCCTTCGAGCGCCTTTCTGACCGCCTCCTCGTAACCCCGCAGCAACTCCTCCGCCACGTCCTTGCCTTTGGCCGAGGGAGAGAGGCAAACGACACGCTTGTCCGCCCACTCCCTGGTCTTGTTCACGAGGCCCTTCCTCGCGAGGCTCTTTACAAAACGCCGTGAGACCCGGGGGAATACGTTTGAATCGGTGACATTGTTTCGTACGCATATGGTGCCGCGCTCGGCGAGCTCCACGAGGAACAAGACCTGCTCGGGAGGCAGGCGCTTTTGCCCGCCAGTGCGAATGGTCGACCTGACGAGTCTCTTCGAGATGCCAAGCAACAGTTTGCTCGCATGTCGGACGTACTGTCCGCCTTCTCCGTCGATTTCCACCAAAGCGTCACTCGCCTTTTCCATGCGTGTTCTGTATGTCACAATAAGAATCTTCATTTCAGGCGGTTAACCTGAAGTTATCCTAATGTTAAAGGGACGTTAAAAAGCTGTAACCTGCTTAGAGCTTCAGGGCACGTCACTCTCCATCTGGCCGGCTTCCACCTGCAGCGTTGAGTGGCAGTAGGGGCACTTGATCGCCTGTCCTGGCACCCGCTGGCCGCAGAACTCGCAGGTCTTCTGCTCCTGCTCGTAGGTGTATAGAAGCGTGATGGCATAGAACGACGTGGCCACCAGCAGGACCGCTCGGATTGATACGAGGACGAGGGTCAGTGCGAGGGCGACCAGCAGCTCGTCGAAACGGGTGAGCTTCGATGCCATGCTCACGGCGTTCACGTTCACGGCCACGAAGCCAACGAATATCAGCACCACAATCGCGGTCTGTGCGGCGAACACCCGCTTAAAGGCGTCCCAGTCCTCGTGTCCCATCCGTAATAGTGCCCTGGTCTCGACAACGTGGCCCGCCAGGATGAAAACACAGGACGCGATGATCCAGGCAATGATGCGGGTCTGGGAGTAGTTGGTCACCATGAGGTGGGCGGGGATCAGCAGGCAGTAGGCGTAGTAGACGCAGCACGTAAGCCCCGACGACCACAACCACGCTCCGAAGTGACGGAAGTCACTCGTGTTTTCGATGCGGTCCATCGCCGCCCGATATCCAAAGGTAAGAGCGACCAGCACCAGGCCGAAAAGGGAGGCCGCTGCCATCATCGTCGCCGCAAAGCCTGAGTGCACACTTTGCGCGATCGTCGTGGGTATGCTCTGGGCCACCGCCGCTACTGGCATCATCTCTCCTGCAGACTTCTACCTGGGCCGGGTGCGAACAAAACCTCTCACTTGCCCCTTTCCACCGCCATGAGCCGCAGGCCGTCACATCGGTTGTGGGGCTCGATAAAGGTATTGCCTGTCTCGGCCTCAAAGCGCGCCTGTCGAGAGTAACCGCCGATCGTATCTGTTCCGGCACCTCTGCTATTCCAATACATGGCGCGCTCGACCATTATCTCTTTACCTGTGATGCAGGTCGTTTCCAGGCTCACGTCTGCGGGCGCGCTGGCGGCGCGGCAAGGCGAACCCGTAAAATCATACCACTCAGGCCGCCGTGGTGTTCCATGAAGACCCAGTTGTTGTTCAGCGCGTTTGCAGACAGGAAATCGATCTTTCGACTATTTGACAGTAAGGGTATCTATGTACCTTGAATACGCGAATATCTTGTTCCTCTTCCTACCGGTAGTCTCTTTCAGTATCCCGAGCTTCACGAACCTATCGATCAGGGCTATGGTATTAGGATTGATTGCTTGGGCCCACAATTGTCTCAACCTCCTCGATTGGCAACAGGATGTCGCGCCGGTGGGTCCTCATGGGCAGTGTCGGCTGAAGAATAGATCTGAGAACCCCGAGAAGATTAATTAGTATTACTCGAGATGAGCATCGATAAGGGAGAGCCATGACTGATTTCACCGGTAAAGTGGTTGTCATAACGGGTGCGGCCCACGGGCTGGGCGAGGCCACGGCCAAAGCGTTCGCGGGGCGGGGCGCGAAGCTTGCGCTCTGCGACATCGACAGCGACGGTCTTCGAGAGGTCAAGGACGTGCTGGAAGCGCGCGGCGCCGAGGTTCTGACGGACATAGTAGACGTATCGCAGGCCTCTCAGGTCGAGGGGTTCAGCGAACGTGTCTACAAGGAGTTCGGGCAAGTCGACGTCCTGGTCAATAACGCCGGCGTCGTGCTCGCGGGAAAGCTCGAGGACATGAAGATCGAGGACTGGCAATGGATCATTGGCATCAACCTCTGGGGAGTCATCCACGGGGCTCATTACTTCTATCCGCGCATGAGACAACGGGGGAGCGGGCACATAGTCAACATATCGTCCGCCGCCGCCCTGTCGCCCCTGCCGATACTCTCGGCCTATAGCGGCACCAAGAGCGCGGTGCTTTCAATGACGCGCGTCTGGCGGGCCGAGGGCGCGGTGCACGGAGTAGGCTTCACCGCCGTCTGCCCCGGGGTCATGAACACTAACGTATCGAAGTCGGTGCGCATGTGCTCCGAGACGCAGCGCAAATTTACCCCGCAGTCTGAGGAGAAGGCGGCCCGGTTCCTCGCGAGCAAGCGGTACGACCCCGCGAGGGTTGCTGGTGCGATAGTGTGTGCGGTCGAGAAGAACAAGAGCGTGGCGCCGATAGGTTTCGAGACTCACCTCGTCGACCTGACGAACCGCTTCAGCAGGCGGCTTGTCGACTTTGTGCTCAAGGTCTCGGTGCGGTTCAGCGAGCGCTGGGCCCAAAACGCATAAAGGGATCAAACCACTTCAGCGATGATGTGACTGGAATTTGCCATACTCGTCAGCCATAATGTGTTGTCGGGGCAGCGATCAGTCGTTGAGGGGAGCGGACAACGGCACGCCAACACCGCTGGCGCGAGGTGCTCGGCCGCCCCGGGATTAGTAGAATACCGAAATCTACAACCTTTTTGGAGATCATCATGAGCCAGTACCAGATCGCCGTTATCGTCGGTAGCCTTCGCAAGGATTCATTCAACCGCAAGCTGGCTGACGCCATCGTAAAGTTGGCGCCTCCGGAGTTTACGTTCAAACAGGTTCAGATCGGCGACCTGCCGCTTTACAATCAGGACGACGACGAGAACCAGGCCGAGTCCGTCAAACGGATAAAGAGCGAGATCATGGACGCCCAGGGCCTTATGTTCGTTACGCCCGAATACAACCGCTCGATCCCCGGCGTGCTCAAGAACGCGATCGACCACGCTTCACGTCCTCATGGCAAAAACGCCTGGGCGGGGAAGCCGGCTGGTGTCTTGGGCGCTTCCATCGGCGTTATGGGAACGGCCATGGCACAACAGCATTTGCGCAACATTCTCACGTTTCTTGGCGTTCCGACGCTTGGCCAACCCGAAGCNNGGACGGGCTGTTTGACGAGGCCGGCAACATCGGTGCGGGCAGCAAAGAATTCCTGCAGAACTGGATGGACCAATATGTTGCTTGGGTGAAAAAGCACGCTTCCTGATGCAGTGAAGTGAAAGAACCAGCCGATTTGCGATTGCAGTGATTGTCAAGCTGGACATGTTGTTCTCTGTGTCCTAACCGATGGATGAAAGAGAACCGTTATTCCCCATGCGCCTCCTCCAAGTCTGACATTCTATCTGAAAGGTAGTCGGCGCTTTTCTCTCCCGCTCAGTTCTCAGGCGCCGCGAAGAAGTTGAGCCATGTGTTTGCGAATGCCTCAGGGAACTGGAACTGGATTCCATGCTCACCTCCCGGGAACTGCGCGAGCCAGGCGCCGGGAGGATTGCCCGCGGCCCGCCGGTGTCCGCCGCGTACAGGACCAGCTTGTTGACCTTCTGCGGGTACGCAAGGACCAGATCCTGGGCGGTGTTTGTGCCCATCGACCACCCTAGCACGTTCGTCTTTGTGATACCGAGAGCGTCCATAAAGCCCGCCGTGTCGTCCGCAAACTGCCGCATCGTGAACGGCCTGGTTCCCGCGATAGTAGCACCCATGCCCCGGTTGTCGAACGTTATCGCCTTGTACTTCCGCGAGAGCATCTCGATGACCGTGGGGTCCCAGTAGTCCTGCGTTCCCCTGTAACCCATTATCATTACAAGGGCGATATCCTTTGCCGTACACGCGGTACCAGACCTGCATGTCGTCGACCGTGACCTTCTTGACGGCCGGCTTCGCATTCCTGGTGGTGCCGGTCTGTGATTGTTTCTCAGTCCCGCAACCTGAGAACGATACGGATGAGAGAAGTTTCGACGCGAGGACAGCAATACTGGCGATCTTCTTCATCGCAGGTTCCTTGCCGTCACCTGATATCATTCCATTTCAGTAAGAACAGTCTCTCGGGTATTCCCCATTTACCTCCCCTAACGCCGATATCCAAACACGATTCCGGCCTTTTCAGCCTGGTTGGCCGGATTCCGCGGCATGCTCGCCGACTGTCCTCAACATGTCACCTCCAAGCCTCGTGTTTTCCCGTTGTCCGGGGACATTTATCCCGCATTTGAATACGCTCCGCTGTCTATCCCCCCTGTGTTATCCAGTATTGTTTACACCGTGTTTACAGGATTAACAGGATACCGCCCGTGTCGCTGACCCTCATCCGCGACGTTTCTCTTGGAAAGGCGTACGCCCTGGAGTAGCTGAAGCATGAAACGGAAAAGGCCTTTCTTGCATTATTGGTTTCATGACGAGAGGAAACCCCTTGAATGGAGCGCAAGTTATGGACTCAAAGTCTTCTTACCGGACTCTGGACAGCGGATCAAGTTGGACCAGGCTCTATCTTGAAGCCAGCCTGACACTCGGGGAAATCGTGACCAGTGGAATAAGAAGAGCCCAGGTGGTCGCCGACCCGAATGGCATTATAGTCGGCCAGGCCAACCCATCGTACGTGCTCACTACAAAAGACGCCGGGAATCACTGGAGCCGACAATTCGTGGCCAACAATATCGACCGGTTCTGGGGAATGGCAGCCGTTGAACCCCGCTCCGTCTGGATTGCCGGAGTCGGTGGGGCCATTTTCAAGACGTACGATGGAGGTAGCTCGTGGGCTCGGCAAGCCTCGAGCACGAAGCGCACCTTGTATTCTCTATCGGCAGCCAACTTGATGAGCGCTTGCGCGGTAGGTGCAAGGGGCACAATCCTCGTCACCATCGACGGGGGTAATACGTGGAAGAAGCAGTTTTCCAAGGATAAGAAGGACTTCGTAAGCGTAACGATGGTGCAATCAAAATAACCTGAGAAACTGGAAACATCGTATGATATTGAATGTTGGCAATTCGTTGGCAACCCAGAAATACAAGCTTCGGTTGTTACCAATTGGAGAGATCAGAAATGGCTCTTAAAAAGCCACAAGCTGGCGGAGGGAGAGGTGTGTCGAACCCATCGCTCGGGAGGTCACTATCGGTACGGGCTCCAGGAGGCATAGCGCCGGTCTACGAGCGGCCCGGACACCAGGAGTTCCTGGCCGACGTCCTGGAAGGGCTCAAGAAGCCACGGAAGCAGCTCGCGCCGAAGTACTTCTACGACGAGCGGGGTGCCTGCCTTTTTGAGGCCATCTGTGAGCTGGACGAGTACTACATACCAGAGACCGAGACGGCCATACTGCTTGAGAACGTGCGGGAGATGGCGGACCTGCTGGGAACGAGTGTCCTTCTGATCGAGTACGGTTGCGGCAACTGCGCAAAGACAAGGATTCTACTCGATCACCTGGATCGACCAGTCGGCTTCGTGCCCATCGATATGGCGCTGGAACAACTGCAGCGGATAGCCGCGGAACTCGGCCACGCCTATCCCGGTCTGGATGTGCTTCCGGTATGTGCCGATTTCACGCGGGCTTTCGATCTGCCAGGAAAGAAATTGCCTGACGGGCGCACGATCGTCTTTTTTCCGGGCTCAACGCTAGGAAACTTCGACCCTCTATCCGCCCGTGATTTCCTCAACCGAATCGCGGATATTTGCGGCCCGGAAGGGGCGTTGCTTATCGGGGTGGACCTGAGAAAAGACCCGGAGGTCCTGCACCGAGCTTACAACGACAGCGAGGGTGTCACGGCCGCCTTCAATCTCAACCTTCTTCTGAGGATCAACTCGGAGCTTGGCGCCGACTTCCGGCTGGATCGTTTCAAGCACTACGCCTTCTTCAGTCCAGGGGAAAGCCGCGTCGAGATGCACCTGGTGAGCCTGGATGAACAGACCGTGCATATCGTGGGGTCAGCCATACATTTCGCCCGCGGCGAGAGCATCTGGACGGAGAGCTCTTACAAATACACCCTTGAGGGGTTCGAGAAGCTCGCGGCTTCCGCCGGCTTCCAGGTGGAGCGTGTCTGGACGGATGATCGGCAATGGTTCAGCGTCCAGTACCTGGTAAGACGCAGATCTTGAGACGCGGCCGTTGAAGGCTATTTGCACGGCATCAACCTGACGTTGTTCTTCTCCTCGAGGACCTGCTTCAGCGCGGATAGTGTTTTCTCGATATCATCCGCCGAGGAGTACCTGGACAGAGAGAACCTGACAGAGCAGTGCGCTTCCTCCGGGGTCCTTCCCATTGCTATCAGTACGTGCGTAGGCTCAGGGGAGCCAGACTTGCAGGCCGAGCCCGAGGATAGAGCGATTCCGTGCTGATCCATGGCGATGACCACCGACTCGCCGCGTATCCCCGGCAGCGTCAGGTTGAGTGTATTGGGGAGGCGCCTGTCCCGGCGCCCGTTGAGCCTGGCGTCGGGCACCAGTTGTTTTACGCCTGCTTCCAGCGCGTCGCGCAGCGCCGCCACGCCCTTCATCGCCTCGCGCTCCCTACCCGCGAGCTCTGCGGCTTCGCCCAGTCCCACGATCGCGGGCACATTCTCCGTGCCCGCGCGGAGGCCCCGCTCCTGGCTGCCGCCATGGACGAGCGGCTCCAGATCTATGCCCTTCCTCACGTAGAGCGCCCCGATCCCCTTGGGGGCGTGGAACTTATGCCCCGATATGCTGAGAAGGTCTACTCCCAGGTCTTCCACGTCCAACTCCATCTTGCCCACGGCCTGCACCGCGTCGGTGTGAAAGAGGGCGCCTTTCTCGTGGGCGACCTGGCACAGCTCCTTTACCGGCAGGATGGTCCCTACCTCGTTGTTGGCCATCATCACTGAGACCAGAATCACGCGCGCGTCCAGCGCTTCGCGAAGGACCTCCGCATCCAGCCGGCAATCTTCGTCCACGGGCAGGTATGTGACTTCGAAGCCGTTCCTCTCCAAGAAGCGGCAGGCGCTCAGGACGGCAGGGTGCTCCACGCTGGTCGTCACGATGCGGTTGCCCTTCTCCCGATAGCGGAACGCCACTCCCTTGAGCGCGAGGTTGTCGGCCTCGGAGCCGCCGCCCGTGAACACGATGCGCCGTGGCCGCGTCTTCAAGCACTGTGCGACCTGCCGACGGGCCTTCTCCACCGCTTCCCGCCCGTCTCTGCCTGCCGCGTGAATGCTCGATGGGTTCCCGTGCCTGTCTCCGAGGAAAGGCAGGACGGCCCGCTGCACCTCTTCGGCGACGCGTGTGGTCGCATTGTTATCGAGGTAGACCCTTATCGCGGGGCTGGATTCGTTCCGGCCCACGCCGTCAACTCGCCAGCCCGCGGATGCTACGGCGGACGGCGCCGGGCGCCCAGCCTCCTGAGTCCCGGGCTCGAGCTTCTTGACTTCGCAGAGCAGCGCCTTGTACACGGGGAATCCCGATATCTCGTCGAAGTTGCCAAGGTCCGTGAGCTCGTTCACGTTCCACTCCCGCCACGCTCGCGGGCCTATTGGAGTGCCGCCGCCCATGACGCATTCCACGGCGCCCCGCATGATATCCGGTGTCACTCGGGCCCTGAACGGGACGGCGCCCCTCGCGGTGCGGACCTCCACCAGGTCTCCGTTCGAGATACCGCGCTCGGCCGCATCGGCCGGGTTGAGGTCCACCGTGGGTTCAGGGTAGTCCTTCACCAGCCCCTCGATCCCGTGGTGTTGGGAACGGAAGTCGGTCATGGGTCGCGCTCCGGAGTTGAACACCAGGGGGTACTGTCTGGCCGTGGCGGGGTCTCCTATCGGGCCCTCCCTGGGTTCGGTGTACCTGGGAAGCGGCTCGTAGCCATAATCCTCCAGCACCGTCGAGTGTATCTCAAACTTGCCTGTCGGGGTTTCGAAGCCAGGGCGGCCGTCCCCGCGCAGGCCACCCTTCCGCCATTTCTTGTACTCCATCATCGGCGTGGGAACTCGCACCCAGCCACCCGCGGCTTTCACGTCTTCGAGGGTGAAGCCCGAGCCCTCCAGGGCGAAGCGGATCATCTCTTCCTCGGTCTGGGGAAAGAGGTGACCGTAGCCGAGGCGGTCAGCCAGCTCGGCCATGATCAAGTAATCATTGCGCGCCTCTCCCAAAGGTTCCATGAGCTTCTCTCTCAGCCTGAAGATTGGACCGTATACCATGTACGAGTAGTTCTCGAACATGGTGGTCGCGGGCATGACGATGTCCGCGTAGGCCGCGTCGGCCGTGAGCTGGCGGTCGATACAGGCAAGGAAATCGAGACGAGAAAGGGTTTCGCGCCAGACAGGTGTCCGCGGCCAGGAGGTGAGCAGGGAAGAGCCGTGAATTATCAGCGACCTTATCGCATACGGCTCACCCCGGAGCACAGAGTCGACCAGTCCGATAGCGTGGCTCTCCCCGCGGTAGTCGCTGTATACGGGAAATTCCTTACGAGCCACCGCGAGGTCCAGGTCCGGGTTGGGCTGGTTGCAGGAGCGGTTGATGGGGAACTGGCTTCCCGGCATGGCTAGCCCGATGCCGCCGGGCACGTCCAGTTGCCCGGCAAGCGCGAAGAGCGTAAGGACGGCGCGCGCCGACTGGACACCGCTGTTCGAGTACTCGAGCCCGGTGTACATCAGCAGGGAGGCCCCGTTCGCGTTCGCGAGCCCGCGCGCGAGCCCCCGTATGGTGTCCGCGGGAACGCCGGCGATGCTCTCCACGACCTCCGGTCGGAAATGCTGCGTGTAAGTTCCGAGCTCCTCGAAGCCGTGGCACCAGTTTTCCGCGCAATCCTCGTCGTATAGCTCTTCCGAAATCAGCACTTCCAGCATGCTGAGAGCCAGGGCGCCGTCAGTTCCTGGTCTGACGGGAACCCACTCCGCGTTGCATTGCTCGACAACCTCTGTGCGGCGTGGGTCTATCACCACTATTTCCGCTCCGCGCTTCGCGGCCGCCTCGAGCCTCTCCATGTCCACCGGTGGCGAGTCGGTCGCCGGATTGGTTCCCCAGACCAGGACCATCTCCGCGTTATCGATATCCGTGAACATGTCGATCTGCGTGCGCCCCATCGTGACATGCGGCGCGATCATATGGAGCGAAACGTAGCAGAGAGCCCCGACCCCCATAGTGTTGGGGGACCCGAACGGGAACAGGATGTTGGAAGCAGACGAGACCTTTACACCTTTCGGTTGGAACATGTCGCACAATGACTGCTCCTGGGCACCGCGCCCGGTGTAGATAGCCACGGCCTGTGGCCCTGACTCCGCCTTGATCCGCTCGAGCCTGTCCGCCAGCGTTTCATAAGCCTCGTCCCAACTGATGCGCTCGAAATTGTATGAGCCTTTGGGCCCCACCCGCTTCAGGGGGTGCATCAACCGGTGCTGCGAATGGACGATCGCGGGGGCGTGCCGGCCACGCCTGCAGATGGTCCCCAGAGCGTGGCTGGTGTCGGCCCTGATATCGACTATGCGACCGCTCTGTAGCGCGGCCTCGACCCAGCAGCCAGAGGGGCAGACGCCGCAGAGCCCCTTTTTCCATTCCACTGGCGCCTCGCCATCGTTCAAGCTGGTCATCCTCCCACCATGTTTACAATCTTAAAACCGGGCCTGCACATGACGAGCGGGGCGGGTAGGCGCCACTGTCAATCGGTAGTCTCGTCGATGTAGCAATACCGCCAGTCCTCGCCGGGCTCGAAGGAGCGGATGACCGCGTGCCCGGTGTCTCGGGCATGCTTCGTGGCGTGCTTCCCGATCGACTGGTCGCAGCAGCCAACATGACCGCAGTCGAGGCACTTGCGCAGATGGACCCAGCGTTGCCCGATCACGAGACACTCCTCGCAACCTTGGGTGCGCGCGGCGGGTTCGGGCACGGGCACGGTTCTCATGTGCTGGCACTCGGCCATGGGGACCACCTTTCTGTCGGGGACTGGTCTACTCGCGCGGCGCGGGCGCTGGCAGAGTGTAGCTCAGGTCGAGTCCGTCCCATCCGCCCATCGTCGTAGCTACGCGGTACACACTGCCGAGGAAGTCGAGGATCGCCTGCTGGGGATCGTTGCACGTTCGCACGGCCTCGTAAGGCATCAGCCACTCGCCCATCGCCTCGACCCAACCCGCGTGCACAGGCTCGATGGGCACGAACTCACAGCCGTCAGGCCGCGGGCTCAGGTACGCGTAGAAGCCGGGGCTCGGCGTGTTGTCGTCTCCCGCCCAGAAGCCGGCGTTCATCATCTCGGCATCGAGGTCGTAGCGCATGATGTAGCCGCGATCGTCCGGCGGCATATCGTGCTTGCCGTTGAAGAGCATCACGGCGAAGTCGAACGCGCCCCACCAGAACTGGATGCCACTGCGCCCGAAGAACGTCGACCGGAACTCCTCGAAGACGCCGTCGATCGCGGCGAGAACGCGGAAGAACCGCTGCGCATGCTCCGGGTCGATCTGACAGTCGTGGCGGTTCTCGGAGAAGGGTGTCGTATCGGCAAGCTCCTGTGGTTTCTCCCAGATGTCGATGTCGATGCCTAGGTCGACGAGCGCCGCGTGGAAGTCGGCCCAGACGTCGGCGACACAGCGGTTCGGCGCGAGCGCGATCGATCGCCGCTGCCCGTCGCTCACGTGTATCCACATTGTGGAGTCGAACACGTCGATGCCCATCTCGACGACAGAACCACCCCACGGCATCGCGCCTGTCCCGAAGCCGCGGGCATCGAGGTAGAGGCAGGCATGCAGCCACTCCGGCAGGGCAGGGGTGAGCGCGAGGCGCGCCTTGCCCAGCATCTGCGTGCACATCTGTAGCGTATTCTTCGTCGGCGCCCATTCCGTATAGGGGAGCGGCTGCCACGGGTTGACGGTGGTGGTTGTGTCGCTCATCTGACCTCCTCCTCGGCGGCGCGCTTAACAGCGCGCAGTAGTGTGAACATCTCCCGACGTTGCGCGGGAGCGAGCGCCGACGACATGACTCGCTCGATGTCGGCGGCGGCTTTGGCTCGATATTAAGGTATATTCCAGTATCTCATCAGGGGATCGTGATGCTCCGCGTCGCCCTCGGCAGCTTGTATGCGTATTTGTATCGGGGGTGACCGATCATCAACGCTCCCCAGACCCTCCGGTTCTCGTCGAGCTGTATCATCGGGTTTATCGTAACCGGCTTCTGGTTCGCGGCCATGATGAAGAAGCCAGCCCAGCAGGAGCCGAGCCCAAGCGTCATCGCCATGATCTCGATGTTCCGTATCGCGATCGCGCAGTTCACCTGGCCCATGTCGTTGCTCTTGACATCGTGCGCCAGGATAACCATGGGAGCGCCCCGGAACACCCCGCCAGCCAGCTCGTCGTTCTCTCTCTTCCTTCTCATCGAATCGCGGTATTTTATTATTTGCTCCGTCCTCTCGCTCCCGAACCTCAGGCGCAACAGCGGAACAAGCCACTTAACGTCGAACAGCTTGGCCAACGAGTTCCACATGACGTCTTGTGTCGCTATCTCGAGCCTGTCCAGCAGCTCAGCGTCTCTTATTACCGTGAAGCCGACGGACTGCGCGTTGCCGCCGGTGCCCGCATGGGCTCCGACCTCGATGAGCTGTCCCACCACATCGTCGGGCACCGGGTCTTTCCTGAATACCCTTACCGACCTGCGAGCAAGCAGGAGATTCCGCATCGAATGAGACGTTATCTCGACTGGCTCCAGCTCCTCGAAATCCTCGCCGGACAGAAGCCGGTTGCTGATTGCCTTCGCCTCACACACCGCCACACAATGGCCGCATTGGATGCACGTGTCGGGAAGTTTTTCGAACGCTTCTTTCTTCCCTTCAATGTTCCTGAGCCCGATGGTCTCGCTAGGGCATACTTCGAAACAGGCCCCACACCTGGTGCACTTCTCTGTATCTATCTCTATGACGTTTCCCACTTGCTACTCCTTCATGACCCCAACCACCTGCGCACGGGTCCGTACATGGCGGTTCGGTGGGCTTGAGCTTATTCGTGTTCCAGTGAGACGAGACTCCAACGGAACAACCGCCCGCCTCCTGGAGCCACCAGCGATCTCCTGGCACTGACCTTATTCAGAGCCGCCGGTCAGGCAATCCATGAGGCGCGCTGAATAGCGACCGATCAGCGCCGGGCCTGCTCGTCAGCGAGCGGCAAGGCGAGGTAGAAAGTGGCGCCTTCACCGTCCCTGCCTTCGGCCCAGACCCGGCCACCGTGCCGATGCGCGATGCGTTTCACCAACGCCAGCCCGACGCCGGTGCCTTCGTACAGGTCCTGGCGATGCAGCCGCTGGAAAACCTTAAAAAGGCGGGTCGCCTGCTCCTCATCAAATCCGGTCCCGTTATCGCGTACCTGGTACACCACCTCCGCCTCGCACACCTGCCCCCGAACCTCTATAACGGCGGGGTCGCGCTCCCTGGTGAACTTCAGGGCGTTGGACAAGA
>PMDX01000098.1:0-239 GCA_003154635.1 Actinomycetota bacterium | reverse complement strand
GGTCACCATCTGCTCTATCTCGATGGTGCCTGTATCCAGTTCCCGTCGGCCGGCATGGGCCAGGCGAAGTAGCCCCTCTATGATGTCGTCCATGCGTTTCACGCTGTTGAAGATACTCTGGAAAGACTCGCGGTCGTCCTCTTCGAGTCGCCCCTCCAGGTCCTCGAAGAGCATGTGTGAGAAGCCCTCGATGACGCGCAGTGGGCTGCGGAGGTCGTGTGACACCGAGTAGTTGAACG
>PMDX01000014.1 GCA_003154635.1 Actinomycetota bacterium | reverse complement strand
CCTCGAGTTTCGCCATCTCGGCGAAAGTACCGATCGCTATTACCATGTCCCCCGCCTCCAGCCGCAGATCGGGCGACGGATTGGTATCGAAGGCCCCGGTGCGCGCATGTCGAACGGCAAGGATAGTCGCCCCGGTGCGTTTACGCACCTCCAGCTCTTCGATAGACCGGCCCGGAACGCAACAGCGGTTGGTAAGCTCGAATTCCTCCACTCTGAACTCGAGCTCTCCNNTCATCATGAGCGTCGCCATCCGCTTCCCGCCGATGCCGTACGGCGATACCACGTGGTCAGCGCCGGCCCTCTCCAGCTTTGTTGCCGTCTCGTCCGAGATCGCCCGGGCCACGATGAGAAGCGCCGGATTGAGCACCCGAGCGGAGAGTGTAACGAAGATGTTCCCGGCATCCGAGCCCACCGCTGTCACCAGTCCCTTCGCCTCGCGGATTCCCGCGGCCTCCAAGACCTCGTCCTCGGCGGCGTCGCCCCTCACGCTCAGGTATCCGGCCTCGTCGGCCCGCGAGATAGCGCTGGGCTCGTTGTCGATAACGACAAAGTCCGCCCCGTGGGAGCGGAACTGGGCGGCCACTGACTCGCCCACCCTGCCGAAACCGCAGATGACGTAGTGACTCCGAAGTCTCTCCACCTGTCTCTTCACCGCCCTTCTCCGATAGGCCCCGCTAAGTTGGCCACTCACAACGAACTCGAACATGGCTCCAAGCCCGTACAGGATGGTGCCCACACCACCCAGGATGAGCAGAATCGTAAATACGTGACCCGCCGTTGACAACGGGTGCACCTCGTTGAAGCCCACCGTGAAGATGGTGATCACGGTCATGTATAGAGAATCGAGCAGGCTCCAACCCTGGATGAGCATGTATCCGACCGTGCCGACCACAAGCACGCCGCCGATAGCGGCGACGACCAGAAGCCCTCTTCGCGAAGCCTTGCTCATAGCCTTCCTCGACTGCCAGAGACCCGAACGCCCCTCCCATCAGTGATGGTAGGGCTCGCCTCGTTCGATGCGGATGGCGCGGTACAGCTGTTCCACCACGATCACACGCGCCAGCTGATGAGGGAAGGTGAGGGCGGAAAGCGACCAGATCAGCTCCGCACCTTCTAGGACCGTTCGGTCAAGCCCTACGGCGCCACCAAGTATAAACTGGAAATGGTTGACCCCCTGGACCTTCCTCTCCGCGAGGAAACCGCTAAGCTCCTGGGAGCCGAACTCCCTGCCACCTCCGTCCAAAGCTACCCGAAAAGCTCCCGGACGAGACAGTGACGAAATCGAGCCGCCCTCTTTGGCCTTGACGTGGTCGACGCCCATGGAGAGTGGCGTCTCTGGGACCTCGAGTACTTCGAGCGTGGTATACGGTCGGATGAGTCTCTCGTAGTGGCCCCAAACCGCGGAGTACTCGCGGGAGAGACGGCCGACGCAGATAAAGGTGATCCGCAACTTCGTGCGGCCTAGATGAAACTCAGCTCGCCGGTGTCGTCGTCATGTTCCGGGGAGGGTCGCCGCTTCATGGTGCGGAATACCGGGTCCCTGAGAACGCTGGGCATGTTTCGCCACAGGCAGACGTCCTGCTTGAGATAGCGTGTCTTGATCTTCTCGTTGCACTCCAGCGTACAGGTGATGCACAGCTCCTCTTCGACTGTGACCTTCTCGCGCCGCGGCCTCTCGCCCTCGTCTACCCGCCGGTAGGCTTCCAGCAGCAGCCCTTCGACGTCCGCTGAAGGCACCACGGGGAACACGATGGGCTTCTCGGGCGTGCTCAGGCGGAACGTTCCCGTGTTCCAGTACATCAGCTGCATCACCTGGTCCGCAGTGTGCCGCGTGACGATCTCGACCAAGGTCGCCCGATCGGCCTTTGCTTCTCGCAGCAGCACACCCGCGACCGGTTCCGCGACGTCTCCCTCTGCGCAGGACATCCAACAATCCTTCACCTGTGCCTCCGTGAGGGCTCCCTCCGACACGAGGCGCATCCCCAGGGTCTCCTCAGACGATGGCAAAGAGATCGAGTCGATCCTTCCATCGGTAAGATACAGGCACCCATACTCCTCAAAATCCTGGATCTCGAGCACACCGGTCTTCCGCTGCGCCGCCAAGAACTGAAGCACGCTGAAGAGCGGGAATTCTCTTATGTTCCCCCATAACAACATATGCAAGAGTTTAGCCCATAAGCCAAGGGCCGTGACGGCTCCGGCGGCTAGACAACGCCCGCCCGGAAACGATACAGTCGCAGGGTCCGAGCGCGAGACCGCGAGGACTTCAGGAGGGGGTCACCGCCTGCTTCGCATGGGCTATGGCCCAGGTTCTGGCCCGGCGGATGTCCGTGGTGAGGCGACGTTGTGGAGGTGGCTGCTGATGGATGGGAAAAGCGACAAGGCAATGGTCAAAGTGAGGGACGCGACCGCAAACCCGGCGCCCTTAGGGCTCCTGGGGTTCGGGATGACCACGGTCCTGCTCAACATCCACAACACCGGCTACTACGCGTTCAGCGCCGTCATCTTGGCCATGGGCATCTTCTACGGCGGGCTCGCGCAGATCTTTGCCGGTTGGATGGAATGGAAGAAGGGCAACAC
>PMDX01000304.1 GCA_003154635.1 Actinomycetota bacterium | reverse complement strand
GTTATTGCCAATAGGCAACTTGGCATGATGGAGCCACTTGTATAAAAGCGCCGAGCGTTAGCTCGGCGCGTTTACATAGAAGGGGGGTTTTTACGATTATCTACGCAGTAGTCGGGGTGTTGGCTGTTCTTATAGGTCTGGCGGTCGGGTTTCTCGCAAGGAAATACATCGCAGAGGCCAGGGTAGCAACTGCGGAGGCAAGTGGAAAGAAGATAATCAGTGACGCTGAAAGAGAAGCAGAAAGCATTAAGCGTGAAGCTCAAGTTGAGGCTAAAGATACTATCCATACGATGAGAGCCGAGGCGGAGCGCGAGCTAAAGAGTCGCCGTAGCGATATGCAGAGGCTCGAGCGAAGGCTTATGCAGAGAGAAGAGACGTTCGAGGCAAAAGAATCAGAGATCGACAAGCGCGATAAGCGGATCGCCTCATGGGAGGAGCACCTAAAGTCCCAGGAATCAAAACTGATGAAAGCCGCGACGGAACAGAAGAGGCTCCTTGAAAAGGTCGCGCGAATGACGGCCCAGGAAGCGAAAGACAACCTGTTCCAGAAAGTAACTGACGAAGTCAAGCGAGAGAGCGCGCTCTTTATCAAGGAAGAAGAAGCCAAGGCCAGGGAAGAGGCGGAGAAGCGCGCGCGCAAAATCATTTCGCTCGCTATCCAGAGGTGTGCTTCCGAGCACGTCGCTGAAACGACCGTCTCCGTGGTGCCGTTGCCCAACGATGAGATGAAGGGAAGGATTATTGGCAGAGAGGGCCGCAACATCAGGACCTTTGAAAACCTGACTGGAATAAATCTCATCATAGACGACACACCCGAAGCGGTAATACTATCGAGCTTCGATCCCGTAAGGCGCGAGATCGCCAGGCTGACGCTCGAGAAGTTGATCAGCGACGGCCGTATCCAGCCTGCCAGGATCGAAGAGATGTACGAAAAATCCAAGGCTGAAGTCGAAAACGAGATAAGGGAAGCCGGCGAAGAGGCTGCTTTCGAGGTGGGGATACACAACCTCAACAAGGAGCTCGTAAGGGCGCTTGGGCGTCTTAAGTACCGCACGTCTTACGGGCAGAACGTTCTCATGCATGCGCTAGAGGTCGCGCATCTTTCAGGCATTATGGCAGCCGAGCTGGGACTCGAGCCCAAATTGCCCAAGCGGGCCGGTCTGCTTCATGACATAGGAAAAGCGATCGATCACGAGGTCGAGGGCTCACACGCGTTGATCGGCGCAGAGCTCGCCAAGCGGCTCGGCGAAGGCAACCTGATATCGCATGCAATCGAAGCGCATCACGGAGAGGTCGAGATCAAGACGATCGAAGCCGTGCTGGTTCAGGCCGCGGACGCCATCTCGGCGGCAAGGCCTGGAGCCCGTCGCGAGACGCTCGAGAGTTACATCAAGAGGCTGGAAAAACTCGAGACCCTTGCTGATTCGTTCGACGGTGTCGAAAAAGCGTTCGCGATGCAGGCGGGCCGCGAGATTCGCATAGTGGTCCAGTCAGACTCGGTCGATGACCTTGGCAGCGCAACGCTTGCCCGCGATATCGCCAAGGAGGTCGAGGATCAACTCGATTATCCCGGACAGATCAAGATTACCGTGATTCGAGAGACCAGGGTTGTCGAGTACGCCAAGTAGGGTGAGCCTGCTGCGGCAATTGTCGTCACGCGGGCTTCACGTAAGTATGTTCCATCCGAAGCGGCACGAGTAGGCAATGGGTGAAACCAACCCCGGCGGGGACCGGCAGCTAATCGATTTCGTCTCCAGCATCACCGGTGCGGCGCACCTGCGCATCGAGGAGAACCTGCCACATGGCTTCGTTCGTCTCAAAGTTGCAGAGGCTGAGCGGCGTCAGGCACAGCACGACATCCGCTCTGTTGAAGACGCGGTCAGGGAACTTGTCCGAAACTCCCGTGACGCCGGCGCTGGAAAGATTCTTGTAGGCTTCCAGAAGGAACAGGGCCGGTTCCGGCGGATTACCGTGCTTGATGACGGCGGAGGCATCCCGGAAGACATGCACCAACTCGTGTTCGAGCCGAGGGTCACCTCAAAGAGCGAGGATTTCGAGGAGGACCGCTACGGGGTTCATGGTCGCGGGATGGCGCTCTTCTCCATCCGGTCCAGGGCCGAGATAACGGGGATAGTCTCTTCCGTGACGGGCCTTGGTACGGTAATCAATTTCAACTTCGATACCGAAAAGGTGCCCGAGAGGTCAGACCAGGCCACGCTTCCCAGGCTCGAATCGATCGACGGAGTCGAGGATGTGGGTCCGGGGCCCCACAACGTAGCTCGAATCTTGCTGGAGATGTCTGTTGATACGCCCGGGGTCGACTTCTACCTCGGGTCTTTTGCCGAAGTGCTCGCAACCGTGAAGAACCTCGCCTGTGACGGTTCCGGAGCCAACACTGCGATATGGTCCGGAGTCGCGCGCATGGATGATGCGCGGGTGCTTGCTGAGGCTTCAGCCGATACGCTTGGTCTTCCGTTGTCCGAGCGCAATGCATACAGGGTTCTAGGAGGGGAGATAGCGCCGCTCGAACCCATCCTTTGCCTGGCGCGTACAGCAGCCGCAATCGAGCCTTTCGAAACGGAACAGTCCGGTGAAATCGAGGCCCCTCAGGCGAAAACGCGTGTCTCTTACTCGCGCAATCCTCTTCGAAAGCTTGGGAAAGACGACATGGACGAGATTGCGGCGGGCGCGTCGTTTGTAGTCGAGAAGGTCGTCGAGAGATACTATCTCAAGACGTCCGGTTTGCCGCGGGTCAGGAAGGGGAGAGGCAAGATCGTCATCTCTTTTTACGTCAGCGGCGAGGACGGTGAGGAGCGGTGAAAACGGACCTGGAGACGAGGTGACGTTGTGAGTGTAAGGCGCCGGGTGCTCATAGTGGTGGCCTCGGTAGCTATCGCCGGGTTGCTTGCGGGGGGAGGATACCTGGCCTACTCACAGGTAACCAATGCCGCACGAACCGACAACTTCAAGTCGTCGGCAAAAGCCGACTGGAAAGAGATAGAGCGACGGTCTGAGGCAGTCGCGGACGCACTCGCACGGGTCAATTCCCCGGACGATCTTTTGAGCGTGGCAAATTCTACCTCTGCTATGAAGGACAAGCTCGACAAGATGGCGGGTTCCATCGATAAAGCTGCCGTCCCGGTCGGCTATGGCGACCTTGCGGAAAGGCAGAAAGCGGCCGTGGAAGATCTTGGAAGCTACATGGAGATCGTCTCAAAGGTGGCCGCCGCTGGCAAAGAGAACGTCATCTCGGATAATAACAACACCCTCGAGAATCGGTCGAGAAAGGCGGTGTCATCGGTGAACGACTTCCTGGCCGGCGCCGACTTTCTTGAAGTCCAGATCCCTGGCGATATCTATCTCGCGGGTCCTGAGATGCTGAACGCTTGGGCNNACCAGGCAAACGATGAAGCGGAAACAGCGGTCTACGACGCCGCCAGCGCTTTTGTGAAAGCCGACATCAAGGGCCAGGATTTTAACGTCATCTGGTCGATGCTCTCGTCGAGGAACATGAACAGCTTCACGGCATACAAGGTCACTGAGCAGGTGATTAAAGAAAACTGGCAAAAGTCGTGGGGCTCGGTAAAGCCTACGAGCTATTATGTAAGCCGCAGTGACATCAAGATGATCGATCTTAACAACGCAGAGATACGGGTAACCATGCATTATGACAACCAGCGTCCCAAGACAGATGTTATAACGCTGGTAAGGGAAAATGGAGTCTGGAAAGTCGATAAATATCCGTTTGCCGGCCTTGAATGAGTACATCATCCTGTTGTTTTTCCCGGAATATTCCGAGCCTGTCGGCGCGTTGAGACCGTTGAAACAAGTGATATACTACTCCATTGAAAAAGGGGTCGCAGGTGAGGATAGTCGCATCCGACCTGCGCGACCCATGGTAGAATCCACGAATTACGGAACCATCGCCTGCAATGGCCGGTGTCGACAGTAGAAGCTGGAGCGAAAGGAACAAGGGATGGCTCTGAAGATATTGCAGATCGTCGGGACGATTGCGGTTGTCCTGATAGTACTCTTCATGATTCCGGTGTTGTTCAGACTCAGGCGGACGCTGGACCAGGTCGGCCAGATAGTTACGGATGCTCGGCCTCAGACGGTTACGCTCCTGCAGAAGGCGCAGGTAACCCTTGACGGCGTGAACCGTGAACTCGAGAACATCGGTGAGATCACGGATGAGACACAGGTCCTCGTCGGCAAGGTCGGGGAGGCTTCCGAGGCCGTCGAAAAGGCTATGAAGTCGCCGATGTCCAAGATGGGATTAATCACAGCAGGGGCGGTAACAACAGGATTCGCAGTCAAGAGGCGACTGTCCAAGAAGATTTGAGAGGATGATCCCGGTGAGAGACTCCGCTCACACCGGCTGCTTCTTCATACGCACCTTCGGGTGCCAGATGAACGTTCATGACTCCGAGCATATTGCGGGCGTTCTTGTGGACTCCGGGTACTCAAGAGCCGCGTCCATCGAAGAAGCTTCAGTTGTTATCTTCAACACCTGCTGTGTGAGACAGGGTGCCGAAGACCGCGTCTGGGGAAACCTCTCGATGCTGGCCGCCGACCGTGATAGCAAAAGGATTGTAGCCATCTGCGGTTGCATGGCACAGCGGCATGGAGTCGAGATATTCAGAAGATTCCCAATTGTCCGGCTCGTCTTCGGACTCGACGCACTCGCGAGGCTGCCTGAACTCCTCGAAAGTAGCCGCGGCGCGCCGATCTGCGATCTGGGCGACGTCAACGCGGCGAGAATCGACGAGCTCTCTGCCATCAGGAAGAGCGGTCTTGCCGCATGGGTGCCGATCAGCCACGGATGTGACAATATGTGCGCATACTGCGTGGTCCCTTCGGTTCGAGGCGCTGAGAGGAGCCGCGAGCCGGGCGACATCCTTTCCGAGATAGCGACACTTACTGACGGAGGTGTCTTGGAGGTCACGCTACTCGGGCAGAACGTCAACACCTACGGACGCGATCTGGGCGGCGAGGAAAATTTTGCCTGGTTGCTTCAGGCCGTCGGCTCGGCCGAAGGTATGAGGCGAGTGAAGTTCGAGACCTCACACCCGCGTGACCTCGGGGACGATATCCTCAAGGTCATGGCCGAAGCGGACGCCGCATGCGAGTACCTCCACCTACCTGTGCAGTCAGGCTCCAACCGCGTGCTCGAGGCGATGAACAGGGGTTACACGAGAGAGTACTATATGGAGCGGGCTTCCAGGGCCAGGAAAGCCATTGGTGGCGTTGCACTTTCGACTGATATCATCGTCGGGTTCCCCGGCGAAACGCAAAAAGATTTCGAAGACACCCTCGACCTGGTGAAGACTGTCCGGTTCGATGCGGCATACATGTTTCTGTACTCTCCACGCGAGGGCACGAGCGCATTCGGGCTCGAAGATGACGTCCCGCTCGACGAGAAGCGCATGAGGTTCGCTGAGCTCGAGTTCGTACAGTCGGAGATCACGAGGGAATCGCTTGGAAAGATTGTTGGCAGCGACGTAGAAGTACTTGTTGAGGGAGTGGCAAAGGACGGTCGCCACATAATGGGAAGAACGCGTGATCACAGGGTGGTCGTCCTTCCCGCGGACGAGGCACAGGAAGACACGCTGGTGAGAGCGGTGGTCTGCGGTGCCGGAGGCCATTCTTTGCGCGGTTCGGTCAAGGAAGTGATAATCGGGCCTGACGAAGCCACTAACCGGCATGAGGTGCAGGGATGAGCTTGTATACCGAGAACAGCGCATTGCTGATAGCGGACATGATCCACGATTTTGTCGATCCCAAGGGAAAGCTGTACGTGCCCGGCATAGATGTTATAGTGCCGAGAATCGCCCAGCTCATCGAAGAGGCGCGCACATCGGGTGTCCCTGTCATCTACATCAACGACTCTCACGATCCCGATGACGAGGAGTTCAAACAGTGGGGCGAGCACGCAATCGCGGGCACCAAAGGTACCGAGGTCGTTCCCAAACTGGCTCCCGCCCATGGGGACCACGTACTCACAAAGAAGCGCTACTCGGCTTTCTACGGGACGGGATTGGACGAGCAGCTTAAGGAGCTTGGCGTAGAGCACCTGGTGATAACCGGCACAGTCACGAACATCTGCGTGTTTGTGTCGGCCATAGAGGGTCTCATGCGGGGCTATAGGGTAACAGTTCCGGCGGATGCCGCGCACGCGCTCACTGAGAAGGACCACGAGATGGCGTTGGACCAGATAGAGAGGGTGTTCGGCGGCCAGGTTGTCAGGTAATCCGGGGAGGTTGCCAGTGTCGTTTCAAGTCGCGCCCGATGATCATATAAAGCAGGGCAGGGTGACCGACGTATATTTCGAGAGAGTGATCGAGTCTCTCAAGAGCCGGGATATAAACCCGCTCGTATCGATGGAGGTCCGAGCATCAGGGTTACCGAGAGACTGGACATGGTCCGTAATGGCGGGGCTCGAAGAGGTCCTCGAGCTGGTCGACGGACTGCCGCTGACCATGCGGGCCATCGATGAAGGTGAGCTTTTCCACTCCGATGAGCCGGTGATGTCCGTGACCGGTCGCTATCTCGACTTCGGGAAGTACGAGACAGCTATCCTTGGACTGCTTTGCCAGGCAAGTGGCATCGCCACCAACGCGGCAAGGTGCAGAAAAGCCGCGGGGCCCCGTCCCGTGATCAGCNNGGCGGATGCATCCTGCAATCGCGCCGATGATCGAACGAAACGCGTTCATAGGCGGCTGCGACGGTGTGGCGGTCATCGAAAGCGCCGAGCTGATAGGGGAGGAGCCCTCGGGCACGATGTCCCACACACTCATACTCTGCTGCCAGGACGAGCGGCTCGCGTACGAGATATTCGACGAGGCGATGAGCGCCGATGTAAAGAGGATCGCCCTGGTAGATACCTTCCAGGACGAAAAGTTCGGCGCGCTTTATGCGGCCGAGGTCCTTGGCGAACGGCTGTACGCCGTACGTCTCGATACGCCCGGCTCGCGTCGGGGCAATTTTCTGCGGATAATGCAGGAGGTCAGATGGGAGCTAGATATCCGGGGCTACACAAACGTGAGGATATTCATCTCCGGCGATATCGATGAAGACAAGATCCTTGAGTATAACGACGTGGCCGATGCTTATGGCGTAGGTACACACATCAGCAACTCCCCGGTCATCAACTTTGCCATGGATATAGTCGAGGTCGATAGTGCGCCACTTGCAAAGAGGGGCAAGCCCTCAGGCCTGAAGCAGCTCTGGAGATGTCCCACGGGCGGGCAGAGGTTGACTACACTGGCGAGCGTCGAAACAGCCGTATGTCCGGGCTGCGGGGAACCGATGGAGCCCATCCTCAAGGTGCGCTACACGGACGGACGCAGGGTAATACCCGATCCGTCACCGAGGCAGATCCGCGAGCACGTGATCGAGCAACTGAAGGACGTTGAGCTCTAGGCTCTACGGGTGC
>PMDX01000252.1:156-7608 GCA_003154635.1 Actinomycetota bacterium | reverse complement strand
GTTGAGGTTGTCCGGGACTACGGCGCTCTCTGTTGGCACCGGCCTGCCCTGTCTGCGCCAAGAGCTGCCGCCCACCATCACGTAGCATTCCCACCAGCCAAACGGAACACTACACTTCGCCGTCGTGCTTCTGCTCTTCTGCCTGGAGCCGGACAAGCTCAGCAAGTCCAGGGTCGTCGATCTCGCCGTATCCACCGGTGGCAGGCGTACCTGGCGGCCCGTTCAGGATCTGGTCATGTGCTTGCCTTCGCTTGGCGTCGTCAGCGCGACGGAAGATCTTCGGATTGAAGCGCGCGTCTTCGGAGAGGTCGATCTCGACCGCCTGCTTCTCCGGATTACAGCGCACGCGCAGACTGTCGCCAGGATCAGGGAAGCGGATCTCACTGAACCACTCGCACGCCTCCGCCCGGAAAGCTGGCGCCCCCTCGGGATAGACATCCANNAGGTCGAATTTGCAGCTGCTGCGTGCGTGGGAGTCCCTCTTTGACCGGCCGCCGCGCTGCGGATTGCACGAGACGACCTTGGCCGTCCCGGCGTGAGTCATCTTGTTATTATCTAACATCGCTGCCTCCCGGTCTCGGTTTGGGAACTTATCCGACATTCCCTCGGTTGCCGTTCTGACACAGCAATCATACGCTCCTTCCAAAAGACTTTCACAGCCATCTCTCACAAGGGTCCTCGGCATCGTTATCCTTGTCTTGCCCGCCGGAATCAAGCGCTTGTCGCGTGAGTTGCTCTATACGGCGCTCACGAGACAGACCAACAGAATCGTCATCTGCCACGAAGGGCCACTGGAAGATCTTATGGAACTGACCCGTGCCAGCGGGTCAGATACCTGCCGGCGGTTGACAGACCTCATGGCCCAAACCAATCCGTTCCCTGTCACGACAGCCGCGGGCACATCTATTGGTATTCTTGATGCCGGTCTGGCTCACGTAACCGACAAGGGTATACTCGTGCGCAGTAAGAATGAGGTGATTATCGCGGACATTCTCGATGATATCGCACCCGGCGCATGGGCGTACGAACAACCGCTCACGGGGGCGGACGGTGTCACCCGATACCCAGACTTCACGATAAGCACAGCGGATGGCCGTACCATCTTCTGGGAGCATCTGGGGATGCTCGAAGACCCCGGCTACACGGCTGGCTGGGAAAGGAAGAGAACTTGGACCGACTTGCGACAAGTCTCAGTTTGAGCTATTCCTGAATCGCCCACTTCTGTCACTGGTTGGAGGCAATCATTATCAGAATGTCATTCATTTCTGGTAAGGGTAAGGTTCTTAATAGAGGCGACAAATATGAGAACTCTTACCTCGCATTTCGCAGGCCACCGGTCAGCAGTGGAGACGGCGGCGGAATCGGGTACTCATGTGTGAAAATCGAGCAGAAGGAGAGTATGATCGCTGTGTCAGAAAAGCAAACGGGGAAATGTCGGAGGAAGCATAATCGAGCGACCGGCCTGTATGGCACGGCACGCATAAAACCGAAGGATCTCACGCCATGAAATACAGGAAGTTCGGCAGCCTGGACTGGGAGGTCAGCGCCCTGGGCTTCGGGTGCATGCGGCTGCCTACGAACGACAGGCGGGGCATGCTGACCGCCGACGTCAACGAGGCGGAGGCCATCGCCATGATCCGCCACGCCATAGACAGCGGCGTCAATTACGTGGACACTGCTTACACCTACCACATGGGCGCCAGCGAGAAGGTCCTCGGCAAAGCCCTCAAGGGAGGCTACAGGGACAAGGTCAAGCTCGTGACCAAGTCCCCCACCTGGGCCCTGGTCGTGCCCGGTGACTACGACCGGTATCTGGGTGAGCAGCTCGAGCGCCTCGGCGAGGAGCACGTAGACTTCTATCTCTTCCACGCGCTGGGTACAAAGCGATGGCAGATCGTGAAGGACGTCGGAGCCATCGCGAGCGCTGAGGCCGCCGTGGCCGACGGGAGGATCGGCCACATCGGATTCTCGTTCCACGACGACTTCGACGCGTTCAAGACGATCGTCGACGGGTACGACGGCTGGGACCTGTGCCTGATCCAGCACAACTACATGGACATCGAGAGCCAGGCCGGCACGGAGGGCCTCAGATACGCCGCCTCGAAGGGCATCGCCTGCGCGATCATGGAGCCGCTGCTCGGGGGCAGCCTCGCGAACCCGCCGCCCTCCATGCACGAGCTCTTCGACGGCTTCGAGGTACGGCGCACACCAGCCGACTGGGCGCTCCAGTGGCTGTGGGACCAGCCCGAGGTCTCGGTCGTCCTGAGCGGCATGAGCACGATGGAGCAGGTCGACGAGAACCTCCTCTCGGCGGACGCCTCCGGCGTGGGCTCGCTCGGGCCCGAGGGGCGCTCGTTCATCGACCGCGTCAGTGAGAGGTTCCGCGAGCGCGCCGTCATCCCATGCACCGGCTGCGGCTACTGCATGCCGTGCCCCAACGACATCGAGATCCCCTCCTTCATCAGGCTCTACAACGAGGGAGTCATGTACGAGGACTGGTACGGCCCTAGGTTCAAGTACGCGAGGCAGTTCGGCGAGGCGAAGCGCGCCGAGGCCTGCCTCAACTGCGGCGAGTGCGAGGAGAAATGCCCCCAGGGAGTGCCCGTAGGCGAGTGGATGCCGAAGGTCCACGAGGCGCTCAAGTGGAGGGACTAGGTCGCGTCCGGTGATGCCTCGACGGGGTAGGTACTTTGCCTTCGGTGACGAGGGCGAAGCTCGTGAGCTTATGGGAGGTAAATGCCGGTGTCTTCGCATACCGCGTCATATAGTCGCTCCAGCCAGCGACGCCTGGTGTTCAAGTCCGCGGGCGCGTCGATCAGGATCGGCAGAAGCATTATTTTCGGAGTATCTCGGAGTAGAATTAACCATCACCAATCCTTCCCGGGTCAGAGCCCGATATATTTTGAGTAAAGTGAGCGGGCGACCTTCTCGTCGGTAGTACCCTTGATCATCGCCCTGCCGGTTGGGAAAACCGTAATCTCATGACCGTTCACTCTGAACACCAGCAGGTAGCCGTTGCTCTCAACCTCTCCCACCTTCGCGAGGCTCGCGGCCAGGTCTTGAAGGTCTAATTCTTTCTCTCCGGCAGGCGAGATCTGAACGGCATTTCTGCCGCAGAGCGAGGTCGACCAGGAGGTGTCCTTCCTGTCGAGGAATGTGAAATCGCCTTTCACGCACGCAGGACAGTCCTGCCGGCGCTCGACGGCAAACTGGAGGAACTCGTTCTCCCAGACGTCAACGTATGTCATTGTTCCGCCGGGCACCGGGTTTCCCGTCAGAATCTGGATCGCGTGAGTGCTCTGTATGTCAGCGATGATTCCGGTGACCATGCTCAGGACACCGAGGACGTCACATCCCTGCAGCGGCCCCGAGGGGGATTCGACCAGGGAGCAGCGATAGCAGGCCGTCTCCCCGGGCAAAATAGGCATCTCCTGGCCGCAGGAACCGACCGCGGCGCCGTGTATCCAGGGGATGCCCATCTTCACACACGCATCGTTGAGCAGAAAACGCGTCTCGAGGTTGTCCGTCGCGTCCATCGCGAGGTCACATCCGCGCAATATACTCTCGATGTTCGCAGCCGTGACGTCGAGCACCTCCCCCTCGATCACGATCTCCGAGTTGACAGCCCCAAGCGCTTCGGCCGCCGCAACGGCCTTGGGCAGCTTCTGCCTTGCGTGTTCCTCGTTAAACAGGGTCTGCCTTTGAAGGTTGTCCAACTCCACGAAATCACGGTCGATGATCTTGAGGACGCCCACGCCGGCCCTAGCGAGCTTGTCCGCGATGACGGTCCCCAGCGCTCCACATCCGACGACGGCAACGCGACTCTTCCCAAGCGCAGCCTGGCCCTTGGCGCCTATCGGCTCGAAGAGAATCTGTCTCGAGTAACGATCGGACTTCGGGGAACTCACGTGTCTCCTTTCATGCTCTCAGCTTGACGGCCCGGATCCGGTCGGCTCCGGGTTGATGTCTCCCTGCTTCGTTTGCTCGAGCTTCGAAAGCCGGTGATCGAGCTCATCGAACATGTCGAGCAGCGGGTCAGGCAGCTTCTCGTGATGAAGGTTCATCTGCGTGATCCGCTCTCCGGAGCAGACCGTAAGCCTGCCGGGGACACCTACGACCGTGCAGTTCGGGGGGACGTCCTTCAGGACTACCGAGCCGGCACCTACCTTTGAGTTGTCTCCGACTTTAATCGGGCCCAGGACGCTGGCACCCGCCGCTATGACAACATTATTCCCAATGGTGGGATGGCGCTTGCCTTTGTCCTTGCCTGTACCACCGAGCGTAACGCCCTGGTACATCGTGACGTTCTCGCCGATCTCCGCCGTCTCGCCGATGACCACGCCCATTCCATGGTCTATGAACAGCCCGTGACCGATCCTGGCAGCCTGGTGTATCTCTATGCCTGTCACAGCCCTTGCAAACATGGATATCAATCGTGGCATCAACGGGACCTTCCTCTCATGAAGGTAGTTGGCCGCTCGATGCAGCCATATCGCATGCAATCCCGGATAAGATATCAGGATCTCAAAGGTTCCTCGGGCGGCAGGGTCGCGCTCCCTGACGGCACGAATATCTTCTTTCAGCACTGCAATCGCCCTGTTCAGGCGGTCTGCTGCGCACATCGACTATCTCCTTCGTTATCTAATGGCGCGCGCGTCTCCCACATCACGCAGCCGATTCACGATGTCGGGAAGGATATCGAGAACCCTGTCGACCTGCTCTTCCGTGTTATCGCGGCCGAACGAGATACGCAGGCTCGCCTGCGCGAGCAGAGGCTCGAGACCCATGGCCAGGAGCACGTGCGACGGTTCTGTGGCCCCGGAGGAACACGCCGATCCGGTCGAGACCGCGACTCCCATCATGTCCAGGTTCATCAGCAGCGCCTCTCCGTCTACCCCGGAGAAGCTCATGTTCAGGATGTTGGGCAGGCACTCGCCGGGGCCGCAGTTGCGGTGCACCTGCTGGATCCGCCCCTCGACCCCCGAGGCCAACTTCTCTTTCAGAAGAGCGAGGCGCTCTCGCGCTTCGGGGAGTTCTCCAATGGAGAGCTCGAGCGCCCTGGCGAAGGCGGCGATGCCAGGTACGTTCTCGGTACCTGGCCGCAGGTTCCGCTCGTGGTGGCCCCCATACACGATAGGCCGTAAAGGGGTCCCTTGCTTCACGAACAAACCCCCGACGCCCTTCGGACCGTATATCTTGTGGGCGGACATCGACAGGAGGTCCACCCCGAGATCGCTCACGTTGATCGGGACCTTGCCGACGGCCTGGATCGCGTCAGTGTGAAACAAGACACCCGCCCGCCCGGCGATCTCGCCAATTTCGGATATCGGCTGTATAGCCCCCGTCTCATTGTTCGCGAACATCACCGAGACGAGGATGGTCTCCGGTCTGATGGCATCCAGTATCCACTCGGGGCGCACCCGGCACGATCGGTCAACCGGAAGGTAGGTCACCGCGAAGCCTTCGGCCTCCAGCGACCGGCAGCAGCTCAAGACGGCCGGGTGCTCGATGGCGGTCGTGATTATATGATTGCCCTTCTCCTTCAGGGCATAGGCCGCGCCTCTTACGGCCAGGTTGTCGCTCTCCGTCCCGCCGCCTGTAAAGATGATCTCACCCGGTTCCGCGCCGATGAGCGTCGCCACCGTCTCCCTGGACTCCTCCAGGACCCTCTTCGCATCCTGGCCGAACGTATGAATGCTCGAGGCGTTACCGAATGTGCTCTCGACTGCTTCGTCCAGCCTGTCGCGGACTTCCCGCCTTACAGGGGTCGTGGCGGCGTGGTCCAGGTAGATCCCCCCGTTCATGAATATCTCCTCGATAAGGTCTTAACGGTCCTGTCGTGGTACTCGCAGAACTCCGCCTCCGATTCAAGTTGAGAGAACAGGAGGTCCTCCTGCCAGTGAGCGTTGAAGAGCCTGCAGCCCCTCTCCTCACAGAAAGGCTCCCCGGTCGCGTGGTAGAAGATGGCCTGCGCCACGTAGCCCTTCAGCACCTCGGTAGTGCGTGGGTCGTTGACTCTCAGCCACTTTTCCGGCATGTCTTCCTGTTCCTGCGGAGTGGTCACGCCCAGTCGCTCCTCGAGGTAGTAAGCCCTGGGTCTCGCGGGAGCCTCGACGAGGCCAGAGGTCGAAACTACGCAAGGCGATCCGAATACGATGACTCTGGCGTGATACCTCCCATCGTCACCCTCGAGAGTCCCGAAGAGCAGGTTGGTAATCACCACCACCAGGTCATCAGAAGATATCCCGGCGTTTGAGAGCAGCAGGTCGTAGGCGGCGCACAGGTCGAACCCGTCATACAGAACACCCACGGGTCTTGGCGGTTTTCTTTCGAGCATTCGCCGCTCGTATTCAACCACCGGCTGTGGTTGTCTGGTTCGGTCCCTTTTCCCCACCAGGTCCGTTACACGTGCCTCCGAGAGCATCTCGGCCAGATCGGCCTTCAGCCGCTCCGCATCTGATGGATCGCAAGCCCCCAGGCAGTAGCCGATGAAGTCCCCATAGTGTCTCACTTCCGCGCCGCCGAGAAGCCGCCGTGCGTAACGGGCCAGCTCAACTACGTCGATTGATGGGGACCCCGAGCTGTTGAAGAGATGTACTCTCGTCGGCGGCAGCGACGCCATCTGACCCTCAACCTCTCTCCAGTATTATCTCGGCGGCTCTCTTGCCGGACAGGAGCATCCCACCGAAGGTCGGGCCCATCCTCGGCAGTCCGTAAGCGGTACTCACGGCCATGCCCGTGACCACAAGGCCGGGCCATATCTCACCCGTGTGCTCCACTATCAGGTCCTCTGACTGCTCGACCCACATCGCGCCATGCCCCGGGAGCTCCAGCACTCCTCTTTCCGCCAGCTTCGCCAGGACCATGGCGTCGTGACCCGTTGCGTCGACGACGACGTTTGCCTCAATGGCGATCGGGTCCACGCATGTTATCTGCCGCGGCAGTGCTTGTACCGGGGTCCAGTTCATGACGACCCCGCTGACCCTGTTGCCCTCGCGGATCACCAGGTCGTCGAATACCGTCATGTTGAGCGTCTTCACCCCGGCATCGCAGGCCGCCGCTATCAGTTTGGAGCATGCGTGCGGCCCGTCGGCAACGAAAAGCCCGGGGCTCGCCTCCTTGAACGGAATACCCAGATCGGAGAGCTCGCTTTGCGAAGGCGCCCGCGCGGTGATCTTGTTCATGAGATAGCCGCCTATCCAGAAGCCTCCACCGAGGTAGTTGTTGCGCTCGATGATGACGACCCTGCGGCCTGCTTCCGCCAGTACGCGCCCGGCAGTAAGACCGCTGGGCCCCGCCCCTACGATCACCACATCGCTCTCGACGAACTCCTCGAACGTCGCAGCGAACTCGGATACGATCGCACGGGACACGTCCTTTTCTGAAACCGGCGCAAAAATCTTTTCCTGAGCCATTTGATGTCCTTTCCAGTTCGAATCGCTTATAGCTGGG
>PMDX01000252.1:0-151 GCA_003154635.1 Actinomycetota bacterium | reverse complement strand
CCGCGCCCGAGGATATGCCGACCAGGATTCCCTCGCACCTGGCGAGCATCCTGGCCGTGTGTCCGGCCAATTCGTCATCGACCCCGATGATCTCATCGATCAGGTCGGTCCGCAGAACATCAGGCACGAACCCTGCCCCGATACCCTGTAT
>PMDX01000146.1 GCA_003154635.1 Actinomycetota bacterium | reverse complement strand
CCGCCGTGGTCGAGATGTTGAATGTCGAAGCCCCGTCACCCCCCGTGCCGCACGTATCGACAAGGAGTCCAACGCGAGGCCTGATAGAGACCTGGACGTCCCTCATCCCCTCGGCGAAACCCGCTATCTCTCCGGCGGATTCTCCCTTCATCTTGAGCGCGACCAGAAGGCCGGCTACGAGCGAGTCACCCACTTCGTTCTCGAGCATGGCCCTGACGGCCGCGCGTGCCTCCTCCCTGGACATCTCGCTGCCGGAAGTGACCGTCCTCAACGCTTTTGCCACGCTGCTTGCAGGCAATTCAAACCCCTCCTCAAACCCTCATCCGAAGAAAGTTGTCCAGTATCCGCCGCCCGCTCTCCGTGAGAATGGACTCCGGGTGGAACTGTACGCCCTCGACGGGCGCCTGGCGGTGCCTCACGCTCATGACGAGGCCGTCGCCGGTCGTCGCCGAGACTTCGAGGCAATCGGGAACGGTATCCGCATCCAGCACAAGTGAGTGGTACCGGGTCGCCTCGATCGGGTGCGGCAGACCCTCGTATATCGTTCGCGAGTCGTGATAGACGCTGGAGGTCTTGCCGTGCACAGGCTCGGGCCCGCGCACGACCTTGCCACCCATGACCTGGCCGATGACCTGGTGCCCAAGGCAGACGCCCAGAATGGGTAGCTCCCCCGCCATCCGCGAGACGAGCTCGCACGACACGCCCGCGTCCTCCGGCCTGCCCGGGCCCGGAGAGATAACGAGGTGGCTGGGCGCGAACCTGCGGACGGAATCCACTCCGACTTCGTCGTTCCTGAACACCGCCACGTCGGAGCCCAGCTCCTGGATGTACTGCGCGAGGTTGTAAGTGAACGAATCGTAGTTGTCTACGAGCAGAACCCTGTTGTTCATTGACCCACTCCTTCCATCTCCACATCCCAAACCGGCGTTTCGCTCAAGCCGAATCCGTGTCCGGTAGACCGGTGCCTTTCAGAGACCCCGGCGGCCTCAACCGCCCTTAGCACGGCTGAGGCCTTGTTGAGCACTTCGCGACGCTCGCTGCTGGGGACGGAGTCCGCCACTATGCCCGCTCCCGCCTGTACGAACGCCCGCCCGCCCGCCACCACGGCAGTCCTTATCGCGATGCATGTATCCATGTCTCCCGAGTAGCCAAGGTATCCGATCGCGCCGGCGTAAGGGCCCCTCCCCTCGCTCTCCAGCTCCTCGATGATCTCGCCCGCGCGAACCTTTGGTGCTCCACTGACCGTCCCCGCCGGGAACGTGGCACGCAGCAGGTCGTGATTGCCGAGTCCCGGGTGCAGCATCCCTTCGACCTCGCTGACGATGTGCATGACGTGCGAATAGTTCTCCACGTCCATGAGCCGCGTGACGCTTATCGAGCCAGGGGTGCAGACGCGTCCAAGGTCGTTTCGCGCGAGGTCGACGAGCATAACGTGCTCGGCTCTCTCCTTGGGGTCGGCGAGCAGCTCCCGCGAAAGCTCCGCGTCTTCAGCCGCCGTCGCTCCCCTTGCTCGCGTTCCGGCGATCGGCCTTATCAGCACGCGGTCGCCCCTCCTCGTAACCATGGGCTCGGGCGAGGAGCCGACGAGCGTCATGCCGCCAAAACGCATGAAGAACATGTAAGGAGATGGGTTCTCGGCACGCAGGTAACGATACATCCGCAGTGGATCGCCTCCGAAGGGAACGGAGAACCTTGCCGAGACGACCACCTGAAAAGCGTCGCCCGCGGCAATGTACTCCCTGGCGCGCGATGCCATCAGCTCGAACCGCTCGGCGCTCATGTTGGCCCTGGGCGTGCAGGGCCGCTCGCTGGAGCCTTCGCTTTCGGCCGTGTTCGCCATCCAGGGGTCGTCTTGCGGCACACGCGGTCCAGCGGCCGGCGCGAGATCGAGTGCGGCCCCGCCGTGCAGAGGCACGTTCAGTGACGCCATCATCTCTTCCAGCTCAGCGACGGCTCGAGCGTGGGTCAGGGCGCATGCTTCACGACCGCGTGGCACCGACACGAGTACGCTCAGTCTCATGCGCGACCGCAGGTGGTCGAACGCGATGAGGCGCCTCGGGAACATGAACATCATCTCGGGCAACGCCATTGGGTGCCCGGACACCGGGACGTTCTCGAAGTACTTGAAGACGTCGTAGCCGAGGTAGCCTACGGCGCCGCCCGCGAACGGCATGTCGTCCGGAACCCGCACGCGAGCTCCATCGACCAGATCGACGAGGGCGCGGACGGGATCGCCGGTGAGCGATCTCTCGACGCCTTCTTCCCTGACGATCAGCGATCCATCGCGAGTGAACGCCAAAGCCTTCATACCGATGCCGAGGAACGAGTATCGCCCCCACATCTTCGTGCTGTCCGCGCTCTCCAGGAGAAAACCCGGCCCGCCCCTGTCGAGCTTAATGAAAGCGGAGACTGGCGTATGGACGTCACTCGAGATCTCCGCGCTGACCATGACCGCGCCGTACCCGTCCCGCAGCTCCATGAACTCTTCGAACGACGGCGAGACGCGCGTTGCGAGATTTCCTGCATGATCCTGGGGCATTTTCCGTCCTCCAAACTAAAAATAGCCGTGACCTCGGGTCACGGCTACGAAAAAAAACCGCGACCCCCTTTGAGGGTCACGGCTGACCTACTCTCTATTTACTCAGGCACGCTCGTGAAACCCTCTATTCGGGGGCCCACCAGAAGTTAAAGTTGTTCGTGCCTCTTATTTTCAACATGCGGCTATTGTAGAAGGGCTTGTCCAACCTGTCAAGGAATCTGTTTTCAAGCACTTGTATGACCGGTAGGCCAGAGGTATGAATCTTATGGCCCATTGGTCTTGCTTTTATTAACCGGGCGCGAAGGTCGGCCGATACATCGTATGGGAGGAAATATGAAACGCAGGTCGGTTCTCAATTTCATAGTCAGCGCAACGTGTTTCTTTTCCGTCATCCTCATCGCGGCGGCGATGTCCATCTCGCTCCTGATAATCGCTCAGCGGATATTCGAGCCATTTCACGTCGTGGTGAGCAACTCGATGGCACCTCAGATCAGCAAGGGCGACGCCGTGATGATCAAGGACATCGAGCCGAACAACGTCAAGGTCGGCCAGGTCATAGTCTTCCGCGACCCCGAACAGAAAGACGAGATGATAATCCACCGGGTCGTCGCGGTCGAGCCGTCGGGGCAGGCGGTCCTCTTCACGACCAAGGGCGACAACAATCCCGTAGACGACGACTGGAGAGTATCGACGGGAGAGATCGTTGGCGCCGTAGGGCTGCACGTCCCGCGTTTCGGCTCATTTGTAGCGTTTATCTCGACCTCGAGGGGATACTTCTCGTGCGTCGCTATCCCCGGTGCGGTCGCCCTGGCTCTCGTGTTCCTTCTGGGCATCGGCGAGACCGCGGAGAAGAGGCGACCGAAGCTCGTCCGTCAGATGGCGTGTCCGCCACGCCCGAAGTTCGATCCCAAACCGACGGCCGGTGACAGTTGACCCACTCGGTCGTTCAAGCCATCAGTCGTTGAACAGGTCGCCCAGGCCGCCCTTCAGCACTGAATCCGCCGCCAGAAGCCCCGAGACCACAGAGGCGTAAATGCCCCCGCCAAAGACCGATTTCGAGCCCGTCACGAACAGGCCTCGCATCGGGGTCCGGGGGCCCGGCCTTCTGGTGAGCGTCCATGCCGGGACCGGCGCGGTATCGTACCAGCAACCATCTGCGGCCATGGTGTAGCGTTCGAATGTCACTGGTGTCGAGATGTCGTACGCCTCGACGTTTCCAATCAGGTCCGGGAACCTCTCGGACACCGCCTCGACGACCACCTCGGCGTATTTCTCCTTGATCGCGCGATACTTGTCGCCCCTGACGCCGCTTTCGACCCCCCAGCGTTCCATGAAACCGTAAGGGACTCCGGGTACGACGATGTCCAGGCACGATTTGCCCTCGGGCGCGAGCGTCGGATCCATCGCGGAGTGCACCGTCACGCCCCAGCTTATGCTCTCCGCGTCGGGATAATCTCCGGTAGCCCGCGCGGCCTCGTACATCGAACGGTGGTCGTAGGAAGGCTGGACCAGGACGGGGCCGTTCGCGAAACCCGGATCTTCTGTCTTCTTGGCCATGCCCAGGTGGATGGTGAACCCGGATATGGACAGAGGGCCTTCCTCCACCCGCTCCAGAAAGGCGCGCGGCAACCTCTCCCTGTCTGCCAGTCTCAGGAAAGTGCGGCGCGAATCCGCGTCGCTCACCACGACCGGCGTCTCTATCTTTGTGCGCGGCTGCAGCTCGACGCCACAGACAACTCCGGCCTCGGCGTTGATCGCCGTTGCCTCATGACCGAGGAGAAGCTTACCGCCCCTGTCCGTGAACGCTTTCGCGAACGCATCCGCAAGGGCGCCATATCCGCCTGAAGGGACGAACGCTCCCTCTCTGAAGTTCTTCATCATCCACAACATCGAGAGCGCGGAGAGCTCCCACGGCGGAGCGCCCAGGAACGGCCACGTAGTTGCCAGCACCGCTTTTATACGGTCTTCCGTGAAGTACGAGTCGAGCAGCTGTTGTAGAGTCCTGCCGCGTGCCTCGAGGGCTACCATCCGTGGATACACGAGCGGGTATGCGGCGGCTTTGAGGGTGGATGCCGCTGGGCGAGGCTTCCTGAACATGCGCACGTCCATAGCCTTGTACACGCGGGTCGCCACCGAGAAGAAGTGGTTGAGGTTGTCGGTCTGGGGCTGGAAGTTCTCTTTGAGCAGTTGCTTGAACGCTTCGGCGTCGCTCGGAACCGAGATATCGTGTTCGGGGTAGACGAACCGGACGTACGGGTCAACGCGCTTGAACTCGAACGTTATCCCGAGGTGATCCATCACTCGTGCGAGGTACCCGCCGGGCCCACAGCCTCCCACGAGGTGCGGGACCTGGAACCGGTAGCCTTTTCTCTCGTAGTCGGTGACGAAGCCGCCCGGCCTATCGTGACGCTCCACCACGAGCACCTCGAGCCCCTCCGCGGCAAGCAACGCGCCGCAGGCAAGGCCACCTATCCCAGCGCCTACGATCACCGCGTCGAACCTCTCCCCGAAATCGGGGGTAGGCTCACCGGACTCCCGTTCACCTGCCATCTCCACCTCCAGGCCGTTCAGCTACAAAACGAGCTTCCGCGCGTATGCCAGCTGGGCGCCCTTCTTGCGCTCGAGAGAGGTCGCGTTGCCCTTACAGCTGACGACGCAGACCCCACAACCGAAGCACTTATCCGTATCGACCGCGCCTGACGGTCCCCCGGAGAGCCTCGCATCAAACGGGCACCTTGAGACGCACACTCCGCATTCCTCGAGGCCCAGGCAGGCTTCCCTGTCAACACTGGCGAGAGCCCTTCCCTTTCGGAACGACTGGAAACCTCGCAGTTTCTGCGCGTTCAGCGGAATGCAGACCTCCTGGTCGCAATTGCAGACCACGAAAGCCACGCCCTCTTTCTTCAGGAAACCGTACACCTGGTGGAGGAAACCCAGACGATCGAATTCATCGATCAGCTCTCGGGCTTCTTCGCGGGTGACTTCATGGTAAAGGCCCGGGTAGTTCTCGATGTACCCCTCGGCCCATCTACCGAAAACCATATCGGTGTTGTTCGGCACTTCGTCGGACAGCTCGTTTCGCGCGCGCCTGCACGGGCACGTGCCGACCGCGACCGTGTAGCCGCCTTTGATTATCGAGTCGATCATTTCTTTCGCCTCACCGGCCGTCAGGACCTCGCCGTTGATCGTGCTCATTATGAGGTCGGCGGTCTTCTCGACGAAGCGCCTGATCGGGTCGTACCTGTAGATCCAGTCGCGAGTCGCAAGAAAATCGATCGACCGCATTATCAGATGTTCGTAGCGCGACATGAGTCTCAACATGAAGCGCGGGAGATGCTGGTGTAACTCCGGCTGGCCGTGGCCCACGTGAGCGGGCAACGTTCTTGCCACTATGACGGGTGCGGAAAAGAGTGTAAGAAGGTGTCGGACAAGGTCTCTTTTACGAGTGATGCTCATGATCAACCTGACCTTTCTTGCTGCGGCTCAAACTCCTGCGGGTCCGGCACGACACCTCGCTTCCCGGCATGTAATTGGTAACCGGCTTTGCTGAAGCGTGCGCCGCCAGACAACAGTAAATGATACCACCACCCGAGGCCTGTCAGGTCAGTCGATCAACTTACTGACGTAGATGAGCCTGGCGCCTTTCTTCCGCTAGAGGCGGGTAGCACTTTCTGGACACTTTATGGAAAAAATTGGTTGCGCGAAGAAGCGTCTTGTATTAGCCTCAATTATCGGGGCAGACACGTATTTTAAACATTCATCGATTCGGAGGTCTCATACCTTGACGGTCCTGGATACGGAGCTCGCGGTCGAGGCCGCGAAAGCCGCGCTCGAAACTGGCGGCGCGTATTCCGACGTCCTGTGCCAGCGCAGGTCGGTCCAGATGGTGCGCTACGAGGACGGGAAGCTCGACGACCTGTCGATCGGGGTGGACATCGGCGCCGGCGTCCGGGTCATCAAGGGCGACCTGACAGCGTACGCGCACACCGATATCCTCGACCGGGAACACCTCCTGAAGGCCGCGCGCACTGCTGCTGAAGCTCTACGGCATGCTGCCGGTGGCCGCACGCTCGAGGTGGTCGTTTCTTCGCGAAGCGCGCCGCCCCCGGTCTGCAAACCGGACCCCGGCTCGCACGACGTCGGCAATGTGGTCGAGTACCTGGCTGCATGCGACGAAGCGGCGCGCGCCGAGAGCGGCGAAGTCAGGCAGGTCACCGCAATGCACAACTCGCTTGTCGAGGAAGCGCTCTTCGCCAACAGCCTCGGTGAGGTCCGAGGGGACTCGTGTCAGCGGACACGCCTCGTCGTTCAGGTGGTCGCCAGCCGTGAAGGCTTGATACAGATCGGGCAGGAGGCCCCGGGATCACTCTCGGGACCGTGCTTCTACGAGGAGCACGATCCGGCATACGTTGCTGTCGTCGCTGCGCGCAGGGCGCTCACGATGCTCGGCGCCAGGCCCTCGCCCACAGGTAAGATGGCGGTCGTCATGAACTCCGGCACCGGTGGCGTGCTGCTGCACGAGGCCTCGGGGCACGGACTCGAGATCGACCACGTTCACAAGGGCGCCTCGGTGTACGCCGGCAAGGTCGACCGGCAGGTCGCGAGCGCCGTGGTCACGGCATCCGACAACCCGACGCTGCCGGGGCTCTGGGGTTCGTATGAGTTCGACGACGAGGGAACCCCTTCGCGGCATACCATACTCATCGAAAAGGGCATCCTCAGGGAGTTCCTCTACGCGCGGCACGAAGCGATGAAAGACGCGACCGAGAGCACCGGGAACGGAAGGCGCCAGTCGTTCCGCTTCGCGCCGGTGCCTCGCATGAGCAACACGTACATTGAGCCCGGTGACTCGGACCCCGCCGATATCATCTCTTCCACCCCGAAGGGTCTGTACGCGGCGAAGATGGGCGGCGGGCAGGTCGACCCGGCAACGGGCGACTACGTTTTCGGTGTTTCTGAGGGATACCTGATCGAGAACGGGCAGCTCGGACAGGCTGTCCGCGGCGCGACCCTCATCGGCAACGGCCCACGGACGCTGGAGCTGATCGACGCCGTCGGCAACGACCTCGGCTTCGAGGAAGGGACGTGCGGGAAAGACGGACAGGGCGTACCGGTAACGACCGGCGGCCCGACATTCAGGATTGCCGAACTCACGGTCGGCGGTACGGAAGTATAGGACGGGAGATCGAAAGTGATCAAGAAGATCGACAACCTTGGAAGGGTAGTAGTGCCAAAGGGCTACCGCTTGATGCTGGGCCTGGAGCCCGGAGATCCACTCGACGTAGAGGTCGAAGGAGACCGGCTTGTCATCGCGCCTCACCACGAGGGCTGTACGTTCTGCGGCGGCGCCAGCACGCTTTACCCTTTCCTGGCGAAAAACATCTGCTCGGAGTGCCTCGAACAGATACGGGAGATGCCTACTCCTTGAGCGCCGCGTTGTAGAGCCTGCTCCTGGAGAGACCCGGGGATTGCCCGGCTGCCAGTACCACGGCGTCCTTGAGCGATGCGCCTTCGGCTCTAAGGCGCTTCACTTCCACGAGCGCTTCCTCGCACGAGATGTCGCCCGGCGCCCGTTCGCTTGCCCCTTCCACCACCAGGACTACCTCGCCCCTGACGGTCCCGTCCTCGAGCTTCTCGCGGACCTCGGAAGCCGTGCCGCGGATGACCTCCTCGAACTTCTTTGTCAGCTCGCGAGCCAGGGCGACGCGACGCTCGCCCAGGACTTCGACAATGTCCTGGAGTGTCTCGGCCACGCGCTGGGGACTCTCGTGGAAGATGATCGTCCTGCGGTCTTCGGATAGTTGCTCGAGTGCTCGCCGCCTCGCGCCCTTCTTGCGCGGGAGAAACCCCTCGAACGAGAAACGCGCGGTCGGCAGCCCGGATATGACCAGTGCCGTGAGTGCCGCGTTTGCTCCCGGTATCGCCTGCACCTCGATCCCGGCCTCCAGGCACCTTCGGACCAGGTCCTGCCCCGGGTCCGAGATCCCCGGCGTCCCGGCGTCGGACACGAGCGCCACTTTCCGGCCGCGCTCGAGGCGCGCGATTATCTTCGAGCCGGCGGTGTCGCGGTTCTCCTCGCGGTAGCTTGCCATCGGAGTGTGGATGTCGTAGTGGGACAGCAGGCGCCTGGTGCGCCGGGTATCCTCCGCGGCGATGAGGTCGCACGTCCGCAGGGTCTCCAGCGCGCGCATAGTTATATCACCAAGGTTGCCTATTGGCGTGGCGCAGAGATATAGAGTTCCGCCCTGCGGTTCGCGCGTTTTCACATCATTGCTTTGGGAACGAGAAGTACATCGCCCTTTCGCAGATGACGGGCTTTTCGCCGGTCAGCGCTGTCGCGAACTCGGCGTCGGTGAGCCCCTGGATAGCGTCGACGTGCACGGTGTACCTGCTGTGAGCGGCGACGGAGAACGACGTGCCCACCTGGGTCCCATCAGGTTTCAGGAAACTGATGTCGACCTTGGACGCCGTGTCGTTCGGATTCATCACCAGCACGTAAGTATCGTAATCACCGCCCGTGTAGCCCTCGGCAAGGTACCAGAACCTGGCGGCCTCGGACACGCCCGGCGCGTCAGCCCCGCCGTCCCTGCCGTAGCTCACGAAGTACATCGAGCGCTCGACTATCACGTTCGCTTTGGCGTCGACCTGTGTTGACACCTCTTTATTCGCGAGCTCGGGTATCTCGTCGACGTGAATGCTGAACCGGGACCTCGCTGCCAGGTCGTAACTCCTCTTGACGTTTACCCCGTCACTACACATGAAAGTGACATTCGCCTTTGTAGCGGTATCGCCAGGGTTCTGGATGAGAACGTACTCGTCGAAGTCGCCACCGGTGTAGCCCTCGGCAAGGTACCATTTCTTGGCCGGCGTCGTGATGCCCGTTGAGGCGTTGCCGTCATTCTTTCCGTAGTAATTGAAGTATTGCGCACGCTCGACGACTATCGGCTGTTCGCAGGTCACCTTGGCCGAGACGTCCGTGCTGGCCAATTCGGGGACATCATCGACGTGCACCGAGAGTCGCGAATGTGCCTTGATGGCATAATCCCGGTCGACGTTCCGCCCGCCGGGCAGCATGTACTTGATATGCACCGTCCCGTCGCTGTCGCCCGGGTTCAGTGCCAGGATATACTCGTCGAAGTCGCCACCGGTGTAGCCCTCGGCAAGGTACCACTCGGTGCTTGTCGCTGATGCGCCGGCCGAGCACGTGCCGCCGTCCTTGCCTTTGTAATCCTTGAAATACATTGAGCGCTCCGCCGTGATCGGCTGGTCGGAGTGCAGCTTCGTCGATACCTCCGTGTTGTCGAGGCCACCGACATTGTCCACGTGCACCGTGTACCTCGAGAGCGCGGGGACCACGTACGAACCATTGACCACGGAACCGTCCGGCTTCATGAAAGAAGCTGTGACGTTAGCGGCCGCGGCGTTGGGATTCATCATGAGGACGTACTCGTCAAAGGTGCCCGACGTGCACCCCTCCGCGAGGTACCAGTCCGTAGAAGCTTTGCTGATGCCCTCGCTCGCACTACCGCCTGACGCCGGCGCAGGCGGTGGCGGTGGGGCCTCCCAGTGAAGCGCGCTGACGTCGACGCGGGTGCCGTCCGGCGTCCAGTCGTATGCCCACTTGGCGTCGTTGTAGGATTGCCGCACGCAGCCGTGGGACGCCTTGTGCCCCAGCAGGCTGGCACCCGCCCAGGTGCCGCTGCCGGGGTTGTAAGGAAGCGCGTGCATGCCCGTGTCGGGAGCGAAGTTCATCCACCAGTAGCAGTAAGCCCCGCCGTACTTCTCGCTTATGCACAGTGGCGCGTGCCACTGGATCGAGAAGACACCGGTCGGAGTGGGCTTCGAGTCGACTCCCGTCGAGCAGAGGTGCGACTTGACCAGGACGTCGTTCTCGAGGAAGTAGATGCGCTGGTCGTAGATGGAGATGATTATATGCTTTCCCGGATAGCCGCCGGGGGTGGCAGCCGTCTTTGCTCGAAGAGTTCCCCTTGCGACGTCGGTGGTTCCGGTAACCTTGCCGGATTTGCCGACGAGGGCGACCTTGTAATAATAAGTAGCGCCGCTTTTCAGGCCGCTGTCGAAATGGTCCATGAGCTTGCCGGAGGTCATATCGACTGTGTCGCTGTATACCTGTTTGAAACCAGACTCCGGCCCCTCGGACCTGTAGACCCGGAATGCCGAAACCAGCGACGGCTGATCGACATTCCACGTCAACCTGAGGCAGCCAGTGGAACTCGAGTCAGGAGTGCCGACCTTGAGGTTGTAAGGAGCTGCCGGGTTGTTTCCGGCCAGTACCGCGGGTGCCACCGCGGCGATGAGTGCGACCACCAGTAGAGCTGCAAGCGCCGCTCTTCCTTTTCTTCCCAGTACCAAGAAAGCACACCTCCGTGGCTTATCCACCCGTTTTACGACGACAAAGCCGGACGACTGCATTTAGTACCAACAGCCCCCCGGCGCAAAGATTATAACGTTAGCCGGCACAAAACGCCAACAATCTATACGCTCCAATCCTCCCCAACCAGACTTGAAAATCGTTCTTAGCGGGGTCATGAGCGGGGTCAGGTCTTTTATTGTTTGCTTATTTCCTCTGCTCAAGATAACCGTGGTAGCAAACAATAAAAGACCTGACCCCGGGTTTTCAAGCTGGGCTCACGGTAAAGGAGGCAACGCCTTCGCGGGGCGTCTCCCAGGTGACGGTGCTCTTGCTCTTCTCGAGAGCTTCGTAGAGGCCCTGCAGGGTGCCGGCGAGGATGCTGGCCTCGTACGGGTTCTCGACTACGACTTCTATCTTGTTCTCGCTCATTTTGAACGAAACTGGATTGCCGTAACCGAAGAGAGGCAGGTGCTCGAGGTAGTTGCGGTAGGCGGCCTCGAGCGCGGTCCGCGTCAACGGCTCTTCGCCTCCCGACAGGCCGAGCGCGCCCACGTTGTTGATGGTCCAGTCGCGCTGAGCCTCGACCACGAGGTCGTAGATCTCCTCGCCCAACTCGTTAGCAAGTTCTCGGAACACGGTCGTTACCATATAGCCGTCGACGAATACGAGGCGGGCGCCGGTTCGCCTGTCGAGGATTATGCCCTCGGAGAGGACCCACTTGAGCGAGTCCGCAATCGGTATCGGTATACGGCACCATGGGCACCGCCTGAATTTTATGGTACCGGGCAGCGTAGGCTTGAACTCGAGCTTCATACGCTCGGCTATCTCGGACTTTTCCCTGGCGGCGCTTACCTTGATGATGTATTTGTCCTCTGACTCCTGCTCGTAGGAACTGTCGTACGGGATACCCTCGAGCGTCTCGAAGGCGCCGACCACATTGGCCGCCATCAGGCGCATGTTGAACGGGTTGCTGATGCGTGCCACGCCGTACTCGCCCGGCTTGTACTCGAGGGTCTCGGACAGGCACTGTCCGGTGATTATTCCAACCAGGTTGAAAAGCTCCACCGCGATGCGCCGCAGCGGTTTGATCTTCAACAACATTTTGGAGCCGGGAATAAACTTTGTGAACCCCTCGAACACCGCCTTGCTGGAGTTGCGCTGGGCTTCGTAGGCGATGTGACCGATGGGGAAGCCGAGCTTGGATTCGACGCTGGAAAACAGGTTGTCCATGAAGCCGTCGTGGAGAATCGCAACCCTGTATGTCTTCTGGATCCACTGGACTATCGTTCCGTTGTCGCCCCAGCGAATAAAGAAACTGGCCATCCGGGGGA
>PMDX01000019.1 GCA_003154635.1 Actinomycetota bacterium | reverse complement strand
TTCGGCATAAACCCATTTGCGGAGATCATTGGGAATATCATTCTTGATGAGAAAACCGTCGGCACCGCGCACATAGGGATCGGGAATTCGCAGATGCTTGGAGGGTCAGTCTATAGCAATGTACACGTGGACTCGGTTTTCTATGGTCCTTACGTCGAGGTGGATGGGCACCTAATTATGGCCGATGGGAAGTTCTTTACCGGCCCCGCTCCATGGGAATCTTTAGACTTCCCGGGTTACGATTCAGAGCAGCCAGGAGTCTTCATGGCGAAAGGTGAATATGGGATTGACGCACAGAATACCCTCCTCAAGAAATGGAAGTGCGTAATGGGGCGCACTTTTAACACCCGGGTGGGTGATGAGCGAACCTCGCCCATTTGCGCTTCGGTAATCGCCGCCCTGAAAGTCCAACCTGCTAATATCGAGGCGCTATCGAATCATTGTAAGCTGGAAAGATCCATCGTAAAAAAGGCCATTGGTGTGCTTATCCGCTATGAGCTTGTCCAGAACGTTGCGTAACATCTGATGCAGAGATTCTTCCAGGCGTTCACCTACAGAGATTCCTTTGAGAAGGAGGCAAGCAACAAAGAAGGGGAGGTGTGAAAATGTGAAGGCATCTGTAGTTGCTGGCTCCAGCATTACTTAACTTAGGGCTTTCTATCTACCCAGGCGATTGGATGTTCAGGCATTGCGCCTCGGACACCATCAGGCTGTTGGAGGCGAGGTCGACTAAACTGCCAATGTATTCGAGAAGTTGGTTAGAGAGAAAACGAATGGCAAGTTGACCATAGAAATCTTCCCCGCTGGTCAACTGGGCCAGGAGCGAGAAGCGCTTGAACAAAGGAACGGGGCCCTTCCTCATCAAGAGGTCGGCTCGACGCATTTCGCGAGAGCTCAATGTATCTCTCGCGATCATTTGCATGTGCTTGGATGAGATCAAGTGAAAGGGGAACTGGGCATCCCGCAGGACCGGAGGCTCTAGAAATGCGAGAGATCCAGAAAGTGGAAACGAAGAACGCGCCAGCAGCGGTGGGCCCCTACTCGCAGGGGACACATGTGAACGGATTCATCTTCGTGTCGGGACAGCTCCCGGTCGATCCAGGAACGGGACAGATGGTCACGAGGGACATCAAGACCCAGACGGCACGGGTGATCGACAACATCGAGGCAATCCTCCAGGAAGCTGGGTCGAGCTTGAATCGCGTCGTCCGATGCGACGTCTTCCTCACCGACATGAATGAGTTCAAGGCCATGAACGAGGTGTACGCCTCCAAGTTCCCCGGTGACATCAAACCGGCACGCCAAGCCTTCCAAGTCGTCCGGCTGCCACTGGACGCAATGATCGAGGTGTCCTGCATTGCGGATGCGAGCTAGGGCCAAGAGTATGCTTCTAGAGCGAGAAAGCGCGTCTTGGATGCCGACAAGCTTGTCCAGGGGGACTGGCTTTACGGCTATCTGCCAACCCATTGGGTGAACCATACCGGGCGACTCAGCACATCGCTAGGAGGGAGAGGCCATGGCAAGCACAAACGATCCCGTTAGCAATAGCGCTTGGTTCTGCCGTGCGACCAGCCGTCGGCACTTTATCGGAGTAATCGCGGCAGCCTTGGGAACCGCGCCAACAGCGATGGTCCTCGTGGCGTCTGGCGCCCAGATTACCCCTTCGCAGCCGACCGGAAGGCGGCTTCGCATCACGCTCGGTCATCACCATCCGCCCGGCGGTCAGGTCGATGTTTACGCGCACGACTTCGCCGACTTAGTCGCCAAGAAAACGAATGGCCAAGCAGCCGTTGATGTAATGCCCGCCGCTCAACTCGGTGCCGAGCAGGAGGCAGCCAAGGGGGTACAGCTCGGCTCTCTGCAAATGACGATCGTCTCGGGTCCGCTGTTCGATGACTATCTCAAGGAGATGGGGACCGAGCAACTCCCGTACCTGTTTGACACGTGGGACCAAGCGATCCACGTTCACCTGGGACCGGTTGGGGACGAGATGGCAAAGCGCCTACTGCCCGTCTCCAATGTCCGCTGCCTTAGTTGGCTCCTTATGGGTTGGCGGCACATGTTCTTTAGGAGTACTAACCCGACGACCCTCGCGGGCATCAAGGGGCTCAAGATTCGCTCACCGCAAATGGACCTTTACGTGAAGATGTTCGAGTTGCTCGGCGCTAAGCCGGTGATGATTTCAATGAGCGAGGTTTACACAGCTCTCCAGAGCGGTGTCGCCGATGGGGCTGAGAACCCGTTCCAGTCCGCCATCGACAACAAGTGGACCGAGGTGTGCAAGCATATCCTACTCACACGGCATATGTTCAACTCGCTCGCTCACATGGTGAACAAGCAATTCTTCGCAAGCCTGCCAACAAACGTTCAGGATGCCATCGTCGAGTCCGCCAAGGAGGCCGCGATGGTTTTCGCCACCAGGTCCCGGGCCGCCGAGGAGGCGGCTGTGAACAACCTCAAATCGGCGGGGATCACCATCGTCACGCCCAGCGATCCAGCGGCCTGGAAAAGCGCCGTGCGGCCGCTCATCGACATTTGGATCAAGGCGAGGCCGGGGTCAGCTTCGCTCATCGAAATGATCAGGGCGACAAAGTAACGGCGGGAATCGCACTCGGCTTCCAGCCTCGCGATCGGCTGGCTGGATGCCGATCTTACAGGAGGTTCCGGCATGATAGAGTCTGCTCCCGCGCCGCCCGCAGATGAGGCGGTCCCGGGCAAGATCCCCGCCCAGGATCTTTCCGACCACACAGGGCCCTTCTCGAAGGCTCTGAATGCCCTTGGCGCGGCCAGCGGCGTGCTCCTCGTGACGGCGATCACTGCGGACCTCGGCATCATGTTCGTCAACACTGTCGAGCGCTTTGCCTTCGGGGATTCCCTCGTCTGGGCCCAGGACGCCTCCGCCATTGCCCTCAACGTCATCACGTTCCTTGGCGGGGCGGCGTTCTACCGGAAGGGCGAGGGAATGGCCTTCACTTACGTGCTGGACCAGGCTCGACCGGGCTGCCGGGGTCCATTGCGGTCGGCCGGCCATTGGCTGGTGCTGATCATTGCTGGGTTCGCCCTGTATTCCTATCCCTCTTTTCTCTCGCAAACTTTCCAGCGGGTCCTGCCCGTGCTTCGGGTCAACGAAGCCTGGGTCTCGATCTGGATGGGTCTCGGCTACGCGTTGATTATGCTCTATGCGATCGAGAAGTTGCGAGCCCAGGGTTTAAGGGACGCGGTGATCGGATTTGGCGTCACCGCGGTCCTGGCCTTGCTGGTTTTGTGGTGGCGGCTCGAGATCGGCGGCTTGCTGGTGGACACCGATCCAGTGATTCTGATGATGGTGGTCATGGCCGTCGGGTTCGTGACTGGCGTGATGGTCCCGTTTGTACTCGCCCTCGGAGGCCTGAGCTTCATCCTTGTGACCGGCGATATGCCGATTCTGGCGATTCCGGCGGCGTTCGAGGGGGGTATCGCGAGTTTCGTCCTGCTGGCCATCCCTTTCTTCTTGGTAGCCGGCGTCCTGATGGAGTACACCGGTATGGCGAGCCGCCTGGTCGACCTCCTCGACGCCTGGGTCGGCCACTGGCCTGGCGGCCTATTCGTGACTGAGATCCTTGCCATGTACATCGTATCGGGGATGAGCGGCTCGAAGACCGCCGACATCGCGACCGTCGGTAGTGTGATGCGGACACCACTCCGAGAGCGCGGCTACAGCCCTGCTGAGTTCGTTGCGGTCTTGTCGGCGGGCGCCGCTATGGGCGAGACCGTTCCTCCCTCCCTCGCCATGCTGATCCTCTGCTCGATCACGACCATTTCGATCGGCGCGCTTTTCCTGGCGGGCATCGCTCCTGCTGCTCTACTCGCGCTGGCCATGATCGCCGGCGTGATGTTTCGAGGGCGGGGTGGCCGCTTTCCCAGGGGCCGACCCTTCAACCTCCGGCATGGCCTCCTCACGGTGCCCGGCGCCATCCCAGCGCTACTGGTGCCCGTTATTGTGATCGGTGGCATCGTCGGCGGCGTGGCCACGCCTACGGAGGCATCGTCGTTCGCCGTAGTCTACGGGTTGCTTGCGGCGGTATTCTTCTATCGGAGCGTCAATGCCGCTGTGATTTGGGCGCTTCTAAGGGAGAGTTCTCTGATAGGCGGCATAGTGCTCCTGATCCTCAGTGCCGCCAACCTGATGACCCAGACCATCGTTATGGATCGACTGCCTCAGCACCTGGGCAAGCTGCTCACCAGCGCTGGCGGTAAGGACACCTTCCTATTCATCGTGGGGGCGGGCTTGATCGTGCTCGGCATCGTGCTTGAAGGCCTTCCGGCGCTAATCATTTTCGGCCCCCTTTTGCTTCCGGTGGCGGTGAATCTCGGTGTCCATCCGATTCACTTCGGCATCGTCATCATCATCGCAATGGGCGTGGGCGTTTTTTCTCCGCCGCTCGGCATGGGCTATTACCAGGCCTGCATCATAGGCGGAGCGCGGACGGAGGATGCGTTCAAGCCAGGTCTCTTCTACACCGCTATGTTGGCCGTGGGTCTGGTTTTTGTCATCATGTGTCCGGAGGTCACCCTAATGGTGCCGCGGTACTTCGGCATGGTCCACTGATGACTTAATTCTCATGCTTCTGAGAAGGGAGGTCTTCAATGCTCGATTTGTCGCTTTGTGCGCGCGCGCAGTACGTCAACATCGATCGGATCCGGCTCTCGATTGATAATGGTCCGTATGATGCCGTGATCGCCCTCGCGCCAGAGAACGTCCCCTACTTTGGCGGCTTCTACAATATGGACCTGCGGCTGTTGCCTGAACGCATGCACATCGTTGTGTGGCCCAAGGGAGGCGATCCGACATTCATTGCGGTGCAGCGCAGGGCAGAGAACATGCCGGGCTCGGGTGGCACCTTCGTCAAGGACATGCGCGGTTACAAGGGCGAAGGCCTCGATTCGATGCGCGTCCTTGAGGAAGTACTGCGGGATCGCGGCTTGACCGAAGGGCGCCTCGGATTCGAGGGTCGATGGTTTCCCGGGGCCCACCTGGTCGACATTAAGAGGCGACTGCCGAAGGCCGACTTTGTCGATGCCTACGCCTTTCTGGAATCCATCCGGGTCATCAAGTCTGAGGCGGAGATAGCCGTACTCACGCGCGCGGCCAACATCACCTGCGATGCCATCGACAGCGCATTCAAAGCTGCACGACCCGGCAACAGTGAACGAGAAATCTCTGCTCGGATACAGTACGAAATGCTTCGCAACGGCATCGAAATGGTGACTGCCCCGCTGCTTGCGTCTGGCGATCGAAGCGGGTATTGGCACGGGATGGCGCTCGACCGCCCGGTGGAGCTCGGCAAAGTTCTCAAAGTCGATATTGGCGGCACGATCGACGGCTACTACTCAGACATCGCCAGGACGGCCGTCATGGGGAAGGCCACCCCATGGCAGCGGGACGTGCACGCCAAACTCACCGAAGTGAAGCACCGGATTGTCGATGCCATCAAGCCTGGCGTAACAGCGGGCGAGGTCGCGAAGATCGGCGAACAGACCTACGACCGGCTCGGCCTCGAATTCAAGTGGTTCATTCTCGGTCACAACATCGGTCTCGGGCTGCATGAGGAACCTTCGCTCTACCCGTGGGTGACCGAGTCTTTCAAGCCAGGCATGACGTTGATGATCGAGGTCGGCTACAACGACGACTACCCCAAGGAAAGCTTTCACGTGGAGGATCTGATCTTAGTAGAACCGGGTGGCGCACGTTATCTGACCGATGCTACACGCCACGAGCGGATATGGGAACTGGGGGTGTAGCAAGGCGACACGATCAAGAAGAAAGCGGCGTCGGCAAAGACCCGCCGTGAGAAGCCAAGATAAAGGCGTATGGTCAAAGACACGTCTTCGGCATCGTGGAGGCGGTCACAACGGGGGCCGACATCCGACGCCTGAGAGGCGTGACGATTGCCAGCCGAGGCTGCGATCGCCTTCTCGATGCTGTGGTTCCCGAAAGATGAGAATGGCCAACGAGGTGAAACCCGTCATCACCTACTACGCTTCGCAGAATAATGGCTACGCCGTCCCCCGCGCTGCTTCGTTCGCGGGGAAGGCCCTCGCCCTTGCACAGGACGTAACGCAATGGCTCGGCCCTCCCCGCGGACACTACCGAGAGGGGTGGACCGCCGCCCCTCGTCGGCCTCTCCCCCGGACTGTAAGAAAGGTACCGGACACCTCTTGCGACGTAAGTGCTTGATTTCCTGGAGAGGCGATTTCGATTCTTGGGGGGCCGAGTGTCATGTGGGGTGGATGTGAAGAAGTATCCNNGCAGGTCCCCGGGGGCACCAATCTGGTTGACTTGTTCTATTTGGCAACGTCCCCCATTACTCGCACCGGGAGTGGTTGTGAATCCGAAGGGGCCGGGAAACCGGGGAGGCGGGTGAGCGCGATAGGGTGTGGCCTTATGAGGGAGAGAAAGGGATGGCGCGGCCCCCTGGTCTCAAATTCTTATTGACTTACATACTTACGCATTGATACATATATATTCATATCAGTTACCAGACATTAGGTGACTCATCAATGACTAGAATACTTGATCAGGTTAGAGCCATTCCACGCGCCAATCTCACAGACGAAATTGTCGAGAGAATTGTTGACTTAATCATAGATCACAAGCTCAAGTCGGGAGACAAGCTCCCGTGTGAACGAGAATTGATACAAACCCTCTCCGTTGGCCGCTCTTCATTACGAGAAGCCATTAGAGTCCTGAGTGCAACAGGGGTCGTCAGAACGTCGGCCGGCGAAGGGATGTTTGTTGGTAAAGGAGACTTGTCGCGAATAACTCATCCGCTGACGGTCAGCCTCATGATTAGCGATCAGAATCAGAAGGAAATATTTGAAGCCCGACGCCTGATCGAAGTGGAGCTCGCAGTTCTGGCGGTC
>PMDX01000071.1 GCA_003154635.1 Actinomycetota bacterium | reverse complement strand
GGCGAGAGGTTTCAGAACAGATGAAGAACGCGATCGCCCACGGAGATCTGTCGGAGAACGCCGAATACGATGAAGCCAGAAATACGTATTTCCAATTGGAGAGACAGATTAACGAGACCGCGACGCTTCTGGCGAGGGCCAGGGTTGTTGAGGACAGTGACATAAACACGGAAGTGGTTGGTGTCGGGTCACTTGTGCAAATAGAGGAAACTGGAGACGGAAGTAAGAAACAGGTGTTCAGGCTTGTCGGTCCGACCGAAACGAACCCCGGGGAAGGCAAAATATCTCACCTCTGCCCCATCGGAATGTCATTGATGAATTCAAAACTCGGCGATGTCGTATCTGTCAAGGCGCCGGGAGGGGTCAAGAAGTACAAGGTCATTGCTATAACCAAGTGATGATCTGCCGGGGTTGATGCCGGTTTAATGTGCTTGAGCCGACTTGCAATAATTCCCGGTTTAAAGGCCTTAGACACAGTCACACCCGGGTGCTTTCAAGTCACCACAGTCCTGTCGCGTTGGCTCACGGTTTTCAAGGGGGCAAGTGAGCGATGTTTTCCTCTACCCCTTTATTGCCACTTCCAGGTAAGCAAATCCACCGTAGACTTCATATTCCGCAACGTCGGTAGTGCCGTCGGGTACAGTGGGTATCGGTTTTAAGAACCCCGGGTTCACCCTGGTCAACAGCCGCTTTTTCCATCCCTCGGGAACGCTTGGGGCAAAGCCTTCATCACCCCAGGACACAATGCCGCCATCCCTGACCACTCGGACAAACTCTGACAACGCTTTTTCAGGCTCGTTGAAGAGGTTCAAGCCTCCGAAATGGAACAGTGCATCAAAGCTCCCGTCCATGAACGGCAGATACGCCCCGTTGCCCTGGATCAAGTGCGTCCCGAGTCGGCCCTGCTTCTTCCGGCACTGTCTCAGCATCCCCAGGGACAGGTCCAGCGCTACCAATTCACCGTTTGGGGTGATCTTGTCCCATATGTGTTGCTGGAAGACCCCAGGTCCTGGAGAGACCTCCAACACCGTCATCCCTGATCGAAGGCCCAGGTGCGAAACTATTTCTTTTCGACCCTCTCGAATATCGATACCAGTGATAAGCCTCCCGAAAAACCTCTCGCTCAGGTCATAGAGGGGAGCAAAAAGATCGTAGAACCTGTTCAATTTCTTGTCCTGGCCCACGAGCTCGGGAGGAAACACAAGCGAGGGGATCCCGTCGATGATCGGATACTCCAGTCCGTCCGCCCTCAGCAGGTGATCTTCTTTGATCTGAAGTGGTTCCTTCGTTTCCGGACACCTGATTGCATCCAGCATCCATTTCGGATAATCCATTACAAACCGCCTTGTTTCCCATTTCCAGCCGTCGACGCTATCAGTATAAACAGTTAAACCGATTTCCGAAGCCTATCACCATTGACACGCCCGGTGACCGGTGCTACTCTCTAATCAGGATATGTTAGGCAAGCCTAATCTTTGGAGGCTTCAACAAAGATGCTGAGGATGGGAGAGCGGATGTACAGAGCGAGGACCAGGAAGCGTGGGAGCGCCGAAGAGGCTCCCGTCCGCATGTGCACAGTGCGCCTGGGCGACGTGTCGCCCGGAATAACGGGGACAATAGATAAACTTGAGTGTTCGCGCCTGTTGAGGCGCCGCCTGATGGACATGGGCGTCGTGGGAGGCACTCGCTTCACAGTAGAGAGGGTCGCGCCTCTCGGCGATCCCATGGAATTGAAGCTGAACGGCTTCAACCTCTCCCTCCGCAAGAAAGAGGCCGGAAACATATGGGTCGAGGTGCCATGTGAGTGATGCCGGCCTCATACCTCTCGGTTTCATGCGCCCCGGCGAGTCCGGGACGCTTGTCGAGGTCCGGGGCCTGCGCCATCACGTCCACGAAGGCTCCGCCGAGACCCACGCCGGCCCGGTCATGACCTACAAAGCCGCGCACAAGTACCATGCGGACCGCGGCCACAGGCTCGAGCACCGGCTCCAGCACATGGGGCTCTCCCCCGGACAGACCGTCACCGTCGTTCAAAACGCCGTAACAGGCCCCGTGATCGTCGCAGTGAAAGACACGAGGATCGGCCTCGCGAAGGGCGTCGCCGCGAAGATCATGGTGCGGCCGGCCGAGCCGGATCCCGGCCCCGGCGGCGGTAGCTAGGCGGGCGGCATGGCTGCTAAGAACACGGGCTACGTGGTGGCGCTGGCCGGCAACCCCAATGCAGGCAAGACTACGGTGTTCAACAACCTCACCGGCGGGCGCCAGCACGTAGGGAACTGGCCCGGGGTGACCGTCGAAAAGAAAGAGGGCACCAGCCGCGGCGGCGGCCTCCAGTTCAATATCGTCGACCTCCCTGGCACGTATAGCCTCACGGCATATTCCCTCGAGGAGGTCGTCGTCCGCGACTTCATCGGGGGCGAGAAGCCGGACGCGGTCGTCAACGTCGTCGACGCGAGCAACATCGAGCGCAACCTCTACCTGACCACACAGCTCCTCGAGCTCGGGGTGCCACTCATCATCGCCCTCAACATGATGGACGTGGCCGAGAGCCGCGGCGTGAAAATAGACATTGACCTCCTGTCCGAACTCCTGGGCGTGCCGGTCGTGCCTATGGTGAGCCTGCGTAACCGAGGGACGGAAGACCTGAAGGAGACGATCGGCAAAGCCATCCAGGGAGAGGTGAAGTTCCGCGGGGTCCAGGTCGTGTACGGGCGGGAAGCCGAAGAGGAGGTCGGCAAGCTCGAGAATGCGATCGCGAGCGGCGAGGCGCTGTCCTCCGAGCTGCTCGGGAAGTACTCGGCGCGATGGATCGCGGTCAAGCTGCTCGAGGAGGACGAGCGCGTCGAAGAGGATGTCGAGCGCATAGCCGGGCCGGACGCGCCGGTCCTCAGGCAGCTGGACAACAGCAGGCGGCACCTGCTCTCCATATTCGGGGAGGACATCGAGACGATAATCGTCGATAACCGCTACGGGTACGTCGCCGGCATCGTCCGCGAGGCGGTCAAGCGCGAGCGCGAGGGATACGCCTCGAAATCGGACCGCATCGACGGCATCCTCACGAACCGCGTCCTCGGCTTTCCGTTCTTCGCGTTCTTCATGTGGCTGATGTTCTTTGTGACCTTCTACTTCGGCAAGTTCCCGATGCACTGGATCGAAAGCCTGATGCACGCGCTCGCCAACATGGTCAACACGAACATCACCTCGCCTGTCTGGCTCCGCTCCCTGCTGGCCAACGGCGTGATCGGCGGGGTCGGGTCGGTGCTGGTCTTTCTGCCGCAGATTCTCATCATCTTCCTGTGCATCTCGATACTCGAGGACACCGGATACATGGCGCGTGCCGCGTTCATCATGGACCGCATCATGCACTGGCTCGGCCTGCACGGTAAGTCTTTCATCCCCATGGTCATGGGCTTCGGCTGCAACGTGCCCGCGGTGATGGCGACCCGAACGCTCGAGAGCGAGAAGGACAGGATGATCACCATACTGGTGAACCCACTGATGTCGTGCGCCGCTCGCCTGCCGATTTACGCTCTTTTCACCGCGGCGTTTTTCACCGCCAACCAGGGCACCGTGACGTTCTCCCTCTACCTGCTGGGGATCATCCTCGCCATAGCCATGGCGAAGCTGTTCAGAAAGACCATCTTCCGGGGCGAGAGCGAGCCGTTTGTCATGGAGTTGCCCCCATACCGATGGCCGACCGCAAAGGGCACGTTCATCCACATGTGGGAGCGGGGCTCGATGTTCCTGCGCAAGGCAGGCACCGTGATCCTGGCCGGCTCGGTCATAGTCTGGATCCTCTCCTACCTGCCCTGGGGCGTGCGCTACGGAAGCCCCTCGAGCATCGCGGGAATGATCGGACGCTTCTTTGAACCGCTCGTAAAGCCGCTAGGCTTCGACTGGCGCGCGGTCGTCGCGCTGATGTTCGGTTTCTTCGGCAAGGAGATAATCGTGAGCACGTTCGGCGCGCTGCTCGGCGTCGGGCAGAACAAGGTGGCGATATCGACCAAGCTGCACACGATCTTCACCCCGCTGACGGCCTATACGTTCATGGCTTTCACGCTGCTTTATACCCCCTGCCTGGCGACGGTGGCCGTGATAAAGAAAGAGACCGGCTCGTGGAAGTGGGCGGCGTTTGCCATAGCCTACTCGCTCGCGCTGGCGTGGCTCGTAGCCTTCCTGATTTACAGGGTTGGCCTGCTGTTTGGAGGAAAGTAGTAGCATGTTCGAAGAGATACTGGCTGAGATCGAAAATGCGAACGGGCCCGTCACGGTCAAGGACCTCGCCTCGCGGCTCCACATAGAGGAGAGCGCGCTCGAGAAGATGCTCGAGTTCCTCGAGAAGAAGGGGAAACTCTCCCTCTACAAGCCCGCGGAATGCGACCGTTGCGGAGTCGTGTCGTGCAAGACGTGCATCTTCGGCCGGGAATGTCCCCAGGCGGATAAAGGAGGCGCCCGATAATGCCCGGAGCTTTCGAGAGGTACCTCGAGACCATCTACGAGTTGGGCGAGAGTGGCGGCAGCGAAGTACGGGTGAAAGACCTCGCCACGTCGCTCGGCGTATCGAAGCCCAGCGTCTCCGAGATGGTGGACCGCATGGTCGAGAGCGCTCTCGTTACCCACGATAAGTACCAACAAATCAAGCTGACCGCCAAGGGTAAGCGTATCGCCAAAGGGCTGGCCCGCAAGCACGACACCATCAAGCATTTCTTCACAGACGTGCTCGGGGTGGACGAGGCGCTGGCGGACAAAGACGCCTGTGAGATCGAGCACGTGATAAGCGACAAGACGCTGGACAAGCTCGTGGAGTACCTTGATTCAATTCAAAGCTCCTAGCACCGGCAGCAAGCTGATTTAGCGAAACGAGTCAACAACATCNNGGGTCGTTTGTTCGCTGGTCCTCGCATGCCGACTCAGGAATCTTGCACGCCTGGTGGATACCGCGTAGTTCAAAAAAGCATAATGAAAACACGAGGCCAGGTGGTGATATGGAGAGGTCGGTAGGGGAGCGTGCTAAAAAACCACGCCGGAAAGGAGCGATTCGTAGTAGAATCACGGCGTTGGAGGAGACAAATGGAGAATACCGTACAAAAGACGCGCCCAACCCAACGGAATCGCGAGGATATCGGGTGAGGAAGGTGGAGCGGCACGAAAAAGGGAATGGCAGTGGCGAAATGGACCGCAAGCCCAACCCGTATCGCAGGAGGCGCAGGCGCCTTTTCATACTGGTCCTGGCGGTAGCCGCTGTAACGGTTCTCGCGGTCGTCATCTTCGTCCATGGGTCCAACAAGGGCACGGCCGCGCTGAACTCCGTCCAGGCCGGGAGTGGGAACTCTCACAGCGTGGATGTCCAGTCACTCCTGAAGAAGGGCATCCGACCGAACGAGCTCGGCATGGTCATGATCCTCGAGTACCATCGCATTGCCGCCACAGAGGGAAGTTTCACCCGGAGCATAGGCAACTTCAAGAGGGATCTCGAGACGCTTTACGCAAAAGGATACCGCCTCATCAAGTACAGCGACTTCCTGAGCGGGCACATCAATACACCAGCCGGTACCACGCCGGTTATCTTCACCTTCGACGACTCGACCGTTTCACAGTTCCGGTACATCGACCAGGGTGGCAAGAAGGTCATCGACCCCAATTGCGCGGTCGGGATGATGGAAGCGTTCTACCACAAACATCCGGACTTCGGGTGCACGGCGGTCTTCAGCTACCTCCCGAGCCTCTTCGAGCAGCCTGGCATGGGAAAGGAAAAAGTCGAGTATCTGGCGAGCCACGGTTTCGAGTTCGCCGATCACACGGTCTCGCACATCCCGCTGGGGAAGCTGAGCGATCAGGACGTCCAGAAAGAGATCGGCGCCTCGATATCGAACATGAAATCGATCGACCCGAATGTCAAGGTCGACACTCTGTGCCTCCCCGACGGTGTGATGCCGAAAAACCACGACCTGATGTTCCACGGGTCCTACAATGGAGCCACCTACAACATGAAATGGGTGCTCCTGGTCGGGTCGAATCCCCTCTACCCCCAGTATCACTACAAGAACCCGGGCGCCGAGTTGCCCCGCATCCAGGCGATGGACTACGACCCGCAGACCGGCAAGGGCACGGACGGATCCGGCTACTGGCTGGCCTACTTCGACACGCACCCCGAGCAGCGGTTTATCAGCGATGGAGACCCGTCCACGATCTGCGCCCCCGGCTACATGCAACCGCGCCTGCTCTCCGGCAGGTTGCCCAAGGGCGTCTACTTTGCCGGTTATGAGCAGCGGTGACAGGGACAGACCGGTGGATTGATTGGATTCGTTAATGGTCTTCGCGGCACAATACCTCTACCTGCTGTTAATGGGAGCTTAGTCAATGGGAACCGCACTTGGCTTGATCGCAATGCTGGTGCTTACACTGCTTGCAGCGTATTTTGCAGCTTGCGAGACCGCGCTTATGCGGGTAAGCCGCATTCGCGTGCGCTATCTCGTCGAGAAGAAGGTCAAGAAGGCCGATGAGCTCAAGAGATTGCTCGATAAACCCGACTTCTTCTATCCGACGATTCTGCTGCTGGTAACCGCGGTGCAGCTGACCGCCGCGTCACTCGCGACCTGGCTGACGATAAGGCTCACTCACAACACCGGCCTCGGCGTCGCTATCGGCACTGTCTTTATAACCGCACTGATGTTTATCTTTGGCGAGTTGGTCCCGAAATCCGCGGCAAGCCACAACTCTGAGGGAATAGCGCTGTGGGTGACGAGACCGGTTACTCTTCTCAGCAGGATATTCCGCCCGCTCACCTGGTTGCTCGAGCTGATCGCCAGTGGAGTGCTCATGTTGTTCGGGCGCAAGATAGACCTAAACGAAGGCATAATAACCGAGGAGGGCGAGATTAAAGCCCTTGTCAGCTTCGCGGAGGAGCAGGACGTCATAGAGGAAGAAGAGAAGGAGATGGTACACTCCGTCTTCGAATTCTCCGATACGCTTGCAAGGGAGGTCATGGTCCCAAGGCCGGACATGGTCACGCTTCCCGCGGACTCCTCGATGAAAGAAGCCCTTGTGACGGTAATGGAGTACGGGCACTCGCGCATACCCGTATACATGGGTGAGCTGGACAATATAGCGGGCGTGCTCTACGCAAAGGACCTCATGGCGCATCTTCTTGAAGACAAACTCGATCATCCGATCAAAGATATCCTCCGGAAAGCGATCGTCATACCCGAGACCAAGGTCCTGAGCGAATTGTTGAATGACCTCAAGAAAAGAAAGGTCCATATGTCGATAGTCGTCGACGAGTACGGGACCGTCGTAGGGCTCGTGACGATCGAGGATCTCCTCGAGGAGATCGTGGGCGAGATATTCGACGAGTACGACCTCGAAGTGAACCTCGTCGAAAAGATCGACGACCGCCACTACAGGGTCGACGCCCGGATGAACCTCGAGGACCTATCCGAGATATTGCCGGTTGATATACCCGGGCCCGCTGATATCGATTCAGTCGGTGGTCTTGTGCTCAAGGTGCTCGGCCATCTGCCGATCGCGGGTGAGACTTTTGTTTACAACGGGATCTCGGTCAAGGTCGAGAAGCTGCGCAATAACAGGATAACCAAGGTGGCTCTGGAGTTCCTCGACGAGAAGACCGGGCATGACCGCGGGTAGGGCCGGGGTCGGAACTTATCGAGGCAATCCTCTGGAGAACGACACGTCTTCAGCACAAATGCCCCTCGTCCTTCCAACAGGATGAGAGGCATTTGTGCCGGAATGCCCGCCAGCCAGACAGGCATCCCGATATTCTTTCGGTCCGTCGGCTAGAAATCGAACTTGAGTAATGCGCCCAGGCCCATCATCGCTGCCGCGCACATCTCCAATATCAAACCCATACTGATGCTGGCCTTTGCTCCCATTATGCCAGGTGGTGCGACCAGCCCCAGGATGCAAGTTATCAGTATTGCCGTTGCAGTGAATCCATAGAACCACCCGGGGGTTCTTATCCATCTCACATTAGGGTTTATGAAGCGCGCCAGAATACAGAACGATCCAACCACGAACGACATGGCCCCCATGACAAAGCACACTAACGCCACCGGGTTGTGGACGCTGACTCCGTGCAAAGCCCTTGCGCCTGCATGGGCCGCTGTGGCTGCCGGTGTATACATATTGGTCGCGACCGCGAAAACAATGGCTGTGAACCCTCCCATCATCCCGAGAAAGTCCCCCATTGGCAATGCTGCTGTGTCGCTGTACGTTTCGGGAACGACTCGTTCCACAATAGCCTCTCTAATTTCCGCAAGCGAACCCGTCTCCGAACTGAACCCGTTATTCATTATCAGCTCCTCTTTCAATCTCACTCTATCTCTTGTTGAGTCGGATGCCGCGTCCGAGAGAACGACGTCTAGGCATTGTGTCTTCTGCCTTCGTTAGACAAAAGACTTCTCTTTTCTCGCGGCATTTCGAAATGCATTGACCCTTAACCGAACTCTATTACGACCCCCGTGCCGCCCTTCGGGTACCAGAAGTCGATAGCCTCCCGCTCGCATATCTCCCAGCAACCCGCGCACTCGAGGCACAGTTCCTGGTACCTCGGGGACAGCTTCGCCTTATCCCCGTTCACCGACCAGAGGCTGAAGGAGCAGACGAGCGCGCACTTGCCGCAGCCGTTGCACTTTGACTCGTCGAACGTTATGAAGTCTCCCATCTGGTCCGAGTCCACCCGTTTGACGAGCTTCTTGTAATCGATCTTGTTCTCTTCCATCTGGCCATCCTCCTCTCTCTACAGGCTTCCCCGAGGCAGCGGCGCCTCTTGTCTGGCATTCGGGTCCAGGAACGGGGCAAGAGGCTTCGAGAGCTTCGCTATTACCTTGAAGTACCTCTCGTCGGAGACGTGCTTGAGTCCCGGGACGCGGGGCTTCAGCATGAGCAGGATGTGCTTCACATTCCGGGGCCATATGCCCCGTGCCAGGGGAGCGACGTAGGTCTTGCCGAACTCTCCGAACTCGGGAAGGAGGTCCAGGAGGTGCTCCAGGTGCTGGTTGAAGCAGTCCATGTGCGCGTCTCCCCAGTCGAACACGATGGAAAACGGGTGCAGCATCGAGAACTCCAGCAGCAGCTGGACCTGCCTCGTCATGAGCTTCGGGTCGAAGACGGAGCTGTCCCACAGGTTGACGAACTCTTCCCCGAACTCGTGCTCTTTGCCGAGATCGGAGGCTTTCCAGCGGCGCTCGTACTCGGCGAGCGCTCGCTCCGAGACGTCCCCTTTCGACTGGGCCCAGGCGGCGGTCTCCGCCGCTATCTTGCCGGAAATTATCGCGTGCCATACACCCTCGGCCTCCAGCGGGCAGGGGAACCCCGCCGCGTCTCCTACCAGCATCATGCCCGCCATGTAGGTCTTTGGCGGCTCCTTCAGCCAGGGGAGAAGGTGTGCCTGGTATTCCCTCGGCTTCGCGTCTATCGAGCGGCACATGGCCTGGAACGGAGCCATCTGGACCAGCTTGTTCATCATGTCCACGGGCTTATCGTCCCAGTCCGGTCTCACCCACTGGCCCGCGCCTATGTGAAAGCCGTCCCGGAAGTTGACCTGGTAGGTGCCGTAGAGCGGCCCGAACCAGACCCACTCGGCGTTGCCTATCACGTCATCCATCTTCTTCTCGTCGCAGGAGAAGTCGAGTTGTGGCACGAGCGTGCAACCACCGCCCCACCGGTTGCGCATGCCGGACTTCCTGGCCAACGTGGACATCGCTCCGTCCGCCGCGATGACGATACCGGCCTTGATTGATTCGCCCTCATCCGTCTTCACCCCGGTTACGATGCCGTTATCCATGATGACATCGTTGACGAGGGTCGAGGTGCGCAGCTCCGCGCCGGCGTCCACGGCCAGGTCCGCGAAAAACGGGTCGAGGTCCTTCCTGTAGACGCTCACGCCATCCATCCCCCTCCCGTTCCCAAAACGGTTGGCGCAGAGGTCCGAGCCGGTGGTGCCGCTTCGGTACCGGACGCGATCGTGCTCGTCCAGGAGGTTGATCACCACCATCTCCACCTTGCGGGCCGAAGGGAGTTCTATGATCTTCTCCATGAGCTCCGGGTAGTCTTTCCACCACCTCTGGCCCAGCCCGCACCCCGATGAATTCTTTTCGCCCGGCTTCCTGCCCCTCTCGAAGAAGACGGTCTTCAATCCTTTTTCCGCGGCCGTCCTGGCTGCCATCGAGCCACCCGGTCCGCCGCCCACCACGACAACGTCGAACTCCTCCATGAGAGCCCCCTT